>NZ_JARVRY010000030.1:0-78683 GCF_030209485.1 Novosphingobium sp. fls2-241-R2A-195
GAATCCTGCGCGCCATCAATTCGGAATGGTGCGCGCGATAATCCCGGAATCCGCATGCTTGAACAGGCTCAGCAAGAGCGGAATGGATAGCACAGGTGGGTCGTGGGTATTCAAAAGCCGGCCGGCGGGCAGTTGGTGGGTGCAAAACCCGCCGGCCTTGGCGTCGTCGGCCTCAGAACTTGGCCGAGACCTCCACGCCGTAGACGCGGCCCTTGTTGAGCGGCGAGAAGGTGGAGCCGCTGAAGAACGCCAGCGGGGCCTCGGCGCCGAAGGTGGCCTCGTTCAGCAGGTTGGTGCCGTAGAACGAGATCGAGTAGTTGTCGTAGCGCACCGCGATGTTGGCATCGACCATGGTGGCCGCGCGCATCAGGCCGGTATTGGCGTCGTTGTACCAGTCGGCGTCGCGGTAGTTCGCGGCGACGCGGGCGTCGAGGCCGAAGTCGCCGAACTGGCCGGTCCACGCGATCGAGCCGCCGTAGCTCCAGGGCGACAGGCGTGGAAGCTTCAGGTTGTAGTCGGTGTCGTTGATGACGCCGTCGTTGTTGAGGTCGTAGAACACGTCGGTGTACTTGCCCTCGGTATAGCCGAACTGGCCCGCCAGGGTGAAGCCGGCGCCGGGCTTCAGCGTCAGTTCGCCTTCCAGGCCGCGGATGCGCGCGTCGGCCGAGTTGGTGATGATCTGCGCGGTGCCCACGCCCACGACGGGGATCTGGATCTCGCGCTGGACGTTGTCGATGGTGTTCCAGAACGCCGCGAGGTTGATGCGGGCGATGCCGAAGAGATCCTTCTTCACGCCGATTTCATAGGAGTTCTGGACTTCGTCGTTGAACGGGCCGGGATCGACCTGGGTGTAGACGTTGCGGAAGTTGTAGCCGCCCGAGCGGAAGCCCTTCGACCAGAAGCCGTAGACCTGCGTTTCGGGATCGGGCTGCCACTGCATGCCGACGCGCGGGGTCAGGCCCTTCCAGGTGTGCTTGTCGTTGAAGGTGTAGTTGCAGGTCTGCGCCTCGTAGTCGCAGCCGGTCGCGGTCAGGTTGGCGACCTTCACCGCCTTGGTCTCGGCGGTGTAGCGCGCGCCCACGTTCAGCGTCAGCGTATCGGTGAAGTGCCAGTCGGCCGAGGCGAAGATGCCGTAGGTGTCCTGGTTCTGGATGCCGCCGCCCGACAGGGTGCGGGTGCCGTTGGAAAGCTTGCGCTGTTCCTTGTAGTCGATGCGCTGCGTGAAGTAGTACAGGCCGGTGGTCACGTCGACCTTGCCGAAGGTGCCGGCCCAGCGCAGTTCCTCGCTCATCTGTTTCTGATGCGTGGTGTTGCCCGAGTGGAACGCATAGGACGGCGAGGCGTCGATGTCGTTGAACACGCGCGCATTATATTCGCGGTAGGCCATGATGTTGGTGATCTTGCCGTCACCGAATGCGGTATCGATGTTGGTTTCGTTGGACCCGAAGTGCCAGTAGTTATGCGCGAAGCCTTCTTCGTCGATGTTCACCTTGAAACTGTCGCGCGGGTTGAGGCCGTGGTTGCTCGCCACCGCGCCGTCGCCGTCGTACTTGCCGTATTCGTAGCGGAACACGGACTCGAACCCGTCGATCGGCGTGAAGCGCAGGGCCGGGCGCACGATCAGCGTGCGGTTCTTCCCGAGATCGTGGTTGTTGTTGTAGTCGTTGACGTAATAGCCGGTGTCCTTGTCGTAGTAGACTGCCAGCTTGGCCGAGATCTTGTCCTGCACGATCGGGCCTGTCACGGTGCCGCTGATCTTGTATTCGGGGCCGGACGAGACCGAGGCGCGCACGTCGGCGGAGAAGGTGTCCTTTGGCGTGGTGGTGCGGATCACCATGGCGCCGCCGGTCACGTTGCGGCCGAACAGCAGGCCCTGCGGACCGCGCAGCACTTCGAGGCCCTCGATGTCGAAGTTGCCGAACACGACACCGGCGCTGACGCCAAGGTACACGCCGTCGACGAAGACGCCCACGGTCGGGTCGATCGAGGGGATCGAGGAGTTGATGCCGAGGCCGCGGATCGAGAAGTTGGCATAGCCCGGCGTCGTGCCGACCGCGTTCAGCTGCACGTTGGGCATGTTGTAGCTGAGCGACTGCAGCGTGGTGAAGTGCTGTTCCTCAAGCTGCGCGGCGCCGAATGCGGTGACGGCGAAAGGCACGTCCTGCACGTTGGAGGCCTGGCCGCGCTTGGTGGCGGTGACGACGATGGTGTCGAGGGCGCCAGAGTCATTGGCCGAAGAAGAGGCGCTGTCGGCGGCGGCATCCTGCGCCATGGCGGCAGGTGCGATGGCGAACGCCAGCCCTGCACTGGTCGCGAGCAGGCCGCACTTGATGATCGAGGACATCTTCACTCTTCTTCTCCCACAAACCGTGGCGCTCACTCGCGCCTTGTTATCTGGCCCCGGCGCGATGCGCCTTGTTCTCTCACGTCGCGGTTCGCAAGCGGCAGATGCTGCGCAGCATGCTTCGTGACGGGACACTCAAGTCCGCGCTCGGGGCGTTTCGTTCAATCTGCGGGGCGGGTCCGGAGGGGAATATCACAAGGCTGATATCCCGGGCCGGTCGGCGCGCGGCGGCGCTTATCACGGATGGGATGGCGGCCGCGCGGTGGCCCTTCCATTCGTCATTGCGAGCGGAGCGAAGCAATCCAGGGCAACGCTCACCGCCCTGGATTGCTTCGCTGCGCTCGCAATGACGAAAAAGGGTGCCTGATGACCGTTCAAGGTGAGCGTGTTCATGTCCAGGCGTCATATCACGGATATGAAACAGGGCGCGTTGGCGCCTTGACGATACCGACGCGCGAGGGCCCGTGACAAGGCTTCGCCTCGAACGAATGTGAGAGGAAAAGCCGACGTGACGACCTGCGAAGACATCCGGCCCGGAGCGCAAACGGCAACCGGCGGCCTCGACGCGCTGTTCGCGCCGCGCTCGATCGCGCTGGTCGGCGCCTCGGACGATGCCGCGCGGATCGGCGGACGCCCGCTGCGCTATCTGCGCGCCAGCGGCTATCAGGGCCGCGTCTACCCGGTGAACCCCAAGCGCGAGACGGTGCAGGGCGAGCAGGCCTGGCCTTCGGTCGCCGCGCTGCCCGAAGTGCCCGACCTCGCGCTCCTCGCCGTGCCCGCCGCCGCCACCCGCGCGGCGGTGGAGGACTGCGTCGCGAAAGGCGTGAAAGCCGCGATCATCTTCGCCGCCGGGTTCGCCGAGATGGGCGAGGAAGGCCGCGAGGAACAGGCGCGCATCGTCGCCATCGCCCGCGCCGGAGGGCTGCGCCTGCTCGGCCCCAACTGCCTTGGCGCGGCGGACAGTTCGATCGGCTACTACGGCACCTTCTCGGTGATGCTCGACGACGGGTTCCTCGAACCCGGCCCGGTGGCGATCGTCTCGCAGAGCGGCGCCTACGGCTCGCACATCGCGCAGCTGGCACGCAATCGCGGCCTCGGCATCCGTCACTGGATCACGACCGGCAACGAATGCGACGTCGACATGGCCGAGGCGCTGCGCTGGGTGATCGACCGCGAAGGCGTGAAGGTCGTCATGGCCTATGCCGAGGGCGTGCGGAACCGCGCGGTGTTCTTCGAGGCGCTCAACCTTGCGCGCAAGCGCGGCATCGCGGTGGTATTGCTCAAGGTCGGCCGCTCTGAAGTGGGCGCGCATGCGGTGGGCAGCCATACCGCCGCGCTGGCGGGCTCCGACGGCGTGTTCGACGCGATCTGCCGCCAGTTCGGCGTCCACCGCGCGCGCAGCACGGCGGAGCAACTCGACATCGCCTACGCCGTGGCCCGGGCGGGCCTGCCGGGCGGGAACAAGCTGGGCATCTTCTCGATGTCGGGCGGCCTCGGCATCCAGATGGCCGACGACGGCGACGAGGCCGGGCTTGCCGTCACCCCGATGCCCGCCGGGGCGCAGGCGGAACTGAAGGCGCTGCTGCCTTACGCCTCGCCGGTCAACCCGATCGACGCGACCGCGCAGGCGATGACCGACCTGCCGCTGATGACGCGCTATATCCAGGTCGTGCTGGAGCAGGGCGGCTATGACATCTTCGTCGCGATCCTGGGCACCACGCCCGCACTGCCCAGCTATTCCGCACGGCTGGCCGAGGCGTTGGAGGCGGCAGGGCCGGGCGGCGAGGGCCTGATCCGCGCCGTCACCATGAGCGCGCCGCCCGAAGTCGTGCGCGCCTATGAGGAACGTGGCTTCCTGGTGTTCGAGGACAGCGTCGCGCTCACCCGCGCGCTCGGCGCGGTGGCGCGCTTTGCCGAGAGCTTTGCGGCTGCGCGTGCCGAGCGCCCGGCGCTCCCCGCCTTGCCTGCCCCGCTGACCGCCAGCGGCACGCTCAGCGAGCGCGCCGCCAAGCAGGTGCTGGCCGAGGCCGGGATGCCGTTCCCCGACGAGCGCCTTGCCGCCACGCCCGATGAGGCGGCGGCGGCGGCCGACGCGATCGGCTATCCGGTGGTGGTCAAGATCTGCTCGCCCGATATCGCCCACAAGACCGAAGTGGGCGGCGTCGTGGTGGGCCTCAAGGACGCCGCCGCCGTGCGCGAGGCAAGCGCGCTGGTGCTCGAACGCGCCCGCACCGCGATGCCGGGTGCCATGATCGAAGGCGTGCTGATCGCGCCGATGATTGCGGGCGGGGTCGAGGTGATCGCGGGCGTCAGCGTCGATCCGACGCTCGGCCCGGTGGTGATGTTCGGCCTCGGCGGGGTGCTGGTGGAAGTGCTCAAGGATGTGACTTTCCGCGCCGTGCCCTTCGATGCCGAGGAGGCGCGCCGCATGATCGCCGAGACCACGGCAGGCAAAGTGCTGCAGGGCGTGCGCGGCGCAGCCCCTTCGGACATCGCCGCGCTGGCCGAGAGCCTTGCCGCTCTGTCGCGCTTCGCTGCCGCCAACGACGGTCGCCTTGCCGGGGTGGACATCAACCCGCTCAAGGTCATGCCCGAGGGTGAAGGCGTGGTGCCGCTCGACGCGCTGGTGTTGCTGCAGTCATGACGTGCCTGCTCGACCGCGAATTCCTCGACCTGTGCCTGCACGACTGGCTCAAGGTCGGGGCGCTTGCCGAGCGCGATACGGTGGACGCCGTGCTCGACCTGTCGGAAACGCTGGCGCGCGAACGCTTCCTGACGCACTTCAAGGCGGGTGACGCGCAGGAGCCGCAAGTCGGCCCGCAGGGCGTCACCGTCCACCCCGAAGTGCGCGTGGCGCTGGGCGAATATGCCGAGCTGGGCCTGTTCGGCGCGGGCTTTCCCGAGGCGCTGGGCGGCCACGGCCTGCCGTTCGTGGTGAGCTGCGCCAGCTTCGCATGGTTCGCGGCGGCGAACATCGCCACGTCCTCCTACGCGATGCTGACCGTCGCCAACGCGCGGCTGATCGCCGAGTTCGGCAGTCCTGCGCAAGTCGATGCCTTCGCGCGTCCGCAGATCGCGGGCGCGTGGCTGGGGACGATGTGCCTGTCCGAACCGCAGGCCGGGTCCGACCTCGGCGTCGTGCGCACCCGCGCGACGTTCGAGGGCGAGGATGATCTCGGCCGCCGCTACCGGCTGGTCGGCTCGAAGATGTGGATCTCGGGCGGCGAGCATGACGTGGGCGGCAACATCGTCCATCTCGTGCTGGCGAAAGTCGCGGGCGCAGACGGCGCGTTGCCCGAGGGGACGGCGGGCCTCTCGCTGTTCATCGTGCCGCGCGTGCTGCCCGATGGCATGCGCAACGACGTCGCGGTGGCGGGGCTCAATCACAAGATGGGCTACCGGGCGATCCCCAACTGCCTGCTGGCGTTCGGCGAGAACGGCGGCGCCACCGGCTGGCTGGTCGGCGCGGAAGGGCAGGGCCTGCGCCAGATGTTCATGATGATGAACGAGGCGCGTATCTCGGTCGGCCTCGGTGCGGCGGCGCTGGCGTGCCGGGGCTATGGCCATGCGCTGACGTACGCGCAGGAGCGGTTGCAAGGGCGCGGGAGCGATGGCGCCTCGGTGCCGATCATCGCGCACGCGGCGGTGCGGCGCATGCTGCTGGCGCAGAAGGCGCTGGGCGAGGGCGCGCTGGCGCTGTGCCTCTACGCCGCGCGGCTGGTCGACGCGGACGATGCCGACAGCGCGGCGCTGCTGGCGCTGCTGACGCCGGTGGTGAAGACGTTCTCGTCCGAAATGGGGCTGGAGGCCAATGCCATGGCGATCCAGGTCCACGGCGGCTACGGCTACACCCGCGACTTCGACGTCGAGCAGGTCTACCGCGACAATCGCCTCAACCCGATCCACGAAGGCACGACCGACATTCAGGCCATCGACCTGCTGGCCCGCAAGCTGCTGAAGGGCGGCGAGGGGCTGGCGGTGCTCAAGGCGCGGATCGCGGCGACGCTGGCTGCGGCGGACGGCTTCGCTGCGGAGACCGAAGCGCTGAGGGCGGCGTGGGCCGAGGTCGATGCCGCACTCGAAATGCTGCGCGGCTCCCAGAGGGCACTGGAGGTGGCGACGCCGTTCCTCTTCGCTTTCGGGCATGCCGTAGTGGGCTGGATCTGGCTCGACCTCGCGCTGGCTGCGCGCGGCAAGGGCGCGCGGATCGCGGCGGGCACGACAGCGGCATTGCGTTACTTCACCGCCTGCGAACTGCCGCGCGTGGGCGCATGGCTGGCATGCTGCACGGCCGGGGGTGAGGTGTTGGAGGTCGATCCGGGCTGGCTGTGAGCGGGAGGGGAGGCCCTTCTCCCAAAGCTCCGTCACCCTGAACTTGTTTCAGGGTGACGGGATGAGTTTCGTCATTGCGAGCGAAGCGAAGCAATCCAGGGCGGTGCGGAACTGTCCTGGATTGCTTCGCTTCGCTCGCAATGACGAGCTGTCAAAGGATCGCGTTCGCCAGCCCGCCGTCCACCGTAATCATCTGCCCTGAAACGAACGCCGAGTCCGCCGAGGCCAGCCACAGCGCCGTCTGCGCGATGTCGTCGGTCTCGCCCAGGCGGCCCAGCGGAATGCGCGCCTTGCGCTGCGCCAGTGCCTCGTCATCCAGCATCGAGAGCACGCCTTCGGTCGCCACCGTCGCGGGCGAGATCGCGTTCACGCGGATGCCCTGCGCGCCCAGTTCCACCGAGGCCGCGCGGGTCAGCCCGCCGACGCCCGCCTTGATGCCGCAGTAGAGCAGCGCATTGACCATGCCCTTGAGCGCCGAGACCGAAGCGATGTTGATCATCGATCCGCCGCCGCGCTGCGCCATGAAGGGCGCCGCCGCCTGCGTCATCCACACGATGCCGTCGAAGCCCACGCCCGACATGCGTGCCAGCGTCTCGGGGGTGATGTCCGCGATCGGCTCGTACTTGTTCCACATCGCGCTGCTGACGGTCACGTCGAGCCCGCCGAGTTCCTCTACCGTACGGGCCACTGCCGCCTGCACCGCGTCGCGATCCGACACGTCGCAGCCGATGGCGATGGCGCGGCCGCCCTGCGCGGTGATGCCGTCGACGACGGCCTGCGCCCAATGCTCCTTGAGATCGAGCACGGCGACGGCGGCGCCCTGTGCAGCAAAGAGTTCGGCAATGGCGCGGCCCAGCCCGCGCGAAGCCCCGGTGACGAGCGCGACGCGCCCCGACAGTCGTTGCGACATGATGGTCTCCCTAATGAATGACCGCAGCCTTGGACCGGCCGCCGCGCGCGCCCAAGCGGGCGCCGCCCGGGCCGCCGCCTTATCCCATAGGTGATAGCCGTGGCGCCGCGCCGGAGCCGGGTTGAGGCGCCGCCGCCGCGGTGCTTCGCTGACGCGAACACGAGAACGGGAGAAGACGATGGAGCGGCACGGTGTACGAGTGGTGCTGGTGACGGGCGCGGCGGCCGGGATCGGCCTTGCCACGGCGCGGCTGTTCGCGGCGCGCGGCGATACCGTGGTGCTCGCCGATCGCGATGCCGGGGCGGTCCGGCGCGCGGCGGCCGATCTCGGCGCGCCGCATCAGGCATTGGTGCTCGACGTGGCCGACGAGGCCGCCGTGGTCGCGGGCGTGGCGGAGATTGCTGCGCAGCATGGCGGGATCGACGTGCTGGTGAACAACGCCGGGATCGTCGATCCGGCAGGCACCTCCGCGCTCGACCTCGATGCCGCGACGGTGGAGCGGCTCCTGCGGGTGAACCTCACCGGAAGCTACCTTCTGGCGCGAGAGGCGGGGCGCGGCATGATCGCGCGCGGGTCTGGCGCGATCGTGAATCTCTCCTCGGGCATCGCGTTGCAGGCGATCGCGGGGCGTACGCCTTATGCGATGTCGAAGGCGGCGATCCTCGGCTTCACCCGCGCGCTTGCCTGCGAGTGGGCGCAGCACGGGGTGCGCGTCAACGCGGTGCTGCCGGGCTACGTCGCGACCGAGATCGTCGAGGCGTTGGTGGCCGAAGGACAGGTCGATCCCGCCACGGTGGCCGCGCGCATCCCGTTGGGCCGCATGGCGCGCCCGGCCGACGTGGCGGAGGCGATCGTATGGGCGGCCGGCAACGCTTACGTCACCGGCGGCAGCATCGCGGTGGATGGTGGCTATTCTGCCTATGGCGGCACCGCAGCGGCGGCCACGGCAGAGGCGCCCGCAGCGCCGCAGCGTGACCGCCCGGTGGTGGTGATTTCCGGCGGTGCGCGCGGCATCGGTGCGGCCACGGCGGACCGTTTCGCGGCAGACGGTGCGCGGGTGATCGTGCTCGACCGCGAACTTGGCGCGTTGCCCGAGGGGCGCGAGGGGCATGTGCTCGACATCACGGACGAGGCCGCGCTGGTCGCCGTCATCGAGGCTATTGCTGCGCAGCATGGTTGGATCGACGTGCTGGTCAACAACGCCGCCATCGCCGACGATTTCCAGCCGACCACCGAACAGACGCTCGCCGCCTTCGAGCGTGGCCTTGCGATCAACCTCGTCGCCCCGCTGCGGCTCGCCACGGCGGCGGCGCGGGTGATGCGGGGGCAGGGCGGCGGCGCCATCGTCAACCTCTCCTCGATCGCGGCGCGTGGCGGGCTGCCCCGCCGCAACAGCTATTGCGCGGCCAAGGCGGGGGTGGAGGCGATGACGCGCCAGCTCGCCTGCGAATGGGCGCAGCATGGGGTGCGGGTGAATGCCGTTGCCCCCGGCTACATCGCCACTCCCGGCGTCATGGCGCTGGAGGCCGAGGGCAAGCGCTCGCTGCGCGGCGTGCGGCGGCGCATTCCGCTGGGGCGGCTCGGACGGCCGGAGGAGATCGCCGACGCCATTGCCTTCCTCGCCTCGCCGCGTGCGGGCTACATGACGGGCACGATCGTGCCGGTGGACGGGGGCTGGTCCGCCTTCGGCGACGCGGGCGATGCTGCGGATGTGGAGTGAGCCTCATCGCATATGGGATTCTCCCGCGCGCGGGCTGCCGATGCGCGACGGGAGGGCCGCAGTTGCGGCTAGATGGCCGCCAAACCTGAGGATGCCGAAATGACGATCAGACTCGAAGTGGCCGACTATGTCGCCGTGGTCACGATGGACAATGCCCCCGTCAATGCGCAGTCGATGGAGATGATCCACGGCCTCGCCGATGCCTTCGACGAGATCAGCGACCGCGACGACGTGCGCGTGGCGGTGCTGACCGGCGCGGGCAAGTGCTTTTCCGCCGGTGCCGACCTCAAGAACCGGCCCGACGTCTCCGCCCCCGGCGCCACCTGGAAGCGCAACCGCGCGGTGCGCGAATCGAGCTATGCCATCATCGAGTGCAACAAGCCGGTGATCGCGGCGGTCAATGGCCCGGCGCTCGGCGGCGGGCTGGGGCTGGCGGCGAGCTGCGACATCATCGTCGCTTCCGAAACCGCCGTGTTCGGGCTGCCCGAGGTGGACGTGGGCCTGATGGGCGGCGGCAAGCACGCCGCGCGCATTCTGCCGCATTCGATGGTGCGCCGCATGATGCTGACGGGCTGGCGCGCGCCTGCGGCGGAACTCTATCGCCGCGGCGTGATCGAGGCGTGCCTTCCGGTCGAGGAACTGATGCCCTGGGTCATGGAGATGGCGCGCAGCATCGCCTCCAAGAGCCCGATGGCGACGCGGCTCGCCAAGGATTCCATGCGCACGATCGAGAACATGACCCTGCGCGACGGCTACCGCTACGAGCAGAACAACACCAACGCGTTGTCGAAGACCGAGGATTCGAAGGAAGCCATCGCCGCCTTCAAGGAAAAGCGCGCGCCGGTGTTCCAGGGCCGCTGATCGCGGCTATAGCGCTACAATAACGGGTCGGGAGAAGAACATGGCAACCACGATGCAACCGGCGAGCGCGCCTGCCTCCTCTCGCGAGGTGGGCGGTTACGACTGGTACGTCGTCGCCATTCTCTTCTCCGTCTCGGTGCTGGGCTACATCGACCGCGTGATCCTCAGCTTCCTGGTGGAGGCGATCAAGGGCGATCTGGCGCTGAACGACGCCGAGATCGGCGCGGTGACCGGCATGGCCTTCGCGGTGCTCTACGTGTTCGGCGGGGTGTTCATCGGCCGTATGCTCGACAAGGGGCGGCGGGTGACGATCCTTGCCGCCTGCATCCTCGTCTGGTCGATCGCCACGGCGGCGAGCGGGTTCGCCACCGGCTTCGTGACGCTGTTCCTGGCGCGCATGTTCGTGGGCGTGGGCGAGGCGGGGCTGAACCCGGCGGCGATCGGCATCATCTCCAGCCGCTTCCCGCAGGACAAGGTGCAGAAGCCGATCGGGCTGTTCACCACCGGGCTCTACGTCGGTGGCGGCATGGCGATGATGCTGGGCGCGCACCTGCTGGGCAAGTTCAGCGCGGCCGGGCCCTATGACCTGCCGCTGATCGACACCGCAGAGCCGTGGCGCGTGGTCTTCCTGCTGCTCGCGGTGCCGGGCCTCCTGGTGGCGCTGCTGGTGCAGACCACGGTGCGCGATCACGGTGCCGCGCAGCGCGCCGCCGCTGCGCCTGCCAAGGGCGAGGCGCTGGCCTTTGCGCGCGAGAACCGCACGCTGATAACGCTGCTGGCGCTGGGCATCGTCTCGTGGTCGATGAACAATTACGGGCTGCTCAACTGGTATCCGGCGATGCTGATGCGCTCCTACGCGATGACACCCGCGCTGGTGGCGACGAGCTACGGCCCGGCGTTCCTGCTGGCCGGGATCGCCGGGTGCCTGGCGGTTCATCCCTACCATGCGTGGCTGCGCAAGCGTTTCGGCGGCAAGGCGGCGTACTGGCTGACCTTCACCTCGATGGCGGTGCTGAGCGTGACCACCATCCTCGGCCCGATCGTGCCGACGGTGGGGCTGGCGGTGTTCATGTCCTACGCGAACCTGTTCGTGAGTTCGATGTCGGTCGCCTCCATCTTCGTGCTGATCGTGGCAGTGGTGCCGCCGACGCTGCGCGGGCTCTACACCGGGCTCTACATGGCGCTGGTGAACCTGACGGGCGGCGCCTTCGGCTCGGTGCTGGTGGGGCTGATGACCGACCACGTCTACGGCGCCAAGGGCCTGAACCTGGCGCTGACGACGATGGCGGTGGTGTTCGGCCCGCTGGGCGCGGGGCTGCTCTACGCGGCGCTGAAGCGGGCGCCGGAGCGGGGGTGAAGGACGGCTTTGAGTGTTCTAGCGTTCAGTAACGCGGCAGCGGCAACTGTTCGAAGGTACGGCGCAGTTGGCTATTCCGTGTCGCATGACGCTTGGGATCGCATCCGAAATCCATCAGGAAGTGCATGTCGTACTCCGGGCCTCTCCACCGTATATGCATGGCACCCGCGTCCGTTATACGAGGCACTCTGGGTGGGCACGGGTTCTTGATAAAGCGCAAAGCGCTCTCGTCGGTATAAGGTTCTGCTTCGGCCCGGTACGGCTCAAGACTGGATAACAAGCTCACGAACTGCTCGTGCGTCATTTTGAAGGTGCCACTTTGCCCTTCGGGGTAAGGCTCGCTGATATGATAATTGCCGAGGCCCGTGGAGGCTATGGTCACATCCTCAGATTGCCAGCCTGATTGCCTGATCTCGATTTTCTCAATTTCAGGACGATCGGCTTTGCCGCAAGCAACGACGAATAAGATGACGATCGATGCAACGAACAAGCGCATTCTGAACTCTGTCACAATGGGCCAGTGTCTGCAAAGCGGCGCGGGCGGCCTGACCGAAATCCACATCAAAGATCGCCGCTCAGAGTAGGAGAATGGCGAATACTGTTACTTAGAGGCGGTCCCCACAATGTGAGATGCGAGTTCGAATCTCATCGCTGGCCATGGCTGTAATGGCACGGTTGTATGACCCCGATAATGCCTGGAGCCATCTTACGTCTCAGCAGTCGCGCTCGTTGGCGTCCTCCCGATCGAAGGTCCACCCCGGAGGCCAGGTGCGGCGTAGGCGGCGAATGTGTTCGAGAGCGGCGGCGCGGCTGGCGGCGCGGTCAACGGTAAGTGCCCGGTCGTCCGAAACGCGGACCTCGATGTCGTCGCCCTCTTTGAGAGCCAACGTCTCGACAACGGCGGTAGGCAGGCAGATCGCCAGACTGTTGCCCCAGCGGATGACCTGCATCAGCACCCTTTCGACGATATATTGACGCGAGAAATATGCCTCCACAGCGCAATGTCGTCAAACCCGAGCCAAATACTCAGCCAATCCCCTGCAGCACCGCCCGCCACGCCTCGGGCAGCGGGGTCGGGCGGCGGGTGTCGCGGTCGACGTAGACGTGGGTGAAGTGTCCTTCCGCCGCCGGTTCCTGTGCCCCCTCGACGAAGATGCCGAGGTGGTAGGTCACGCTGCTCGAACCGAGGCGCGCGACTTTCAGGCCGACTTCGACCTTCTGCGGGAACTCCACCGAGGCGGCGTAGCGGCAGCCGGTCTCCACCACGAGGCCGATCGGGTTGCCGTTCTCGATGTCGAGCAGGCCGACCTCGATCAGCCAGGAATTCACGGCGGTGTCGAACCACGAATAGTAGACCACGTTGTTGACGTGGCCGTAGACGTCGTTGTCATGCCAGCGGGTGCTGATCGGGGTGAAGTGGCGGTAGGCGCTGCGCGGGCGCAGGGGTTCGCGGCTCAAAGGGCGGCCTCGTAGAGTTTGCGCGCGTCATCCAGCGTGATCGGGCGCGGGTTGTTCTTCAGCAGGCGTTCCTGCAGCATCGCGTCGGCGGCGAGCTGGTCGAGGTCGTCGGCGCTCACGCCCACGGCGGCCAGCTGCGCGGGCATCCCGGCCTTTTCGGCCATATCGCGCAGCGCTTCGAGCAGGCCCTGTGCCTGCGCCTGCTGGCCGAGACCCTCCAGCGCCGGATCGACCAGTGGGCCAAGCTCGGCATAGAGCGGCATCGCCGCGCTCATATTGAAGCCCAGCACATGCGGCAGCATCAGCACGTTTGAAAGGCCATGCGGCACATGGAAGCGCCCGCCGAGCGGATAGGCGAGGGCGTGGACCCCTGCGACCGGGGCGTTGGAGAACGCCACCCCCGCCAGATGCGCGCCCAGCAGCAT
This sequence comes from Novosphingobium sp. fls2-241-R2A-195, assembly GCF_030209485.1. Taxonomy (NCBI): domain Bacteria; kingdom Pseudomonadati; phylum Pseudomonadota; class Alphaproteobacteria; order Sphingomonadales; family Sphingomonadaceae; genus Novosphingobium; species Novosphingobium sp. fls2-241-R2A-195. Next base: position 13,408 of record NZ_JARVRY010000030.1, read on the forward strand.
CGCCTCGCGCGCGGCCATGTTGCCCGGCTCCTCGCAGGCGGGGAGCAGGTTGGCGGCGAGCAGGCGCAGCGCTTCGCGGGCGAGCAGGTCGGACATAGGGTTCTTGAGATGCGCCGAGGTATAGGCCTCGATCGCGTGGACCATCGCGTCCATGCCGGTGGCGGCGGTGACGGGGCGCGGCAGGCCGAGCGTCAGCGCCGGGTCGAGCACCGCATGCCCGGCGACCAGCGCGGCCGAGGATACGCCGCGCTTCTCGTCCCCCGGAAGCGTGATGATCGAGACGGGGGTGGCTTCCGAGCCGGTGCCCGCCGTCGTCGGCACCAGCACCAGCGGCAGGCCCTTGGCGCGCGCATTGCCGACGCCCCAGATCGCGTCGAGATCGTCGCCCGAGCCGAGCAGGTAGGCGGCCAGCTTGGCGATGTCCATCGGGCTGCCGCCGCCGAAGCCGACGACGCTTACCGCGCCGCATTCGCGGCCGCGTGCGACCACGGCCTCCAGCGTGGCGCGCGAGGGATCGGCCTCGACTTCGGAGAAGATCGTCACGTCCCGGCCCGAGGCGGCCAGCGCTGCCAGCGCGCCGCCGGCAAGGCCGAGCTTCACGATCATCGCATCGGTGACGAACAGCACCGGGCCTTCGGGCAGCAGATCGGCGATGCGATCGGCGCTGCCCGCGCCGCTGACGAGGCGCGGGCCGTAGGAGAAGGCGAAGCTGCCCGTCATGCGACCGGCTCGGGCTGGGGGCTGCGCAGCAGCGGGGCGATGGAGAAACTTTCGGGCATGCGGTCCGTGTAGTGCTCCAGTCCGGCGACGATCTTGGCGAAGCCTTCGCGCTCGCCCCAGAACATCGGGCCGCCGGTCCAGCGCGGCCAGCCATAGCCGTAGAGCCACACCACGTCGATGTCGGACGAACGCTGGGCGATGCCTTCCTCCAGGATCAGCGCACCTTCGTTGACCATCGTGTAGAGCGTGCGCGCGACGATCTCCTCGTCCGAGATGGCGCGCGGGGTGATGCCTTCACGCTCCCGGAACTCCTCGATCAGCGCGGCGACGACGGGGGAGGTGCTGCGCTTGCGGTTTGCGTCGTAGTCGTAGAAGCCGGCCTTCGTCTTCTGGCCCCAGCGGCCCTGCGCGCACAATGCGTCCTTGAGGTTGTCGATGCGCGTCTCGTCGCGGTGCCAGCCGATATCCACGCCCGCAAGGTCGGTCATCTGGAACGGGCCCATCGGCATGCCGAAATCGGTGTGGACCTTGTCCACCTGCTCGGGGCTGGCGCCTTCCATGACGAGGGCGAGGGCGTTGTCCTGGCGCGGGATCAGCATGCGGTTGCCGATGAAGCCGTAGCACACGCCCGCGACCACCGGCACCTTGCCGACTTTCTGGCCGAGCGCCATCACCGTGGCGAGCACGTCGGGCGCGGTCTTGGCGCCGCGCACCACTTCGACCAGCTTCATGACGTTGGCGGGCGAGAAGAAATGCATTCCCAGCACGTCCTCGGGCCGCGAGGTGCAGGCGGCGATCGCGTCCACGTCTAGGTACGAGGTGTTCGAGGCAAGGATCGCGCCGGGCTTGGCCACCGCGTCGAGGCGGCCGAAGACCTGCTTCTTGACGTCCATGTTCTCGTACACGGCCTCGATCACGAGGTCGCATTCGCCCACCGCGCCGAATTCGAGCGTGGGCGTCAGCAGCGCCATCGCGGCCTCGACCTGATCGGTGGTGAGGCGGCCCTTGGCGGCGGTGGCTTCGTAATTGCTGCGGATCAGCGCGGCACCGCGCTCCAGCGCCTCGGCATTGGTCTCGACCATGGTGACCGGCAAGCCCGCCGAGAGGAAGTTCATGGCGATGCCGCCGCCCATCGTGCCCGCGCCGATGATGCCGACGCGCGCGATGTCGCGCTTCACCGTGTCCTTGGGCAGATCGTCCACTTTGGCGGCGGCGCGCTCGGCGAAGAAGGCGTGGCGCAGGGCCTTGGACTGATCGCCCGCGACGAGTTCGAGGAACAGGCGGCGCTCCACCGCCATGCCTTCGGTCAGCGGCAAGGTGGCGGCGGCCTTTACCGCCTCGACGCAGGCAGTGGGTGCGGTGAAGCCCTTGAACAGGCGCGGGTTGGCGGCGGCGAAGGCATCCGCAGCAGCGGCGTCGCCCGAGACGGCGCGCTCGCCGGTCGGGCGGGCAGGACTGTCGGCAAAGCCGGCGGCGGCGGTGAGCAGGTCAGCGGCGTTCTCGACGACCTTGTCGACGAGGCCGCTGGCGAGCGCCTTGGCGACGGACACCGGATCGCCCGAGACGATCATCTTCAGCGCCGCCTCGACGCCGACGAGACGCGGCAGGCGCTGGGTTCCGCCTGCGCCGGGCAGGATGCCGAGCTTCACTTCGGGCAGGCCCAGCTTCGCCGAAGCCAGTGCGACGCGGTAATGGCAGGCGAGCGCGACTTCGAGGCCGCCGCCGAGCGCGGTGCCGTTGATCGCGGCGATGACCGGCTTGGGGCAGGCCTCGATCGCGGCGAGGACGTCGGGCAGCTGCGGGTCGGCGAGCGGCTTGCCGAATTCGGAAATGTCCGCGCCCGCGCTGAACAGCTTGCCGCTGCCGGTGACGATGATGGCGCCGACGGAGATGTCGTCGGCGGCCCTGGCGATGGCCTTGGCCAGCCCGCTGCGCAACGCGGCGCCCAGCGCATTGACCGGGGGATTGTCGAGAGTGATCGTCAGGATCGGGCCGGTCTGTTCGGTACGGATCATTGTGGGCTCCATGGAAGAGGGATGCGCGGGCGGTCAGCCGGCGTTGAAGGTGGGCGCGCGCTTGTCGCGGAAGGCGGCTACGGCATCGCGGTGGTCGCGGGTCTGGCCGAGCAGCGGCTGCATCGCCGCCTCGAAGTCGAGGAAGCTTTCAAAGCTCATCGCGGGCGCGGCGGCGAACTGGCGCTTGGCGAGGTGGAGTGCGGTGGCCGGGCCGTCCGCGATCATCCGCGCCAGCTCCATCGCGCGCGGCAGCAGCGCCTCGGGGGCGAGCACTTCCATCGCGAGGCCGAGTTCCAGCGCCTCGGCCGCGTGGACCTCGCGGCCGGAATAGACGATCTCCTTCGCGCGCATCGGGTTGATGGTGTGCAGGAAGTGCCAGGCAAGCCCGGCGTCGGGGGCGTAGCCGATGCGGCGGAAGGTGGCGGCGAAGCGCGCACGCTCGCTGGCGAGCACGATGTCAGCGGCCAGCGCGAAGCCCCACGCCGCGCCGATGCACACCCCGTCCACCGCCGCGATGACCGGCGCGGGGAAGCGGGCGACCGCGCGGGCCATGGCGTGAAGCTGGCGCATGCGGCGCAGGAAGTCGTCGGGGGTGGTCTCACCCATCTCGCCGATGTCCGCGCCCGAGCAGAACGCGCCGCCGGTGCCGGTCAGCACCACCGCGCGCACGCCGGGGTCGGCTTCGAGATCGGCGAAGGCGGCGATGAACTCCCCGCGCATCGCCATGGTGAAGGCGTTCTTCGCGGCGGGCCGGTCGAAGGCGACGACGGCGGCGGCGCCGTCACGGGTTACGGTGATGGTCATGGACGAGGCTTAGGCCCGTCGCCCTTCGGGCGGGGAGGCCCGGCGCTTTGGCCGGGCCATATTCACGGATATGATGGTGTCCTCTCCCCTTTCGTCATTGCGAGCGAAGCGAAGCAATCCAGGGCCGCGTAAATCGCCCTGGATTGCTTCGCTGCACTCGCAATGACGAGGGGTGTGGTTCAGGGGTTCGGGGTCACCAGTCCGAACGTGCCCTTGGGCGCCTCCACCAGCGCGAGGAACGCGCTCAGGCGCTGTGCCGTGTCGGCGGGCAGTGCGCTTTCCTGCGGCTTCTTCGTGATCGCCGCGACGAGCTGCGCGCGCGTCAGTTCCAGCTTCTGCGCGGAAGCCTTGCCGATAGGCTGATGGATCAGCACGCCGTTGCGGATTTCCACGTGCTCCGCGACGCCGTCCAGCACGAGGTCGAAGGCCATCGGCGCCGCCAGCGCCCGCTCGGGCACGAGGCGCACCGCCAGCAGGTCGAGGATGTCCGAAAGCGGCATCGCCGGGATGGCGCCCGCGACCGAATCGAAGCCGCCGGTCTTCACGCCCTCGCGCAGTTCCTTGGCGCTGGTGAGGAAGGCATTGCGCCACATCGAGCTGGTCGCCTGATAGCCCTGCTGTTCGAGGCTGTCGGCCAGCGCCAGCTTGGCGGCGTGGTTTTCCGGCTGCGCGAAGACGAGGCGCGAGAGCAGTTCCGAGGCCCAGCGGTAATCGCCCGCCGCCACCGCCTTGCGGCCCAGCGCCAGCACCGCATCCGGCCCGCCCATTGCCTCGACGTACTTGGTCGCCACGGCCTCGGGCGGCAGCGGGTTGAGGTTCGCCGGGTTGCCGTCGTACCAGCCGAGATAGCGCTGGTAGACCGCCTTGGCGTCATGGCTGAGCGTGCCGTAATAGCCCTGATTGAACCAGCGGTCGGCCAGTGGCTTCGGCAGCTTGAGGTTCTCGGCGATCTCCTCGCCGGTCATCCCTTCGTTCATCATCCGCACCGACTGGTCGTGCAGATACTTGTACATGTCCCGGTGTGCGCCGAGGTAGTCGAGGATCTTCGCATTGCCCCAGTGCGGCCAGAAGTGCGAGGTGATGAGCGTGTCAGTCCGGTCGCCATAAAGCGCGATGGACTTGGTCAGGTCATCCGCCCAGGCCTTGGCATCGCGGACCTGCGCGCCGCGCAGGGTCAGGATGTTGTGGAGCGAGGAATTGGCGTTCTCGGCCATGTCCAGCACGCGCAGCTGCGGCATGTAGATCGCCATCTCGGCGGGCGCCTCGGTATCGGGCATGTACTGGAATTCGAGATCGACGCCGTCGATCGTCATCGTCTCGCCGGTCTTCGTGACTTCGTGCGTGGGCGGCAGCATCTGCACCGCGCCGGTCGCGTTGCCGAGGCGGTTGAAGGCCGGGCCGATGCCGTCGCTGATGTCGGCCTTGGGACCGGTGCCGATGAGGTGCCCGAACGCATAGATCGCGCGGCGGCTCATGGCCGGGCCGGCGATCACGTTCTCCGAGATCGCTTCCTTGAGGAAGCCGCCCGGCGCTACGATCGGCACCTTGCGCGCGGCGACCTCCTCCGGGCTGATGACGCCCGCCGCGCCGCCGAAGTGGTCGATGTGCGAATGGGTGTAGATCACGCCCATGACCGGCTTGTCGCCCAGCTTCGCGCGGACGAGGTCCATCGCCGCCTTCGCGCTCTCCACCGTGGTCAGGGTGTCGATGACGATATAGCCGGTCTTGCCGAGCACGACCGTCAGGTTCGCCAGCTCGATCCCGCGCACCTGATAGACGCGGTCGGTCACCTTGAAGAGGCCGGATTGCGAGAGCAACTGCGCATTGCGCCAGAGGCTGGGGTTCACGGTATCGGGGCGCTTGCCCTTGAAGATATCGAGTTCCTTCAGGTCGCGGATGCGCTTGCCGTCGGACTTTGTGATCTCGCCGCCGGGAATGCCTGCGACGAAGCCGCGCGTGGCGAGGTCGAAGTCCTCCCTGTCGTTCCACGGCAGGCTGGCGGTTGTCTCCTCGAAGTAGCGCAGCGTCGCGGCCGAGGCGGGCTTCTGCGCGCTATCCGCATCCTGCGCGCCGACATGGCCGCCCGCGCCGAGGGCTAGGAGCGAGACGGCGGCGATTGCCGCTGCGAAGCGTGGGCGATGGTCCATGGACATCCTCTTTTATGCGACCGTAGCGCAAACCCTCACGGCCCGCGCCTGACAGGCCGGACGCACTGTCGGGATGCCGCCGGGAGAGGCAAACGCGCCGGTCTGCGCGCGCCATCTTTCCCGGTTGTGATATTCCCCCGGAGCGCCTCGCGTAAGCCCCTCGCTCGCCCATCCGCTTGCTAAGCGGCGAAAAAAGCGAGCGAGGACGAGCGATGAGTGGAACTGCCTATATCTGCGACGCGGTGCGCACGCCCATCGGCCGTTACGGCGGCGGTCTGGCCGCGATCCGTGCCGACGATCTGGGCGCGGTTCCGCTGAAAGCGCTGCTGGCGCGCAATCCCGGCCTCGATCCGGCGGCGGTGGAGGAAGTGTTCTACGGCTGCGCCAACCAGTCGGGCGAGGACAACCGCAACGTCGCGCGCATGAGCCTGCTGCTGGCGGGCCTGCCGCATACGGTGCCGGGCGTGACGCTCAACCGCCTCTGCGCCTCGGGCCTCGAAGCGGTCGGCGCGGCGGCGCGGGCGGTGGTCGCGGGCGAGATGGACCTGGCCTTCGCGGGCGGCGTCGAGAGCATGACGCGCGCTCCCTTCGTGATGGGCAAGGCCGACAGCGCCTTCGGCCGCGCCCAGAAGCTGGAAGACACGACGATGGGCTGGCGCTTCGTCAACCCGGTGCTCGATGCGCTCTACGGCACCGAGACGATGCCGCGCACCGGCGAGAACGTGGCGAAGGACTTCGGCATTGCGCGCGCCGATCAGGACGCCTTCGCGCTGCGCAGTCAGGATCGCGCGGCGGCGGCGCAGGAATCCGGCTTCTTCGCCGAGGAGATCGTCACCACCCCGGTCCCCGGCCGCCGCAGCGGCGACGTGGTGGAAGTCTCGGTGGACGAACATTTGCGGCGCGGCACCACGCTGGAGACGCTCGCCCGCCTGAAGCCTCTGTTCGAGCCGGGCGGGACGGTGACGGCGGGCAATGCCTCGGGCATCAACGACGGCGCGGCGGCGCTGATCGTCGCCAGCGAGGCGGCGGTGAAGGCCCACGGCCTGACCCCGCGCGCACGTATCCTGGGCATGGCTTCGGCCGGGGTGGAGCCGCGCGTGATGGGCATCGGCCCGGTTCCGGCTACCTGCAAGCTGCTGGCGCGGCTGGGGCTGACGATCGGAGACTTCGACGCGATCGAACTGAACGAGGCGTTTGCCAGCCAGGGCCTTGCCGTCATGCGCGAACTGGGTCTGGCCGATGATGCGCCGCAGGTGAACCCGAACGGCGGCGCGATCGCGCTGGGCCACCCGCTCGGCATGTCGGGTGCGCGGCTGGCGCTGACGCTGGTGCACCAGTTGGAGAAGACCGGCGGCAGGCGCGGCCTCGCCACGCTGTGCGTGGGCGTGGGCATGGGTCTGGCGCTGGCGGTCGAACGGGTTTGAGGTTTCTGCCGAGCGCGCCATGAATACATCGATTTCCTGAAGCAGCAGCGCTGCATCGACGAAGTTGCTGCCCGCACTTGCACGGCTTTGAACTCTGCTCAAAGCCGTGCTGGTTCTCCGCAGATCAGGTGGAGTGCTGAATGATGCTCATGCCGGATTTCAGAACTTGGTCCTGAGCGTCACACCGTAGGTACGAGGATCGCCCAGGGTGCCGGTGACCGCACCGGTGTTGCCTGCCGACAGGCTCAGGTAATAGAGCTTGTCCGTCAGGTTGCGCGCCCACAGCTGGATGTCGAGCACCCCGTCCAGCGCCCGCACGCCGATGCGTGCGTTGACCAGCGAATAACCGGGAATCAGCGAATAGCGCGAAAGGCTGGCGGTGGTGTTGAAGTCCGAGCGGTAGCTATAGTCCGCGCCGAAATAGACTTCGCTATCGCGGCCCAGCACAGATCCCACCCCCTGACGCGCCTCGCCGCCTGCCGAGGCCGCCCACTTCGACACGCCCGGCAGGCGCTTCCCGCTAAGGTCGCAGGTGGTCTGCCCGGTGACCTCGATCGGGCACGGCGCATTGGGATAGTCCACGTACTTCGCATCGGTGAACGCGCCCGAGGCGTAGAGTGAGAGCCACGGCGCCGGATTTGCGCGCAGGTCCGCCTCGAAACCGCGCGTGCGAACTTTGCCGACGTTGGTGAAGTAGGACTGGTTGTTGCGCTCCACATCGACCACGGTAGTCTGGTAATCGCTGTCGTCGGTCCAGAACGCGGCGAGGTTGGCGGTCAGTTTATTGCCGAACCATGCGGTCTTCACGCCCAGTTCGTAGCTGTCGATCGTCTCGGGCTTGATGACCGGATCGGCGGCGAAGGCGCCCGTCGTCACGATGTTGGCAAGGTTGAGGCCGCCGAACTTGTGGCCGCGCCCATAGGTCGCATAGACCAGCGCATCGGGCGAGACCTTCCACGACAGCGTCGCCGAGCCGGACAGGCGGCCTTCCTTCGTGCTGGCGGAATAGGAATTGGCGATGCCGTAGCGCGAGCGGATCGTATTGGCGGCGGCAAGCTGCGCGGTGGTCAGCCCGTCGAGACTGGCGCCGGTGGCGGTCTGCTCGAACCAGCCGGTCTTGGTCTCGTAGGTGTAACGCAGGCCCGTGGTGAGATCGAGCGTGGGCGTCACGTGCCAGATCGTCTGACCGAAGGCGGCGTAGCTGTTGGTCACAGGACGCGAGTGGCCGAGGATGGTGTAGCCGTTGAGTGCGGCTGCGGCGGCTGTGCGGTCCACGCTGGGCGCCACGAACCATGCGGCGGCGTCACTGCCATAGGCATTCAGCGACTCGGCATCGATTGCCTGCCACAGGTAGTAGAGGCCCGCGACGTAATCGACCTTGCGCGTACCTTCCGAGGCGATGCGCAGTTCCTGGCTGAATTGACGCTGCTCATTGCTCTGGTGGAAGTCGGTGCCGGCATCGAGGCTGGTGGAATCGCCGTCGTTGTGCGGATACCAGTTCCACGCGCGGTAGGCGGTGACCGAGGTGATCGTATTGCCCGGGATGGTGAGGTCGGCGATCGAGGTTACGCCCCACTGGTTCATCTTGTAGCGGGGGTTGGCGTCCACATCGACCTGCCGCGCCGAAGGATCTATCGGAAGCGGCGTATAGCCGGTGCGCGCGGCGCGGGCGTAATAGTTGTTCGCGAACGCCGTGCCGTTGTCGTACTGGGTCAGCACGTCGGTCAACACTGCCGCCGCCGTCTTGGAATGCTGGCGGCCATAGTCACCGATCAGGCGCAGCTTGAAATTGCTGGCGGGGGTGAACAGCAACTGCCCGCGCAGGCCGAAATCGTGGTAGTCCTGCGTGTCCGAACCGTCGTAGCGGTTGGTCATGTAGCCGTCGCGGTCGGTCTTCGAGACGTAGAGGCGCGCGGCCAGCAGATCGTCCACCAGCGCGCCGCTGGCATAGGCGTGGACCTGCCGGAAATCGTAGTTTCCGAAGGTCACGTCGCCGCCCGCCTCGGGCTCGAACGTCGGCGACTTGGTGGTGACGACGACCGCGCCCGCCGACGTGTTCTTGCCGAACAGCGTGCCCTGCGGGCCGCGCAGCACTTCGATGCGCTCCACGTCCGAGAGGTCGAACACTGCCTGTCCGGGCCGCGCGAGGTAGACCTGATCGACATAGACGCCGACCGCCGGCTCCAGCCCGTCGTTGTAGACCGAGACGTTGTTGCCCAGCCCGCGGATGTTGATGCTGGTGTTGCGCGGGTTGGTGTTGGTGACGACGAGGCTGGGAGTCAGTTGCTGCAGGTCGCGCAAGTTGTAGGTGCGCGTCGCGGCCAGCTGCTCGCCGCCGAAGGCATTCGCGGCCACCGGTACGTCCTGGATGCGCTCGTTGCGGCGACGGGCGGTGACCATGATATCGAGGCCTCCACCACCTTCTGCGTCGGCAGCGGCTTCGGCGGCTGGTGCCTCTTCGGCGTATGCGGGGACGGCAGCCAGCGCGCTCGACCCGAGCAGGACGAGCGTGGTGGCACGCAGGAACGTGTTCATGGAAAGACCCTCATTGCATGGCGCGACCGGCGACCGGGCGGCCGCCTGAAACTCAACCGTTTGAGTAGAGAACTCATGGTGCGCGGCAACAAAGATTCTCTACATAACTGGTAGAGTAAAACTTTGTGGGCCGCCGGAACTGCTCCCGTTAGGTCTCACGCTCCCACGCATCGCCACGAACGGAACCGACGTGACCCGCAAGGCCGCCCTGATTGCCGCCGCTCTCATGAGCACCCTGATGACCCGTCCCGCCGCCGCGCAGGTTGTGAATGCCGCCGCGCCTGCGCCTGCATCAACCGCCGCTCCGGGCGCTGCGCAGAGTGCAGCGCGCCCGAACTTCCTCGTCATCGTCGCCGACGATCTCGGCTGGTCGGACCTCGGCGCCTTCGGGGGCGAAATCGCGACGCCCAACCTCGACGCGCTAGCCAACAGCGGCGTGCGTTTCACCGGCTTTCACACCGCGCCGACATGTTCGCCGACCCGCTCGATGCTGTTGAGCGGCGTGGACAACCACGAAGCCGGGATCGGGACCATGGTGGAATCGCGCCCCGCCACCCTTGCGGATCGCCCCGGCTATGAAGGCTATCTCAACGACCGCGTCGCCTCGATCGCGGAGCTGCTGCAACAGGGCGGCTACCGCACGCTGATGTCCGGCAAGTGGCACCTCGGCCTCACCGAGGATCGCGGCCCGGCCGCGCGCGGGTTCGACCATTCCTATGCGCTGCTGCAGGGACTGGGCAATCACTTCGGCGCCGACCAGAACGCGGCATGGACAAAGGCCAAGGCCAATTCGCTCTACCGGCAGGACGGCAAGCTGGTGAAGTTCCCGGTCGGGCACTACTCGGCGGACCAGTTCGCCGACAAGCTGATCGGATTCCTTGATGACGGAGCCGCTGACAAGCGCCCGTTCTTCGCCTACCTCACTTTCACCACGCCGCACTGGCCGATGCAGGCCCCGTCCGAGACGATCGCGAAGTACAAGGGCCGCTACGACGCGGGCTACGAAGTGTTGCGCGCACAGCGGCTCGAACGGCAGAAGAAGCTTGGCCTCGTCGCGCTCGACCAGCAGCCCCATGCGCTCGACGGCGTGAAGCCGTGGGACAGCCTGACGGCCGAGCAGAAGGCGTTCGAGGCGCGCAAGATGGAAGTCTACGCCGCGATGGTGGACCGCATGGACCAGAATGTGGGCCGCGTGGTCGCCGAACTGAAGCGCACCGGCCAGTACGACAATACGGTCATCGTGTTCCTGTCCGACAACGGCCCCGAGGGTAGCGAGATCGATGCGCCGTTCCAGGTGCGAGGGCTTCCTGACGGCGCGAAGAAGCTGGGCATCGACAACCGGCTGGAGAACATCGGCAACGCCACCTCCTACGTCGGCTACGGCGCGGGCTGGGCGCAGGCCAACAGTACCCCGTCGTGGCTGGTGAAGGGCTATCCCACCGAAGGCGGCACGCGGGTCTCGGCTTTCGCCTCGGGCAAGGACGTCGTCGGCAATCGCATCGCACGCGGCTATCTGAGCGTCACCGACATTGCGCCGACCCTGCTCGACCTTGCCGGGCTGACCCAGCCGACCACTTATAAGGGCCGCACGATCCTGCCGTTCGAGGGGCACAGTCTGGTCCCCGTCCTTGCCGAGAAGGCCAGCGAAGTGCGCTCGCCGGACGAGCCGGTCGGCACCGAGCTGTTCTATCGCCGCGCGCTGCGCAAGGGCGACTGGAAGGCGGTCTACCTGCCGAAATCCGGCTCAACCTACCCGCGCGACGGCGTTGGCGAGGGCAAGTGGCAGCTCTTCAACCTCGCGACCGATCCGGCGGAAAGCACCGACCTTGCCGCCACTCATGCCGAAAAGTTGGCCGAACTCGTGGCGGACTGGGATCGCTACGCTGCGCAGAAGGGCGTCGCGCTACCACAGGATGCCGCGCCCTCGGCGGCAAAGCCCTGAAGCGCGTGGCGTGCCGGACTCAATACTCGGCACGCCGCCAGCCGTAAGGCTTCGATCGATTTGTTCCGGCACACTGATGAAAGCTGCAGACGACGCCCTGTATGGCGCCAAAGGTATGGGCGGGACACAATGGACCGCCCATACCTTTATTTGGTGGTATAGCCGCCATTGACGAGAATGGTCTGCCCGGTCATCCACCAGCCATCCGAAACCATGAAGCGGATATAGGGAACTATGTCCTCAATGTCGGTCAGTCCGGTCTTCGAGAAGCCCGACAGCGCTGCAGCAGTTTTGTGATAAGCGACCGCATCTGCGCCCTCGGCCGGGTAGAAAAATGGCGTATCCATCGGGCCAGGCCCAATTGCCGTCACCGAAATGCCGCGTTCGCCGAATTCCTTGGAGGCAGCGCGGGTGAAGTGTTCGACCGGCGCCTTGGTTCCGGCGTAGCTTGAATAGAAGGATGTGTAGGCGCCCAGAAGAGAAGTGACGAGCGTTACCAGCTTTCCATTGTCATTAAGGTGCTTGCCTGCTTCCTTTATGAAGAAGAAAGCCGCCTTTGCATTGACCGCGCTCATCTCGTCATATTCGGCTTCGCCGATTTCGAGCATGGGCTTCTTCAGGACCTTTCCAACCGTGTTAATGGCAATGTCCGGGCGGCCGATGGCGGCAACGGCGTCGGCAAAGAGCTTTTCGACGGCAGCTGCAGTGGTCATATCCGCCTGAAATGCAACCGCTTCCGCGCCAAATCCCTTGATTGCTGCGACCGTCGCATCTGCCTCTTCCTTTGAAGTGGCGCTGTTATAATGAATGGCGATGGCCTTCGCGCCTTGCTCGGCAAGATCCCGTGCGATCAGGCCGCCGAGATTTTTTGCCCCACCGGCGATGATGACGGTTTTCCCTTTAATGCTATGGTTGGTCATTCACTGCCTCTTTTACCAGATGGCCGACCATTTATTGGCCCCCTCGAGGTGCGAACATATGTTCAACATTTGAACGATAAAGTTGTTTAATTTGAATTAACTTGTCTGAAAATCCGAACAATGGATATTCAGGGTAATATGGATCGTATCGAACTGTTCCGGGTTTTCATCCGTGTCGCCGAATGTGAGAGTTTTACGCGCGCGGCAGATACCCTCGGGGTTCCCAGATCATCCGTTTCGGCAGCCATACAGGCGCTTGAGGACCGTGTCGGGGCGCGACTGCTTCATCGTACAACCCGCAAAGTTTCACTGACGTATGATCGCATAGCATTTTATGAGCGCTGCCAGCGGGTTATCGCTGAGGTCGAGGATACCGAAAACCTGTTTCGTCAAAACGCAACTCAGCCAACGGGGCGTCTGCGCATCGACGTTCCGGGCCGGATCGGCCGGTTGATAGTGGCGCCTGCACTACCCGGTTTTTTCGACACCTACCCCAAGATCGAAATCGACATGGGGGTCACTGACCGCGCCATCAATCTGACGGGGGATGCAGTCGATTGCGCGCTTCGTGTTGGTCCACTGGCCGATTCCGGACTGATCGCGCGACCGATCGGTAAACTGCCACTGATCAATGTGGCAAGTCCGTCTTATCTGGCACGTCATGGGATACCAAAGTCGCCCGATGACTTACGCAATCATCATGCGGTCAACTATGCCTCGCCCTCTACGGGAAAAGTCGAGGCTTGGGAGTGGGGCGAAGACAGAGGTCTGCGCACTATGTCTCTGGGTGGACCCGTTACGGTCCACAATGCTGAAGCCTATATTGCTTGCTGTCTTGCTGGCCTCGGCCTGATCCAGATCCCGGCCTATGACGTCAGATCTCATGTGGAGGCGGGCGAATTGGTCGAGGTGATGCCAGATAATCGGGCTGCCCCGATGCCGATGAACTTGCTTTATCCTCATCGCCAGCATCTGTCGCGCCGATTACAGGTGTTTGCCGATTGGCTCGAAGAATTGCTCAAGAAGCGACTGGCGTAGCACGCGGATTGCGCCTGCGAAGGTGCTCCAAAGTCTGGCAAGGTAAGGGGCTGCCCTGTTGCTCCGCAGTGCACGGGCTTTCGGTCATCATGCGTTCCCGGCAGCATGATTAGAGCGCCAAATGTCTCGGAAAGGCCGTCCCTGAAACATGAGCGCAAATCAGCTGAAATATTTCATTGATAATGAGACTGACTATCAGTATCAGCCGCCTTGTTCACAAGGGGGAATTATGCCAATCAAGCCATCCAAGGCGACCGCGCGTCGCACTTTCCTTGCGCTGTCCTGCATCGCGCCGGCTTTCGCGCCGGTCGCTCATGCGCAGCAGGCGGATCCTGCCGATCGCAGCCTCGGCGGCGTCACCGTTTCCGATTCCGCGATCACCGAAGCCCCTGGCCGCAAGCTTGAATCGCCCAAGCGTACGCGGTCCGTTCGCGACACGCCGCAGACGATCACGGTACTGTCCAACGAAGTGATCGAGCAGCAGAATCTCCTGACCCTGCGCGATGTGCTCTCCACCGTGCCCGGCATCACTTTCGGCGCGGGCGAGGCGGGCACCGGCCCCGGCGACAACATCACCTTCCGCGGCTACAGCGCGGCCAACGACATCACCGTCGACGGCGTGCGCGACAGCGCCCAGATCACCCGCACCGACCCGTTCAATCTCGACCAGGTCGAAGTGACCAACGGCGCCAACTCGGTGATCTCGGGCGCGGGCTCGGTCGGCGGCAATATCAACATCGTCACCAAGCGCCCCAAGGCCGATGACGCCTATGTCGCCACGGCGGGCATCGGCACCGACAACTACTATCGCGCGACCGTCGATCTCAACAAGCGCGTCAGCGACCTCGTCGCCTTCCGTTTCAACGGCATGTGGCACCGCAACGACGTGCCCGGCCGCGATGTCGAGGACTACAAGCGCTGGGGCATCGCGCCTTCGGTGACCATTGGTATCGACAGCCCGACCCGTCTGACGCTGCAGTACAGCCACCAGGAAGACGACAATATCCCGCAGTACGGCCTGCCGTATTATGCGGCAGCAGGTGGTCTGATTTCCGGCGTCCATCGCAGCGACTACTTCGGCTACCGCAACGTCGACAAGCAGAAGATCAATGTCGATCAGCTGACCGCGATCTTCGAGCATGAATTCAGCGACACCGTCTCGATCCGCAACCTTGCCCGCTGGCAGGATTCGCGCCAGCTCACCCAGGTCGATCCGCCGCAGGGCACGTACTGCCTGTCGAGCGGCGTGACCCCGCTCGGCGCCGCGTGCACGGTCAACATCGGCACGACCGCCGCGCCCAACAACGTCCTCGTCCCTGCCGGATACTACTATCCGACCGGCCCGCGCGGCACCACGCGTGACACGCGCAACCAGCTGATGTTCGACCAGCTCGACATCAAGGCCGTCTTCAACACCGGCGCGATCGAGCACACGATCACGCTGGGCGGTGCCGTCACCTGGGAAAAGTATGATCTCTACAACGGCAACGTGCTGCGCAATGCCGACGGCACCAACGCCTTCACCCGCCTGCCGCTGATCAACATCGACAATCCGAACGAGGTGATCACCGGTCCTGCGACTCCGGCGTTCACTTATGGCAGCAACGTCTACACCGGCGCGGTCAACTTCATCCGCACCGGTCACACCATCGGCGAGCAGACCAACGTGGCGGGCTACCTGTTCGACACCATGAAGCTGGGCAAGTTCGAATTGAGCGGCGGCGCCCGCCTCGAGCGCAACACCGGCACCTCGCGTACCGACACGCTGTGCGGCCTCGCCGTCGGCTGCGCGGTCAGCGGCGTGCAGTACGGCTTCGGCGATGTCAGCGCGACCACCCGCGGTCGGAACGCCAACACGCTGTTCTCCTACCGCGTCGGTCTGAACTACAAGCCGGTCGAGGCGGTCAGCCTTTACGTTGCCTACGGCAATTCGCGCACGCCTTCCAAGAATTCGGTCAACGGATCGTGCACGGCTGACGGGCTCGCCGCCGATGGCTCGGCGATTCAGAACACGACCTGCAACATCAGCCCGGAATCGGCCAAGAACTACGAGATCGGTGCCAAGGCGGAGCTGTTCGACGGCGGCCTGTTGCTGACCGCATCGGCCTTCCGCAACGAGCGTGACAAGTACGCGGTCGTCTCGGGCGATCCGACGGTGCCGAACCAGCAGCTCGACGGCAAGTCACGGGTGGACGGCATCGCGATCGGCGCGTCGGGCACCATCACGCCTGCATGGACGATCACGGCCAACTACACGTACCTCAAGGCCAAGCTGATCCAGTCCGTCTCCGACTTCTGCCTTGCTAACCCCGGCGCGGTGACGGGCACGCGGACCTGCACCAATACGGCTGCGAACCCGAACCCGGGTGCCGGACAGTACCTGCCGCAGACGCCCAAGCACTCGGCCAGCCTGTTCACCACCTATCGTCTGCCGTTCGGCCTGACTGTCGGCTACGGGTTCACGTATCAGGGCAGCTTCCTGCTGACCGCCGCGACCCCGACGGCCGAGGCGATCAACGCGAAGGACTACCTGGTTCACCAGGGCTACCTGTCCTACGAGTTCTCGCCCAACCTGTCGGCGCAGCTCAACGTCAAGAATATCGGCGACAAGCTGTACTTCACCCGTATCCGCAACAATGGCTGGGCCACGCCGGGCGATGCCCGATCGGCGGTCCTGACCCTGACCGCGAAGATGTGACACGAAAGCATACCGTCACGAAACGCTTCAAGCGTTTCGTGACGGTATGCGGTTCGATTATAAACAAAAGACGGCTTGAGCAGACGTCAGATATTCCTACTCAAGCCTTACGCTGCTGCTGTTCTGCGTGGCCGAACGAGGTCTCGCGTCAGTACAAATTATCCTTGTAGTCCTTCTCCAGGCCTTTCCGCATCAGCGCGCTCATTCCGGGCACAGCGATACTCGCGCGGGCCAATGCAGCAGCGACGCCTTTGTTCTTGTTGAGCTTGATGTGCTCGATGAAAGGCTTCGTCGGCTCGATGCTCGTCCCGGGAGTGACCGGCCATAGCGCGGCGCGCTTCAAGGCGGGGCTTTCGCGCAATTCGAGGGCCTCGATCTGCACGCCGATCGCCAGTGATGGGACTTTGCCTTGTACCGTGAAATGTTCGCGCATGACGGGGTCGGTGGTGAGGTGTGCCCGTCCGTGGACGCGGGCGACGCAGGCAGAACCCGGCACCAGCAGAACCGTCGCACCTACTTCAGCGCCGGCGACTACGATTCCACGCATTTCCCGCTGAACATCGCCAATCCCGATTACGACGAAGCATACGATACCGATTCCGTGCTAGGCTCGTCCGGCGGCAGCAAGGCGCACCAGACCGGGATATATCTGCAGGACCACCTGAAGTTCGGGGAGTTCGCCACACTGACCCTTGGAGGCCGCTATGACTGGGCCGAAGCATCCGGGCAGAAGGATGACGCTTTCAGTCCGCGCATCGGCGCCACCGTGAAGCTGGCTGGCGGTGTGAACGCCTATGCCAGCTGGTCGAAGTCGTTCCTGCCGCAGCTCTATACCCTGCAGGTCGTGGGCTTCGACGGTGAGGGTAATCCCATTGGCGGGCCGGTGCCGCCCGAGCGGGGCAGGAACATCGAACTGGGCGTGAAGTTTGCGCCGGACGGCACCCGGTTCAGTGGTAGCTTGGCCGTCTATCAACTGACTCGGCAGAACGTGACGACGTCCGACGCGGGTTATCTCGACTTTTCGGTCGTGACCGGCGAGCAGCGGGCACGGGGGATCGAGGCGGAGTTGCAGTGGCAGCCGATCGGCGGCTTCAGCCTGAACTTTGCCTACACCTACACCGATGCGGAGGTGACAAAGGATAATTTCTTCACTGTCGGCGCGCTGCTCTCCAACATTCCCCGTCACATATCGGGGCTTTCGCGCAGTACGAGTTGCAGGACGGCCCGTTTGCCGGATTAGGCGCGACACTGGGCATCACTTACAACAGCAAGCGCAACGGCAACATCTACTCGGTAAATTCCGACGGTTCGGTGCTGCTCTGGCTGCCTGCCTACACGCTGGTCGATGCAGGGGTGTCGTGCAGGCGTGAGGGCTGAGGGGTGCAACTGACCGTCGCCAACCTGTTCGCCGAGCGCTACTTTCCCGACACCGGTGGAATCGATCGCGTGACCCCCGGCAATCCGCGCAACTGGAGGCTGACGCTCTCACGGACTTTCTGAGCGGTCCCTTCCCGGTGTCGGAACATTTGCCGTATCGCTTCACTGGAGTGCAATTGACTCGCAATATCGGAAAAGCCATATGCGCTGCTGACAGTCCATGGGGGGTGCATGATCCGTTTTTCCGTCTTTCTTTCGAGCGCTGCTGTGGCCGCGCTCTCGGTTTCCGCACATGCACAGCAGATGGCATCCGCCGATGAAACGACGATCCGGCCGGCCGATATTATCGTTACCGGCGAAAAGTCGACGCGCACACTGCAGGAGACCCCGACCAGCATCGCCGTGACCACTGCGGAGAAGATCGAGCGCGAGACGTTGATCTCCATCCAGGACGTCTACAACCGTACCGCGAACCTCTCGGAGACCTATGGGTCTTCCGGCTTCACCATTCGCGGCGTGAGCAATACCGGCGTCGGCGCGGGCGGGCAGGCCGATGCTGCCAGCGTCTACGTCGATGGCGCACCGATCCCGAAGTGGGCGCTGTATGGCGGCCCAACCGACATGTGGGACGTCCAGCAAGTCGAAGTGCTGCGTGGCCCGCAGTCCACTATTCAGGGCCTCAACGCGCTGGCGGGCGGCATCGTGATCACCACCAAGGATCCCTCGCTCGACCGCTGGACCGGCGATGCGCGCGTGCTGTGGAGCGAACATGACGACCGCACGTTCTCGGCGGCTGTCGGCGGCCCGATCGTGGAGGACGAACTGGGCATACGCCTTTCGGCCGAGCGCCGGGCCGACGGGGGGCTTATCCGCAACCTGACGCGCGGCGGCTATGACGACGAACTCAAGTCGCTGAACCTGCGCGGCAAGGTGAAGTGGACGCCCGCCGCAATTCCGGGGCTGGAGGCGGTCGCCAGCTACAATCGCGTGCGGCGCGACGGCGGTTACCTTTACGAATATGCACGCACCGATACGCCCGATTTCTACGACCACCGCGTCGCCACTGGCGACCAGCCTACCAGCGGCAAGATCGACAGCGACATTGCCGTGTTCAAGCTGAGCTACCCGCTGGCGGACCACCTTAAGCTGTCGAGCGTCACCTCGTGGAATCGCTCGAAAGTCCATTCGCAGATCGATACCGACGGCACGCCGCAGGATATCCAGGCGATCGACAACCGCTATCTCTATCGCACGCTGACGCAGGAACTGCGTCTCAACTACGAAGGCGAGCGGCTGAGCGGACTGCTCGGCGCGTGGTACTATCGCCGCAGCGGCGCCATCGACCAGAACAGCCGCGTCAACATCGCAACGCCCACTTCGACGATCGCGGCATTGCTGCAGTCAGGCGGGGCGAGCGCCGCGCAGGCACAGACGATCGCTGCAGCCTATGCCACCCAGTTGCCGGTGATCCCGGTACTCTACCGCGCGACGCAGCCGGAAAAGGTGGAGACGATGGCGCTGTTCGGCGATGCGCGTTTCAAGCTGACCGACCAGCTGACGCTGATCGGCGGCTTCCGCTTCGACCACGAGCGCAACCGCTATGCAGCCGAGACCGTGGCGGCCTTCAACGGCACTTTGCCCGACGTCAATTTCCTCGGCACTGCCTATGCCCCGATCATCGGGCTGATCAACCAGGGCGTGCTGGGCCTCGTCGACGATGCCTCCTCGCCGCTGGCGTCGAACCGCCGCACGTTCAACGCGTTCCTGCCCAAGTTCGGCGTGAGCATGGACTGGACGCCCGACCTGACGACGGCGTTCACCGTACAACGGGCCTATCGCTCGGGTGGATCGAGCCAGAACCCGGCGCGTGCCGAACTGGTGCCGTACGATCCCGAGTATAGCTGGAACTACGAAGGATCTTTGCGCTCCAAGTGGCTGGGCGGCAAGCTCGTGGTCAATGCTAACGTCTTCTACATGCAGTGGAAGGACCAGCAGGTCACCGCCTACTTCGGCCTCAATGCCTATGACTACAACACCGTCAACGCCGCAGGCTCGCATCTCTACGGGTTCGAATTGGAGGCGAACGCCAATGTCGCCCCCGGCATCGACATCTATGCCTCGGTCGGCCACGTGCGTACCAAGTTCGACGATTTCGACCTGCCGACCGGCGCGACCAGCACGGTGGACCTGACCGGGACGCAGTTCCCCTATGCGCCGCGCTGGACACTCTCGGGCGGCATCAATGCGACCGTACTGGGCGGCGTCACCGCCAATCTCAATGCCAACTACCGCACTTCGGTGTTTACCGGCGTCGGGCAGGATCAGGACCAGTACGCCGTTGCCGCGCGCACCGTGGTCAATGGCCGGCTGGGTTACGAGACCGACAACTGGCAGGTCTTCGTGTTCGCGCGCAACATCTTCAACGAAAAGTACAAGCAGTACGAATATGCTGCGATCCATCAGGCGATCCTTGGCGATCCGCAGACGTTCGGCGTCGGCGCGGGCGTCCACTGGTGACGTCGCCACTGGCAATGTTGGTTGCGAGCCTGTTCCTGCTTGCGGCGGGCGTTCTGGGCGCCGGGCTGCTGCGTACATTGTGGCGTCGGCGTGAAGGCGCCGCGCCTGCATTGCTGGCCGGAGGGTGGGGCGTCCTGATCGGCGCGATCCTTCTCGCCGGGTGGGTGGTCGGCCCGGTCAAGGGCACCGCGCTGGCGTTGGCGATGGAAGGGATCGGTGCCTTCGGTATCGTCTGGCACGGCAGAGTCCGCAAGGTTGCGCGTGAGCGCGATGGCAAAGGCGAGGGCGGGGATGCACCCGAGCCGCTCGACGAGCCGGGCCGCGTATGGCGCGGCATGCTGCGCACGCTACTGGCGGGGCCGCTCGGCATGACGGCGGCGATGGCGCTGGCCTTCTGCGTCACTGTTTACATGCCGGGTGATGCGCGCACGCGCATCGTCACCGGCGGCATGCTGCTGCCGGTTCTGTGGGGTCTCGCAATGACCTGGACACTCGCCGACCGCCGCCTGCTGCGTGCGACTGCCGTGCTGGTGGGCACCAGCGTGCTCGGCTTCGGCCTCGCTTTCCTCGGCGGCATCCTTTCCGGGGCGTCAACATGAGCAACACTCGCAAGAAACGGTGGCGCTGGCCGATCTCGCCCGAGACGGTGCGCTCGGTGCTGAGCAGCCACTCGGTGTTGGGGCTGGCTTTCGCCGCGATCATCTATCTTGTCTGCCTGACCGGCACGATCGCGGTCTTCGCGCCGGACCTGCAGCGCATCGAAGTGCCGGGTACTCCGGTCGCCATGCACTTGTCGGAGGCTGCTGCAGCCCGCGCGCTTACCGAAGCAGTTCGCCAAACCCCGTCGGACAGTTCGATCTATCTGACGATGCCGAGCCCGGCCAAGGAGGGCGCAACGCTGGTTGCCTTCAAGCCGGGTTTCGAGCGCAACTGGGCGGTGGCCGAGGACGGTACGCTCTCCCCCCTCGATGCGATCTGGACCGAGTTCCTGATCTACCTCCATATCTGCCTGCACCTGCCGCGCAGCTGGGGCGGATTCATCGTCGGGCTAACGGGAGTGGCGCTGCTGTCCTCGCTGGTTTCAGGCATCCTTGCACACCCTCGCGTTGTGCGTGATGCGTTTCACTTGCGGCTCGGCGGATCGAGGCGGCTGCAGGAAGCGGACCTGCACAACCGGCTGGGGGTCTGGGCGCTGCCGTTCCACTTCACGCTGGCGCTGACCGGGGCGCTGCTGGGGCTGAGCACGATTATCGTCGCCGGGCTCTCGCTGCTGCTCTATCGCGGCGACATGACCAGGGTTTATGCTCTGTTCCTCGATCCGCCCCCGGCCATCGATGCCCGCACGGTGCCGATGCCCGATCTTGCCGCACTGATCGCGCAGGCCCGCGCGCGCATGGCCGAAGCGGCGATCGACAGCGTCATGGTCGAACGCCCCGGCCGCGCCGACATGCGTATCTCCGTCCATGGCCGCCGGCCCCGCCACCTTGTAGTACAGGATGAGGTGCAGTTCGATGCGCAAGGCGCGGCGATCCACGAGGAGCACCCGAAAGACATGGTGGTCGGCACTAGGGTGCTGAGCGGTATTGGTCAGCTTCATTTCGGCTGGTTCGGTGGTCCCGTCGTGCGTGTGGCATATGGTCTGTTGGGACTTGCGCTTTGTGTCGTAACCTCCAGCGGGGTGACTATCTGGCTCGCTCGCCGCCGCGATCGCGGCCGCCCGGCGCCGCAGTGGGAGCGCATCTGGTCGGCGGTCTGCTGGGGGCAGCCGGTAGTGCTGATGCTCACGGCAATCCTCGCCTTTGTATATCCCGAAAGTCCGCTGGCGCCGGCCTGGCTGATCCTGACGACGATCGCGATCGTGCTCTGCGCCGTCATGAACCGGTGTTCGGGTGAGTATCTGGCGCGGCTCTGGCGGCGGGGTCTTGTCGTCGCGTCGGCTCTTGCGGCGGTGCTCTATCTTGGCAGGGCATTGTACTGAGAACGATGCCGCATGAGATGGGCGGTGCGATACTGTGGAACTGGAGTTCTACCTCGGGAATGTGAGGGGGCAGCGCTCTAGCGTTAGTGACACCCGGCCATGAGCCTCGCACCGCCGAAATGGTGCAAGGCTCATGGTGGGAGGCCCGACGCCCCGGTCAGATCTGGGCCAGCCCGCCATCGACGAAGAGTTCGACACCGTTGATATAGGATGCATCGTCTGAAGCGAGGAACATCACGGCCTTGGCGATCTCTTCCGGCTGGCCGATGCGCCCGGCAGGAATCTGGCCGATCATGAAGTCCTTAACGCCCTGGGCTTGTTCGCCACCGCCGAACAGCTCGTTCAGGCCGGCGGTCTCGGTCAGGCCGGGGCTGACGGCATTGACGCGGATGCGGCGGTCCTTGAGGTCGAGGATCCAGCTGCGCGCGAAATTGCGCACGGCCGCCTTGGTCGCCGAATAGACGCTGAACGCCCCGGTGCCCTTGATGCTGGTGGTGGACGAAGTGAGGATCACCGAACCGCCATCGCGCAGCAGCGGCAGCGCCTTCTGCACCGTGAACAGGACGCCCTTCACGTTGCTGTCGAAGGTCTGGGCGTAGTGTTCCTCGGTGATCGCGCCGAGCGGTGCGAGTTCGCCGCCACCGGCATTGGCGAAGACCACGTCGATCTGCGGGTGGCTCTGCTGGACCGCATCATAGAGACGGTCGATGTCGGCAAGGTTGGCCATGTCGCCGCGCACGCCGGTGATGTGGCCGCCGATCTGCTTCACCGCCGCATCCAGCGCATCCTGCCGCCGCCCGGTGATGAACACCGCCGCGCCTGCGGCCGCGAATGCCTTCGCCGTCGCCAAGCCGATGCCGCTGGTGCCGCCGGTAATTACCACTACCTTGTTCTCGAATGGGCTCGTCATTGTCTGTCTCCTTGGATTGCCGACCGATCGCCGGCGCCCCGCACAAATGAAACAAGAACGATGGTGCCTGTAGTCGGCAAATGTGGCACTCAGCGTTCCACGTAAGGAACGATGATGCGAATAGACCTGAACGACTATGCCTATTTCGCCGAAGTGGTGGCGCATGGCGGGTTCGCCCCGGCGGGCCGCGCGCTGCGTGAGCCCAAGTCGAAACTGAGCCGCCGCATCGCCGGACTGGAGGCGCGGCTCGGGCTGCGCCTGATCGAGCGATCCAGCCGCCGCTTCCGTGTCACCGATACCGGACAGGCCTTTTACGAACGCTGCCGGGCGATCCTGGCGGAAGCCGAGCAGGCCGAGGCACTGGTGCTGCAGGCGCAGGCCGAGCCGCATGGCCGGGTGCGTTTCAGTTGCCCGACCGGGATGGTGGCGCCGATCGGCGGGCTGATCGCCTCGTTCCTCGCGCGCTATCCCAAGGTGCGGCTGCAACTGGTCGCGACCGATCGGGCGGTCGATCTGATCGAAGAGCGGATCGATCTGGCCTTGCGCGTGCGAGCCAGCCTGACCAGCGACGCCGCGCTGACGATGCGCTCGCTCGGCACCTCGACGCGCATTCTCGTCGCCGCGCCGCAACTCGCGAGCCGCATCGGCACCATCGCGCAGCTTGCCGAGGTTCCGGCGCTTTCCACCGACGATGCCGCTGACGATCTGGAGTGGAATCTGGAGATGGTGGACGGGACCCGCCACATGCTCCGCGTGGTCCCCAGGCTGGGGTGCGAGGACATGGCGGCGGTGCGCGACGCCGCCGTTGCCGGACTGGGCGTGGCGATCCTGCCCGATCATGTCTGCCGCGATGCCCTGCGCACGGGAACGCTCGTGCGCGTGCTGCCCGAATGGCGCGGGCTGCAGGGCATCGTGCACCTCGTCTTCACGACCCGGCGCGGGCTGCCGCCGGCAGTCCGCGCCCTGATCGACCATCTGGCCGCCGGCTTCCCGCGCGACGGCCTCAACTCCGATTGAGGTCGATTACCAACTCAGTCCCGCACGGACATAGAGGTAGCGGCCGTTGAAACCGAACGGCGAGTAGTAGGGAAACGCGGTCACGCCGGTGGTGTTGAGCGTGGCGGGCACTTTTTTGGGATAGACATCGAGCAGGTTGCTTGCTCCCAGCGCCAGATTGAACGGCGCATCCTTGGGCTGGTAGCGTAGTTCGAGGTCGGTGATCGCGTGCTTGCCGGTGTGCAGGTCGCTGGTGGCGACGGTGCCGGGCTGTAGAACGTCCCCATAATAGGTGACACGCGCGGTCGCGCCCAGCGTATCGCCGGTCCAGACCACGGTGCCCGAGACCTTCTCGCCTGGCGTGCCCTCTTCGATCGTCAGGATGCGGCTGCGGGCGAACAGGGCGGTGTTGGCAGGCACCTTCGTCACCTTGATGTCGTTGACGTTGCCCGCGACGGTCAGGTCGAAGGTACCCGCGACTTCGGTGACGATCTTGTAGTTGGCGACCGCGTCGATGCCCTTGGTGGTGGTCGCCAGCCCGTTCAGGAAGAACCGGGCGGCCGAGACGTTCGGGATCGTCGTGACGGCGATGTTTTCGGACAGGCCGATCTGGTTGCGCACGTGGATGCGATAGCCGTCCACCGTCAGCGAGAAGCCGCCGGTGCGCAGCACGAAACCGGCCGAGAGGTTGGTGGACTTTTCAGCCTCCAGCGCCTTGCCGCCCAGCGAGGTCGCTTCCGCCGAGGTTGAGGGATAGGTACCCGTGACGATCTGGTTGCCGTTCTGGATGACCGAGGTGATCGAGGTGTAATACTGCTGGATCAGGCTGGGTGCGCGAAAGCCCGTCGAGGCGGTGCTGCGGATCGCGAAGGCGGGGCTGAAATCATAGCGCAGCGATAGCTTGCCGGTGGCGGTGCTGCCGAAGTCCGAATACTTCTCGCCGCGTCCAGCCACGGCGACCAGCAGCTTGTCGGTGACCTGTGCTTCGAGGTCGAGGTAGATCGAGCCGTTCTGGCGGTGCTCGTTCACTTCGTTGAGTGTCGAGAAGCCCGGGAAGCCCTGCGCGCCCGGCGTCGCGCCGGGATAGGCGGTACCATACCCATAGGATGCAGGTTCGCCCGCCTTGATCTCGTAGCTTTCGCGGCGGCCTTCGACGCCCCATGCCACGTTCAGCGATTGGAACACGTCGAACTGCTTCGAGAAATCGATTCCGGCCACCCACTGGTCGTAGATCGAGGCGCCGTCGTAAAAGTCCGTCTGGCTGTCCGCGCCATACGTGTAGTTGGCGGAATCGCGGGTCCAGTAATCGATCCGGTTGCGGCCATAGCTGACGTTGAGGTCGGTCTTCCATCCCGCGATCTCGCCGCGCAGGCCTCCGGTTACGGTCAGATCCTTGGAGTGGGTGTTGATCTTGGGCAGGAAGCCATCGAGGTCGTAGACCGCTGCCGCCGTATCCAGCCGTGGGAATGCGGCGGAGCTGGAATCGCGGTACTGGTAGCCGCCGAAGGCATAGACTTCCCAGGTGTCGTTCAGCGGCTTGGCCGAGTTGACGTAGACCGAGTAGCTTTCGACTTCCGGATCGCCGAAGCGATTGTCGACGACGGGCGTGGTCAGGCGCGGGTCCACGTCGCCACGGCTGGTGGGGTTGCGCTTGGTGTACTCGCCCGAAACCGTCAGGAAGCCGTCCTGTCCCAGCTTTATGCCCTGCCACCCGGCGGCGGTGACGGTGCTCTCCCCGGTGACGTGGCGGCTGTCGCGCGCGGTGTCGATCTGGGTGTCGTAGATGCCGTAAGTGACGGTGGCGCCGCCGCCGTGATCGGCTTCGCGCAGGCGCAGGTTGACGACACCGGCGATAGCGTCCGAACCGTATTGCGCCGAGGCGCCGTCACGCAGCACTTCGATCGACTGGAGCGCAGTGGACGGGATCGTGTTGAGGTCAACCGCTGCCGAGCCGCGGCCCACCACGCCGTTGACGTTGAGTGAGGCCGAAGTGTGCGCGCGCACGCCGTTGATGAGCACCAGCGTCTGGTCCGGGCTCATGCCGCGCAAGGTGGCGGGACGGATCGCGTCGGTGCCGTCGGTGGCAGAGGGACGCGGGAAGCTGATCGAGGGGACCGAGTTGGCGAGCGCGGTGCCAAGCTCGGTCGTGCCCTGCTGCTTCAGGTCCTGGATCGTCACGACGTCCACCGGAGATGCGGTGTCGAGCTTCGAGCGCCCTTGGGCGCGGCTGCCGATGACGACGATCTCGCTGTCGGCGCCTGTAGCTGCAGCCGTTTCTTGTGCGGCGGCCACCTGAGCCTGAGCGATGGCGACGGTCGATACGGCGGCGAGCGCCAGGACATTCGTGAACTTCATGACTTTCTCCTCATGCCGCGAACCGGTTGCGGTCGGATGCGACGGGACCTGAACACATTTAATTCTTTTGGGGCGCCTGGTGAGACATTGCCGCATCGCATGCCGGTACGAATCTGTCTCATAAATTTATCCAATATGTTCCGATATTTGCTTATCTGGAGAGGCGATGGTGTCAGTCTCCGGCAACCCCAGGCGTTTTGCGACGATCACCGGGACGACCACCTGTCCTGCAACGTTCACCGCAGTACGACCCATGTCGAGTATCGGATCAATCGCGAGCAGCAATCCGGCGCCTTCCAGCGGAAGGCCGAGTGTCGAGAGTGTAAGGGTCAGCATCACGACAGCGCCGGTAAGGCCGGCGGTTGCTGCCGATCCGATGACGCTGACGAAGGCGATCAGCACGTAGTCGGAAGGCTGCAGCGCGATTCCGTAAAATTGCGCCACGAATATGGCTGAGATCGCAGGATAGATTGCGGCACAGCCATCCATCTTCGTAGTCGATCCGAGCGGCACGGCGAAGGCGGCGTAAGCGCGGGGTACTCCCAGTCGCTCGGCAACTTGCTCGGTGACCGGCATCGTGCCGATGGAAGAGCGCGACAGGAAACCGAGCTGGATGGCGGGCCAGGCCACTGCGAAGAACTTGCGCGGATCGATCCGATGTAGTGCAAGCAGGCCCGGGTAAACGGCCAGCAACACAATAGCCAGCCCGGCGTAAACCGCAGTTGCAAAACTGCCCAGAGCCGCCATTGCATCCCATCCATAACGTACGACAGCGTTGGCCAGCAGCGCAGCGGAGCCAATGGGGGTCAAGGCAATGATCCAGCGCAGTACTTGGCGCAGCACTTGGTTGGCAGAGGTCATGAAACTCAGGAACGGCCTCGCCTGTTCGCGGACCCGCACGGCGGCCGCGCCGACTGCAGCAGCTGCTATGATGATCTGCAGGACATTGAACGTGACCGACGTGCTCGCCTTGCCATTCTCGACGTTCGTGGAAGCCGAAATTCCCAGATAGTTGGATGGTACGAGCCCGGTCAGGAAGTCCAGCCAGCTGCCGGCCGAAGCGGGCGTTTGAGCGGCGGTCCGGCTGATGCCGGCGTGCAGTCCGGGTTGGATCGACAAGCCCAGTACCATGCCGATCATCACTGCGATGAGCGCGGTGATCGCGAACCATACAAGTGTATGCACGACCAGTCGCGCTGCATTGTCCAAACCGCGCAGCGCTGCCACCGACGCAACGATGGCAGTGAAGATGAGCGGGGGAACGAGTGTCCGCAGCAGTTGGACAAATATTTGAGCTACAGTTTGAAAGGTGAGCGTGGCACTCATGGCGAAAGCGCTCTGCGGGTCCAATCCGCGTATGATCAACCCGCCCAGTATCCCCACGATCATGCCGAGCAGCACTTGCATCCCAAAACCGGGAAATCGTGGGCGGCGGACAATATCCGAATAAGGGATCATTCGGCTTTGCCTAATCATCATGAGTTGAAGCGCAAACAAGTTTCTCTATCTAAATGATAGAGAAATATCTCGTCGCTTGTACGTCATGCAGGTTTTCCACGCGCTCCCGCGAGCGTCAGTTGGACTTGATCCTGGTCAACCTGTCTTCCCGGGCTTGTCGGATCAGATGATTCCGTTTCCGCGTCTGCATCATCTGACTGAGCTGAGATGTCATGGGTGATCCCGACATTGCCACCGATTTCGGAGCCGACGCCAATGGTCACTCGGTCAAGGATCTTGGTGCGGCATAGCTGACCACGTCGTTCTCGATGATAGGGTGCCGTGGCAGGGGATTGATCAATGCGAGCGGCGGCACTGTTCGTTCATACCGCTCATTCCTTGTGATGGTGGGCCGCCTGCGCTTTCAGGTTTCGATCGGTTCGAAATGCCGGACCGCCCCGTCCGTCCGGCCCGCAGCAGCATGGCGGTTGCCGATAAGCGGCAGACCTAGATGACCGCGCAGGGTCTCGGCTTCGTATTGCCCGCGAAACAGCCCGCGTTCCACCAGGATTGGAACGACCTTGGCGCGGAACCGATCCCAGTCGGCAGGATGTTGGACGAAGAGATTGAACCCGTCGGCGGCGCCGCTTTCGTACCAGTGCTGCACCTGATCTGCGATGGTTTCGGGCGAGCCGACGAGCCGCAGCCAGCCGAGCGCTTGCGCCTCCAGTACACCGCGCAGAGTGACGCCCGCGCGCCGGGCATTATCGATATCATCGTGAAACCGCCTGATCCCGGCGTCTTCGCTGCGGGGAAGCTCGGGAAAAGGCGCGTCGAGATCGTAAGTGCTGAAATCATGCCCGTCGAACTGTCGCGAAAGCGCATCCAGACGGCGGCGTATATCGCCGGCCGTCGTTCTTTGGCGCTCGATCTGCAGCGCTTCCTCGTCGGTATCAGCGACGATGATGCTCAACGCCGGAATGAAGAGCAGTTCGTCCGGATCGCGCCCGACCACTTGTGCGCGGGCGCGAATGTCCTGTGCCAGTTCGATGGCTTCATCGGTGCTGCGCGCGAAGCTGAAGACGATATCGGCGCGTCTCGCGCTGAGGGCGCGGCCCTGATCGGAGGTGCCTGCCTGAACCAGCGGGGGCTGCCCCTGAGGCGAACGCTGGATATTGAGTGGTCCCGCCACCGAAAAGAACTCGCCGCGATGATCGAGCCGATGCTGTCTTGCAGGATCCAGGAATCGCGGCGCAGTCCTGTCGCGGGAGAAGGCACCTTCTTCGTAGGAATGCCATAAGCCCTGTACCGCCTCGACCGCTTCGTCCGCGCGCCGGTATCGCGTGTCGTAATCACCATGGCCGGAGCGACTGAAGTTGCCCGCCGTCCCGGGATCCTGGCTGGTCACGATGTTCCACCCGGCGCGGCCGCCGCTGATGAGGTCGAGCGAAGCCAGTCGCCGGGCAATATCGAAAGGCTCGCTGTACGTCGTGCTGATCGTCGCCACCAGGCCGATGCGGTTGGTGGCATGGGCGACGGCGGAGAGCAGCGTTAGCGGCTCCAGCCGGTTCAGGTGGTGGTTGGGAAAGTCGGGCGTGATGTACTGGCTGTCGACGATGAAGACGAAGTCGAAATGGGCGTCCTCGGCTTCCCTGGCCTGCTTCACATACCAATCGATGTTGACGCTGGCGTCCAGCGGCACTTGCGGATCGCGCCAGAGTTCGGTCCCGGATGCATCGCCCACGCCGATCAGGACGGCTCCCAGCTTCAGTGTATCGCGTGCCATGATCGGACCTTTCAGTGAGCGGTGAATACGGCGGGGGCTTCGCTGCGTTGCGCGGACAAGCGCGGCGCAGCGGCCAGCAAACGACGGGTGTAGGGATGGGACGGGTTGGCAAGCACCAGGTCGGCCGGCCCGGTCTCGACGATGCGGCCGCGATAGAGCACCGCCACCCGGTCCGCGATCCCCGCGACGGAGCCGAGGTCGTGAGAAATGAAGACCTGCGCGATACCCTTTTCTTGCGCCAGACCACGCAGAAGTTTCAGGACATGGAGGCGATTGACCGCATCCAGCGCGCTGACGGGCTCATCGAGCAGCAGCACCCTTGGAGCGAGCGCCAGCGCGCGGGCGATCACCGCCCTTTGCCGCTGCCCACCGGAAAGGTGCCGGGGTAGGCGCGAGGCCAGCGCGGCATCAAGGCCGACGGCCTGCAGGGCTTCGCCGAGTGCCTGCGCGATGGAGGCGCCATCGGTTTCACCGCGCAGATGGAGACCCTCGGTGACAGAGGCCGCGATCGTCAGGTCGGGATCGAGGCTGCGCAGCGGATCCTGGAAAACGTATTGCAACGCGCCGGACCGTCGCAGTTCGCGCAGCGGTCCGGCTTTCAATCCGTCGATCCGCGCGCCATCGAGTTCGATAGTGCCGCTCGCCGTCGGGATCAGGCCCAGGATCGTACGCAGGAGCGTGGTTTTTCCCGAGCCGGTCTCGCCGATCAGGCCGAGAATTTCTCCGGGAGCCAGTTCCAGATCGACGTCCTCGATCACCGTGCGGATTCCGTAGCCCGCATGCAGCCCCTTCACTGCGAGCAGTGGCGTTCGCTTGCCGCTCACCGATGCCGGGCAGGCGCTTTCGATAGTGTGGACCGCGTGGTCTTCGATCAGGCTGCGGGTATAGGCGCTTTGCGGATTGCCGAGTACGCTGCGCGTGGGCCCGGCGTCCACGATCGCGCCGTCGCGCATGACGATGACGTGCTCGCAGATCTGCGACACCACGGCGAGATCGTGCGACACCAGGATCAGGGTCAGGGCCTGTTCCCGGCGCAGCCTGTCAATCAGGTCCAGCACTTCGGCCTGCACCGTCACGTCGAGCGCGGTGGTGGCCTCGTCGGCGATCAGGAGGCGCGGTCCGGCGCAGATCGCAATGGCGATCAGCACGCGCTGGGCCATGCCGCCCGAAAGCTCGAAGGGGTACTGCCGATAGACGGCGCTCGCATCCTCGAAGCCGACCTGGCGGAGCAGTTCCAGCGCGCGGTCGCGGGCGGCAGTGCGGCCGAGCCGCAGCGTCGCCCGGATCGCTTCCACCAGTTGGCGGCCCACCGGGATCGAAGGATTGAGGTAGGAGCCCGGATCCTGGAACACGGCCGAAAGCGCCTTCCCCCGCAAATCCTTCCACGATGCCGCGTCGAGCCGGGAAAGGTCCACGTCCCCGAAGCGTATGGAGCCGGAGGCGATGTTCAGGCCCGGCGGCAGGACATCCAGGATCGCCCGGCAGGTGAGCGACTTGCCGCTGCCGGATTCGCCAACGATGCCCAGCGTCCCTCCTGCTGCCAGTTCGAAGCTCACATCGCGCACGAGTTCTCGCCCCTGCGCCGTCACGACATGGAGATTTCGGACCGAGAGCAAAGGCTCGGCGGGCGGTTCCGGGCGGCGGTGGCGGATGCCGAGAGTAACGACGTTGTCGGCGGGAAGGCCGGAGTGGGCTTGCGTCATGCGGCGGTCTCCTTGCGTCCGGAATCCCTGAGCGCGTCGGCAAGCGCATTGAGCGCCCAGACGGTCGCGACGATCAGCAGGGCAGGGGCGACCGGGCCGAACGGGCGGTCGTAGAGGTTGGCGAGGTCGGTCGCGAGCAGGCCGCCCCAGGTCGGGTCGGGCGGCACGACGCCGATGCCGAGGAACGTCAGCGAGGCGACGATCGAAAGGCACGCGCCGGTCATCGACGCAGCAGCGACCGCCACCGGGGGCAGCACTTTGGCGACGACGTGGCGGCGCAGGATGGCGGAGGTCGAGGCACCCATCAGGCGCGCGGCCTCGATGTATTCGGCATTGGCGATGGACAGGGCCGCCGCGCGGGTCACCCGGAAGAAGGCCGGTGTGATGAGGATGCCCACGGCGAACATCGCCTGGACCAGCCCGTTGCCCAGCATCGCGGTCATGGCGATGGCGAAGACCAGGAACGGCAGCATCATGAGCGCATCGATCACACGCAGGTTGATCCATTCGAACCGGCGTCCGAGAAAGACCGACAGCAGGCCGGGAACGACGCCCAGAACCAACCCGATCGACACCGAGAGCAAGCTGGCAAGGACGGAGACGGTCGATCCGGCCAGCAACCGGCTGAAGACGTCGCGGCCTAGGGCATCGGTGCCCAGCCAGTATCTCGTGCCGGGTGGTTGCAGCAGTGCCGAGCCGTCCTGCGCCAGCGGATCATGCGGTGCGAGGAAAGGCCCGAAGACAGCGAGTATGGCCACGACAGCGAGAATCACGAAAGCGGCGCGGGCGCTGGGATAGCGCAGGAGCTGGCGGATCATGGTTTCAACTCCGTCGCCGCGCGGCTGGCTGGAGGACGCCCAGCAGGACGTTGACGCACAGGTTGCAGGCCAGGATCAGCAGGATCGACACGACGAGCGTGCCCTGTACGACCGGCACGTCGCCGCGCAGGGCGGAGTCGGCGGCGAGCTTGCCCATTCCGGGCATGTTGAAGATCGCCTCGGTCACGACGGCGCCGCCGATCAGCATCGGCACTTTAAGCGCCAGCACCGTCAGCGCCGGGCCTGAGGCGTTGCGCAGGACGTGAACGAACAGGATGCGGCGGCGCGAAAGGCCGCGCACGACCGCGCCGGTCACGTAATTTTCCGAGAGCGCGACAACGAGGCCGGTGCGCAGTTGCCGGGCGAGGTCCGCGACGACATCGACGCTGAGAGCCACGGCCGGGATGCTCACGGCGGCCAGCCAGCCGATCGGATCGTCCGCGAAAGGCACGTAACCCGAAGACGGGAGCCAGCCGAGCCAGAGGCTGAAAATCAGGATCAGCACGAAGGCTACGACGAAAGGCGGCAGGGACGAGACTAGGGCCGCGAACAGCGTGATCGCGCGGTCCAGCCGCCCGCCATGGCGCACGCCCGCCACGAGGCCGAGGCCCAGCCCGAATACCACGCCCACCAGCAGCGCCACGCCCGCGATCGAAAGGCTGATCGGCAGGCGCTGCAGGATCAGTTCGGAAGCCGGTACGCCGTTGAACCAGGAGGTGCCGAGGTCGCCGTGCAGGACGCCGCCTATCCAGTGCAGATACTGGAACACCACCGGCTGATCGAGGCCGAGATCGGCGCGGATGCGCGCGACGGTCTCGGGCGATGCGGCGTCGCCCGCGATCCCCGCTGCCGGGTCCAGCCCGGACACCACGCCCAGCAGGAAGGTGATGAGCGTGGCGATGAAGAAGACCGGCAAGGTGATCCCCAGCGTCCCGCCGACATGGCGCAGCAGCGCCTTGCCGTGACGCAGGCGGATGGCCCGCCCGGTCACGGCAGGCGCTGTCTGCGGCGGTGCTGGTTCGGAAACGCTGCTCATTCGACCGTCACTCCTTCCCAGCGGATCTGCGAGGGCACGATGTTGAGGTGCTTCACCCTCGAACGGGTGGCGACGATGAACGGCGTGCTGAACAGCCAGACGCTGGGCGACTGCTCGGCGCCTAGACGGGTGGCGCGTTGCAGGCGCTCCTTGTACTGAGGCGCGTCGATCGGCGTGGCCCGCACCTCGTCGATGGCCTTGAGGAACGCGGGCGGCGCATAAGGACCGCTGAGGTTCATGATGCCCTGCGGCCCGTAGACCGCCAGAAGGTTCTGGACCGGCGATTCCCGTCCGACCGTGCCGTCAACCGCAGTGGCCGGGCGCTTGGCGATATAGACCTCGCTCTGCCAACTGGACGAACCCGGCGGCACGATGCGCAGGCGCGACTTGATTCCGACGCGCCCCAGTTGGGCCTGCAGCAGTTCCGGCAGACCCTCGTTGATCAGCGGATTGATGACGATCTCGACCGTCAGGGAGCCCGGTGCGTGGCCGGCCTGCGCCAGCAGCGCTTTGGCCCGTGCAGGATCATAGGCCCACTTGTCCCTCGTCTGCGGATCGAAGGCGAAATAGTGCGGCGGGAAAGGCTGGTTGGTGGGCGTGCCGAGACCAGCCGTGAGCGTCTTCACCAGTTCGCCGCGATCAATGGCGTAGCGCACCGCCTCGGCCACGCGCGGGTCGTCGAAGGGCGGCTTGTTGCGGTTTATCATGAGATCGCTGGCATTGAGCGACGGGGCGGTGGTGACCGTCAGCTTGCGCGCACGGGCTTCCTCCACGCGCTTGGGTCCGATCGAGGCCACGTCGATCGCGCCCGAGACGAGCGAGGCGATCGTCGTCGACGGCTCAGACAGCGTGGTCAGTTCCAGACGCTCGACGTGGATGTTCGCAGCGTCCCAGTAATCCGGATTCTTGACGAAATAGGCGTGCGATTCCGGTACGAATTCGACCATCTTGAACGGCCCTGCGCCGATCGGCCACAGCGCCAGCTTCGCCTTGTCCTTCGCTGCGGCGGTGGGGCTGGCGATAGCGCCGACACGGCCCGCCATCACGTAGGGCAGCTGGTAATCGAGCCGCGAAAGGTGAAACACCACGCGCAGCGGCCCGTCGGTATCGAAGCTGGCGATGCTTTCGATCTCGGGGCGCAGGAAGGAATCCTTCTGCGTCTTGCCGCGCTCGAAGAAGGCCTTCACGGCGGCGGCATCGAGCGGGGTGCCGTCAGTGAATTTCAGCTTGTCGCGCAGCTGGAAGGTCAGTGTCCTGCCGTCCGGCGAGTATGTCCAGCTCTGCGCCAGTGCGGGCTGGACGTTGCCATCCTTGTCGAGCCGGGTGAGCGAGGCATAGGCGAGGCTGACCGTGTTGATGTCGGCCCCGGTGCGGCTCGTCACGGGATCCCACGACGTGGGCAGCATGAAGGCCCAGCGGACGCGCGCCTTTTCGGCGGCTTTGTCGCCCGAGCCGCCGCACCCGGCCGTGGCCAGGACGGCGGCCAGGACCACCGCCCAGCCTGCGAGGGAGCGTGCTTTCACGAGACCGCCAGCACCGGCTCTTCGCGCCGGGCAGCCGGAGGCACGGAGGCTTCGGCGCGAATGTTGGCGGGTTTGGGCAGTCCCAGGTTGCCACGCAGCGTGGTGTCCTCGTACTCGCTGCGATAGACGCCGCGCGCCTGCAGGATCGGCACGACTTCGTTCAGGAACCGGTCGAACTGGTCCGGGTGGCCGAGCATCACATTGAGGCCGTCGAGTGCGCCGCCCTCGAACCAGCGGATGATCTCGTTGGCAACGGTTTCGGCACTGCCGACGAACGGGCTTCCGCGCGAGGCGCTGAGAACTTCCACGGTCTGGCGCAGGGTCAGGTCGTCCTTGCGGGCAAGTTCGACGATGCGCTGTGCCTGCGTGAAGAAGCTGCGCCGTGCGTGTTCGAGCGTCTCGGCCGGGAACGGGGCGTCGAGGTCGTACTGGCGGAAATCATGCCATCCGAACGAGCGTCCGAGTTCGCCGAGAGCCTGCTCGAAGCTGTGGTCCGCGCGGCGGGATTCGGTCTCGATGCGGCGGGCGTCCTCGTCCGTGTCGCCCACGTATATGCTGACGCCGGGAAGGATCAGAACGTCATCCGCGCCGCGTCCTGCCGCGACGGCCCGGCGGGTGATGTCCTGCTTGAAAGCGCGGCCATCCTCGATCGAGGCGGAGTGCGTGAAGATGGCATCGGCGGTCTGCGCGCCGAGGTTGCGGCCGTGATCGGAATCGCCGGCCTGGAAGATCACCGGCTGACCCTGCGGCGATCGCTGCAGGTTGAGCGGCCCGGTGACCGAGAAATACCTGCCCTTATGATTCAGCGCATGCAGCTTGGCGGGATCGAGGAACACACCGGTCTCGCGATCACGCGGGAAGGCGTCATCCTCGTACGAGCGCCATAGGCCCTGCACCACGTCGATATATTCGAACGCACGGCCATAGCGGGTTTCATAGTCGTAATGCTCGTCCAGACCGAAATTGCCCGCAGCTCCGGGATCGCCGCTGGTGACGACGTTCCAGCCGGCGCGTCCGCCGCTGATGAGATCGAGCGAAGCGAGGCGGCGAGCGAGGTTGAACGGCGAGTTGAACGAGGTGGTGAGCGTGCCGACAAGGCCGATATGGCTCGTCGCCGTCGCCAGCGCGGAAAGCAGGGTCAGCGGCTCCAGCCGGTTCAGGTAGTGCGGCGGCGAATCCTTGGTGATGTACTGGCTGTCGACGATGAACACGAAGTCGAACTTTGCGGCCTCGGCCTTGCGCACCTGTTCGATGTACCACTGGATGTTGACGCTGGCGTCCGCCGGAATGTCGGGATCGAGCCAGCGGTTGTGCTGGCCGGGACCGCCCGCGCCCATCGTGACGAGGCCGAGCTTCAAGGTTCTTCTGGTCATTGCCGTAACTCCTTTGCCGGATGGTCGTTCGGTGATTGCAGTCTGGCTCACAGGCGCCCCTTGAGCGTCAGCCCGTACATGCGCGGCTCGCCCAAAGCGCCCTGGACGATGCCGTTGGAAGCGCTGACCGAGAGCGTGTTGAAGTAGTTCTTGTTGAACAGGTTGCGCACCCACAGCGAGGCCTCCCAGCGGTCATCGGGATCGCGCACGCCGCCGTGCAGGCCGACCAGCGTGTAGCCACGCACCCAGGTGAAGGGATCGAGGTTCACCGCTGCGTAGAAGCCCGAACGATAGCTGATGTCGCCGCCCGCGAAGGCATCGACGTTGCCCACCGAATGCAGGTATTCGGCGTTGCCGGTCAGGGCGAGGCGCGGTGCGCCCGAAGCGCGGCGGCCCGACAGGTCCATCGAGGACAGGTAGGAATAGAGGAACTGCGAAGGCGCGTTGCGGTACGAGCGGTACTCCGCGTCGTTGTAGGTTCCCGCGACGCCGATGTTCAGCCCGTCGAACGGCTGGGCACGGGCATCGACCTCGACACCGCGCGATCGCAGCTTGCCGACGTTGCTGATGTAGCCGACGGCAGGCGTCACCGCGTAGTTGACGAAGTTCGCCTGGTAATTGCTGACGTCGGCCCAGAACAGCGCGAGGTTGAATTCCGCCTTGCCGCCCAGCAGGCGCGTCTTGATGCCCAGTTCGTAGTTGTCGACCTTCTCGGGCCGCACGAAGATGTCCACGCCCAGTGACTGGCGCACGAGGTTGATGCCGGGCGACTTGTACCCGCGCGAATAGGACGCATAAGTATGGACGTCGCTCGAAAGGTCGTAGGCGGCGATGGCGGTGCCGGACACGTTGCTGGTGTTGTCCGACGCGGTGTAGGCGCCCGCAGGCGCATAAGCGGCGCGCAGCACGGCGACGGTGGACTGGATCGCCGGATCGAAGCTGGACAGCGCCGCGTAATCGCCCGTCGCGTAGGCTTCATAAATGCCGGTCTTGTGCTCGTAAGTGTAGCGAAGACCGCCCGTCAGGCGCAGCGAGGGGGAGATATTCCAGGTCGCCTGCCCGTAGGCGGCATAGCTGTGGGTCGCGGGAAGGACGTGATTGTACGATGTCAGGCCGTCGAACACGGCGGAGGGCAATGTCGATACCGAAGCCGTCGGCGTGTTCGCGGTGGTCAGCCACGTTGTCGCGTCGCGGCCATAGCGGTTGATGACGTCGTCGTCGGCCTCCTGCCAGAAGAAGTAGAGCCCGGCAGTATAGTCGATGGTTTCGCCGCCCTTGGATGCGGCGCGCAGTTCCTGGCTGAACTGCTGCTGTTTGGTGGCCACCACGCTGTTGGTGATGATGTTGGCGCCAAACTGGTCGCCGTCGTAATTGGGCACCCATTTCCAGTTGCGGTATGCGGTGATCGAGGTCAGCGTCAGCGGGCCGACGTCCCAGTCCGCGCGGGCCTGAACACCCCAACTGGGCATCTCGTCGTACTGCGAGGAGTCGATGTCGGTCTTGCGGTCGAAGGCGTTGACGGTGCCCGGCGTGTATCCGACGTCGGCGGCACGGCGGTAGAACCCGCGGACCTGCGCGCCGTTCGCCAGTGTCGTCGGCAGGACGCCGGCGATGCTGGTAAAGCCGACGTCGCCCTTCTGGATGCTGTAGTCCGCGATCAGGCGCAGCTTGAAGTCCGCGCTCGGCTTGTAGAGCAGATCGAACCGCGCGGCATGATTGTCGAGGTTGTCCCAATGCTCGCGCTGGGTGGTGTTGTAGATCAATCCGTCGCGCCGGTTGCGCAAGTACGAGACGCGGAACGCCAGGTCATCGCTGACCACCCCGTTGTACGCGAAGTAGCCGCGCACCTGGTTGTAGTTACCGTAGCTCAGCTCCGCCCGCGCTTCCTGCTGGAACTGCGGCTCGCGCGTGGTGATGTCGATCGCGCCCGCAACGGTGTTCTTGCCGAACAGGGTGCCCTGCGGCCCACGCAGGACCTGAATGCTTTCGATGTCGATCAGGTCAGTGATGACCGATCCGGTACGCGGCCGGTAGACGCCGTCCACATAGAGCCCGACACCTTGTTCGAGCCCGTCGTTGGTGCCGCCGGCATTGGTGCCGATGCCGCGGATCGTGATCGTCTGGTTGCGGCCGCTGAAGCCCTGGATATTGAGGCTGGGGAGCTGCTGAACCACCTGCTTGAGCGAGCTGACGCCCTGCGCCTCCAGCTGGCGGCTGGAAATGGCGGAAATCGCGATGGGAACGTCCTGCGCACTTTCCGTGCGGTAGCGCGCGGTCACGGTGATTTCGCCGATGTCTGCGGCAACGGCCGCTGCATCCGCCGGGCTGGCCGCTTCCTCGGCCGAAGCGGCCTGAGGAACAACCACCGCGGAGACGGCAATCGCGGACGCCGCACCGGCAAGCAATCTGCGCCTTCTTCCGGAAAAAGACGTACTGAACAACGCTATCAAACCGACCCCCTGAACCAACTGACGGGGGCGGTCTGGCGGAATTATGTCTACTCAATCAATAGACATAGTCTGAAGTCTATATGACTTCGCCTAAAGTGCGAATTTGGTTCAGAGCCTCGCGCAGATGCTGATGGCCGTTGAGACAGCCTCGGGCTCATTGCGCAAGCCACCAATGCAGATAGTGCCGAGCACAACAATTCGGTGGCCACGACCGCATTGTTCGCGGCAGAAGACGATGTCCTTCTGAGCTATCCGATGGTCACTCTCGCCGAGGCGAGAGCGAAACGTTCTACCTATAGCCGTTAAGGCCGCAGGAGATGTGTCATGGGATTATCAGAATTTGATCCCGCCGCTCGTCAGCGGGTATCTTGGAACCCTGGGCGAAAGGTTGGTGCGAAGCAAGCGTTCAAACCCGTCAGATATGGGCGATCCGCTGCTTTCTCGACCAGCATGGGCGAATCCGAGATTGTGCGCTCTTTCACCTCACTATCGATAGCAAGCTTCGCGGATGCGATCTGGTGAAAATCAGGATAAGCGATTTCCGCGCAGTTCAAATTTTGCTTGGGTAAACGAAGATCGAAAGCACGGTCAGACACCTTGGAGTGG
The DNA here is from genome assembly GCF_030209485.1 of Novosphingobium sp. fls2-241-R2A-195. Lineage (NCBI taxonomy): Bacteria > Pseudomonadati > Pseudomonadota > Alphaproteobacteria > Sphingomonadales > Sphingomonadaceae > Novosphingobium > Novosphingobium sp. fls2-241-R2A-195. The sequence goes on from NZ_JARVRY010000030.1 coordinate 52,516, forward strand.
ACGTGGAGGACGCATTGACGTTGGCCGAGGGCACCGAAATCTGAGATTGCCTGGCTCCTTGCGACCACGAGGACCCACGCCCTAAAATCGTGGCGGCTCCGCACCCGAAACCAGATGTTCCGCCCATTTTTCATCCTATACGTTGCCGTTCGCGGAAACGCGACTTGTCGGCTGACAGTTGATCCGAGAAGTCCGAATCCAGTTAGGCCGAGATAAGTCGTACTCGGCGGGGCCGCCTAGGCGGCTTCCTGAGTTCCCATGCGCACGATCACAACCGCGGATAAAAAGCTCCATGAGAACGAAGGGGCCAGGGTACGCATGGCGCGCGCTCTTTATCCTACGACTTTTCAGAGGTGCCATCTCCTTAGAGTGCAAGTTATAACTATGTTATAAAATGACTATGGCTTCATTCCGATCGGGTCATTTGGGTGGAAGGTTGAGAGGAGTTTCGATGGCTGAAGAGTTCTCGTGGGATCGGGAGGTTGACGTAGTCATCCTCGGGTCTGGCGGCGCGGCGATGACGGCGGCGATAACGGCGCACGATTTCGGCGCCAAGGACGTGGTCATCCTCGAAAAAACCGGGATGGTCGGCGGAACCACCGCAATGTCCGGCGGGATGCTGTGGGTGCCGGGTAACCACTACCAGACCGAGGCCGGTATCGAGGATTCCGACGAGGACGTGGTGACATACCTCGACACCCTGTGCCCTGACGCGCTCGATCCTGATACGCTGATGGCCTTCATGGAACAGGGGCCGGAGATGATCCGCTACTTTGCGGATAAGACCCCGGTACGTTTCCACGTCTTCGCGGACTTTCCGGATTACCAGTCTTACGTGCCGGGCGCCAAGGCGGACGGCGGCCGCTCGCTCGACAACGAGGCGTTCTCCTTCGATCGCCTCGGCAAATGGGCCGGGCGCGTAAATCCGAGCAAGATGGCCTATCCGCTGCGCGGCAGTCTGATGGAAGCGATCACCGGCAGCCTCGACGAGGCCGCACTGGCCGAGCGCGAGGCGCAGGACTATCGCGGCCTCGGGCAGGCCTTGGCCGGATCGCTGTTCCTTGCCGTGCTGGAGCGCAATATCCCGGTCGAGTTCGAAAAGCGCGCTCGCAAGCTGATCAAGGATGGCGACCGGGTCATTGGGGTTATTGCCGAGGACGCTGATGGCCGGGACTATCGCGTGCGCGCGCGTCGCGGCGTCGTCATCGCGACCGGGGGTTTCGAGTGGAACGAGGCGCTGGTAAAGACCTTCCTGCGCGGGCCGCTGACCGGCCCCGTCAGCGTGCCTGAGAATGAGGGCGACGGCCTGCTCATGGCAATGGAAGCAGGCGCGCAACTGGGCAACATGCAGCATGCCTACTGGATGCAGAGCGCGCTCGAATTCAAACCTCAGCATCGCGAGGCCAAGCCCAACTACATGCTGGGCTCAGACGAGCGTGCCCGGCCGGGTGCGATACTCGTCAACCGCGCGGGCAAGCGCTTCGTGAACGAGGCGGCCAATTACAACGCCCTTGGCAAGACCCTCCACGCCTTCGACGCGGGCACCCACAGTTATGCCAACCTGCCGTACTGGCTCATCATCGACCAGCGCTACCGCAGCAAGTATCACACCTTCAACACACCGGCAGGCGGGCCGGTGCCGTCCTACATGATGCAGGCCGACACGCTGGAAGAGCTGGCGGAAATAGCCGGGATTGATCCTGCCGGGCTTGCCGCCACGGTGGCGCGCTTCAACGATATGGTCCGCAAGGGCCACGATGATGACTTCAACCGCGGCGATGCCACGTACGATAACTTCTACATGTGGGGCGATACCGATTTCGAAGCGCCCTACCGCACGCTTGGCGTGATCGACCAGGGGCCATACTTCGCCGTTAAGATGGAAGCGGGGGCTTTGGGCACTGCGGGCGGGCCAAAGACCAATGCCGATGCGCAAGTCGTCGACTGGAGCGGCGCTCCCATCCCGGGGCTCTACGCTGCCGGCAATGCGATGGCTGCCGTTCTTGGCGAGGCCTATGGCGGCGCAGGCGGTACGCTGGGCCCCGGCATGACCTTCGGGTATATCGCGGGCAAGCATCTGGGTACATACATTCCCAATCACTGAGACGCTGCGGGTCGGCGCCGTTCCTGCGCGCGCCGACCCGCAATGCGCAGGTGGGAGCCACGCGTACTCAAACCGTTTGCGACTTGGGGCGATATCCCAGGCGGACGAGTTGTCTGCGCAGCATTTCGCGCTGGCGGCTGGCTGGCCAGTCCGGACGCTGGATGGCCGCCAGCGTGGCTATGCCATTTATCGCGGCCTGAACCTCGGTCGCCACTTCTTTCGGGTCTTCGGCGGGATCGAATTCGCCCCGGCCCTGGGCCGCCGCGATCAGGTCGATGAAAAGGTCATAGCTGGTGGTGCTGCTCTCGCGCCATTCTGTCTCGATGCCCTTGATGTCGGGCGTCTGCCCCCAGAAGGCAAACAGGCAATGCCAGTCCTGCCAGCGTTGGCTGGTGGTCGGCAGGGCAAAGTCCAGGCACGTCAGCAAGTCCTTTCCCTCGCGGCTCGCCTTCCTGATCCGCGAGAGCCCCCGCTGCCATGCCATCCGCTGTGTGTAGGCCAGCATCTCGTGCTTGCTGCGGAAATAGTGGCACACGATGGCCGTGCTGTAGCCGCACTCCTCTGCCACGGCGCGGATAGTTACCGCTTCGGCGCCGCCTTTCAGAACCAGACCGGACACGACTTTCGCGATGCCCCGGCGGCGCTGTTCGTGATCGACTATGCGCGGCATGGGGGAAGTACCTCGATCTCTGGTCGTCGTTTCTGACAGCTACGCTACTGCTGCATATCGGGGAATCCAAGACCTGCCATTATGGACAGGTGCTAGCAATCTATTTGGTACATAGTTATATAATGATGCGGGGAAGCGGGATCATGCCTGATAGTTCCAAAGGATGGCCAGGGGGCGGCGCTCCGCCCGGCGACGACGCGCCAGAGATCACCGGTTCGGCCTTCTTGCGGCTTTCCGACTTCCTTTCGCAGCAGGGCGCCTTCGACCTTTCCGTCATGGATAACCGCCCAGGTCGACGCCGACGCACGGGCATTCCCGGCCCTAGGAGGCTGCCTTGGGAGACCCGCAAGGCCGGCGAACTGTCGCTTGTCGCCCAGGCGCTGATCGTCGAGGACGACGTGTTCTGGGCGAACCGTTCCCGGATCGTGACCGCGCGCGAAAACCCCCTGCTGACTCGGTTGTGGGCGGATACGCCTCTGAAACTGGGAGTTCCTGCGCTCATGGCTATCGCGGTGCGAACCGCGTTCGGCCGTATCGGCGGCGTGATCCTGACGCCGAAATCGGCCCGGCACACTGATCTATCAGCACAATACGCCGCATTCGGGCCGCAGTTCGCATCGCTCGCCCGTGAATTCATGCTGGAAGAGTTCGATCGGGACCGGCAGGCATCGACTGCAGGTCTGCAAGGTGTGCTCAGCCCGCGCGAGGTCCAGTGCATCAGGCTGATCGCGATGGGGCGGACTGACGAGGAAATCGCCGACACGATGACCATCGCCCGTACGACCGTGCGTTATCACTTCTCGAACCTGTGCGAGAAACTGGGCGCCAGCAGCCGCGCCAATGCGGTCTACCGTGCCGCCACGCTGGGGTTGCTCCCCAGCGCGGCGTAAGGGTTGAACGTCGGACTATTGCACTGGACGGTCCGTCAGAGGCTGATGTCCATCGTTGCCGTCATGCGCGACGGGTCCGGATCATGCGGCGGCATGCCATAGTCCATGACCGGGAAGAACTTGCCGTCGAGCGCGGGCGATCCGTAATAGACCTGATCGTAGCGATGCACCTTGATGAGCCATTCGCTGCCGTATTTCTGGAAGGTGCTGTGATAGATCCCCATTACCACCTGATACGAGCCATCGGGCATGCGCAGCACTTCATCCACGTGCCCGCGTGAGGCAGCGGTATCGCCCTCTACCTCGATCACCAGCGAGGAGATCGTCTGCCGCACGAAGGGAAAGCCCTGCATGACGTTCCACCAGTGTTCGACCACGGCTTCGCGGCCGCGCGTGATGGTCCCGAAGGCGTGCCACTCCCCGTCTTCGGCATAGCACTGGCCATGGGCCGCAGGATCGCGGCGGAAGATGGAATCGCCGAGGCGCGCAAGGGTGCGCCGCACGCCAGCATCGCCGTCCAGGCGGTTAAGAAGATCGCTCATGCTTGTCCTCGCTCATTGCGTGTATCGGGGAAAAGGAGGCCTGCCGGCTTCAGTCCTCAAAAATCAGCCAAGGGTCAGCGCGCCGCCCTGCCACCAGCGCTCGAATGCCTGGCGCAGCGCCGATGAGGCCAGTTCGACGACCATGCCCCCGCTAGCCGGCATCAAATAGGCGAACGGCCCCCAGCGATCTTCGGGACCAGCTCCCGCGGCAACCACGCTCCACCCTTGCGCAAGCAGTTCGTCCACCGTTCCAGCCACATCGTCCACCCAGAGGCCGACATGATCGCCGCGCGACAGTGCAGCATCGAAGAAGCTGCCCGCCTCGCCCTGCTGGAGTTCGAGCCGGACCGGCCCGTCGCACGAGATCGTGAAACGGTTGGTGATCGTCTTCAGGCCCTGCTCTGGCGTCCAGACCGGGAAACCTTCTAACGTGAACGGCTCGGCAAACCGCAGCCCCAGCGTGCGGGAGTAGAACTCGATCGCCGCGTCGAGGTCCGGCACCAGCACACCGGTATGAAACACCTTGCTGTAATCGATCACTGCACTCTCCATTGAGCCGGGAATGGCCGCCCCGGGGCGGAAGATTTGAGAGGTGTCCTCCCCGGGGCGGCCTGTCGGTCGTCAGCGGGCCGGCAGCCAGCGACCGTAACGGGTCAGAATTCGTACCCGAGGATCACACCGTAGGTGCGCGGCTCGCGGGCGCTGGAGAACGACCAGAGACCAGCAACCGTGAAGGCAGCGTTGGGTCCGCGATCGTCCAGCAGGTTACGCCCGAACACCGTAACGCGCGCGGTATGTCCGGCCAGATCGAACCGCGTCGTCAGGCTGGCGTCGACCAGATCCTGCGTATCCGAGCGCAGGCGCGGATCGTTGCGGGGCACCACCACCGTTCCGGTCGCGGGATAGGTCGCGGTCGCGTCCAGCCCGATCTGCTGGTCATACGGGCTGATATGACGATAACCCAGGTTCGCCACGACTTCGCCGAAGCCGGTCGGCACCTTGTAGTTGGCGTTAAGCGACAGGGTCGTCTTGGGCGCGTAGATCATCGAGACGTTCGAATAGTCGATGGTACGGGTGCCAGGCACCGTCGCGCTGATAGCACCCTGCGAAATGAAGTCCTTCAGGTTGTTGTCGAGCAGGCCGAGCGAGCCGGAAAGGGTCAGTCCCTGCGCCGGATGCGCGGTAAATTCCACCTCGACGCCCTTCAGCTTCGCCGAGCCGACATTGGTGACGATCGTTTCGCTGCCGACACCGCTCTGCGTGGGGATTGTCGTGTTCTGCTGGAGATCCTTGTAGTCCGCCAGGAACGCGGCGACGTTGAGTTCGAGCAGCCCATCGAACAGGGAGCCCTTGAAGCCGCCCTCGAAGGAATCCACGGTTTCCGGACCATAAGCGGTCGTCGCGGAGAAGAGCGTGGTGCCACGACCCGAGAAGCCGCCGGAACGATAGCCGCGCGACCATGAGGCGTAGAGCATCATGTCCGGATTGGGGTGGAAATCGATGCCGATCTTGGGCGTGAACTTGCTGTTGGTGACGCTGGCGTTGGGGAATTGGTCGGCGTCGACGCGCGCCATGTTCTGCTTGCGGTCCTGCGTCCAGCGGCCACCGAACGACAGGCGCCACCTGTCAGCAAAGGCCCAGTTGAAATCTCCGAAGAAGGCCAGCGAGCGGGCGTGGCCGATATTGGCCTGTTCCGTGACCGCCGGAGGCGCGCCAAGGGTGATACGGGTGCGCTGCAAAAGCGAATAGCGCGATTTGAAGAAGTACCCGCCGACGACGTAGTCAAGGCTGTCGCTCAGCTTGCCCGAAGCGCGCAGTTCCTGGCTGAACTGGCGATAGCTCTGCGAACGGGCGGAGAAGTAGATGTCGGCGGAAGATCCGTCGAAGTCCTGCGTCTGCGCTTCTTCCGATTTGCGATAGCCGGTGACGGAGGTCAGCTTCACCGGGCCTGCATCGAGGTTCATCTCCAGCGTCGCGGCCGGAGATTCGTAATGCGAGGTGCCCGGCGTGCCGAACACGGTGTAGAGGTCGGTCGTGGTGTTGCGGTTGCACTCGTTGGCGGGTTCGAACGCGCAGAAGACCTCGCCGGTCTTGGTGATGCTCGAATTGACCGGCACGAAGTCCTGCACCTGCTTTTCCAGCGTCAGCAGCGCGTCGAAGTTCGACGAGGGCTGGAGCAGCGCGGCGACGCCGAAGTTTTCGGAGTTCGATCCGCCTGTGCGGTCTCCGGTGATGCCATGGCGGTAATAGCCATCGCTCTGATTGTGGAAGTAGAAGGGCTTGATGGCCAGAACATCGTCGATGACAGGGATATTGACCACTGCGCGCGTGGCCCAGGTATCGTAATTTCCGTAAGACGCCTCGACCTTCCCGGAGAATTCGAACTTCGGGCGGGTACGCCGGATGTTGATCACGCCGCCGATGGTGTTGCGGCCGAACAGCGTACCCTGCGGCCCACGCAGCACTTCGATCTGGCTGATGTCGAAGAAGTCGAAGAACTGACCGGTGCTGCTGCCGATGAACACGCCATCGACCACGACGGCGACAGTGGGGTCAAAGGACTTGTCGACGTCTGCAAAGGACAGGCCGCGGATAGCGACATTCGCAGCCGCCGCGCCGGAGTTCTGCTGCGTGATCATCACGCTGGGTGCGGCGCCCATGATGTCGCCGATGTTGACCGATGCCTTCGCTTCAAGGGCGGCTGCATTGACTGCCGTGATGGCGACAGGCGTGTCGCGCAAGGCTTCCTCGCGGCGGCGGGCCGAGACGATGATCTCGCCGGTGGAAGCGCTGTCGGCTTCCGCAGGCGAATTCTGCGCCCATGCCGGCGTGGCGGCAATCCCGGCAGCCAGGCCCAGCGCGCCAATTCCGACGTGCAAGATCGACTTGAAAATTTCGATGCGCGACATCTCTCAGACTCTCCCCTATCTCTCGCAAACGGACTCTTCGCGGTCCACCTGTCGGGGAAACGTCTATTATGATACCGCTGTGTTATAAACCTGTGCTATGTCATAGCTGCCGCGAATGGCCGAGGTAATAGGCCGTCAAAGTCGGTAACCGAGACGCCGAAGTTCCTCTCTCAGGAACGCTCTCTGTCGTTCCGGCGGCCACAGTTCATCATTCTGCATCGCCAGTGAGGCAATTCCATTCGCCGCGATCTGTATATTCACGGCGATCAGATCAGGATCGGCATCCGGATCAAATTCCCCTCGTGACTGGGCTGACCTGATGATTTCGATGAATATGTCCTTGGCATCCGAGGTCGCATGAAGCCGCTCGTCGGCCAACTCGGGATCGTACATTGCGAGCCCCCAGAAGGCGAAGAACAGGTGCCACACAGACTTCATTTCATGGGATATCGGAAGAAGCACGGCGATGCATTCTTCCAAGCTTGCACCATCATTCCATGCTGCGATAACCGCCCTTTCTCCCTGCTTGCGCGATTCACGCTGAGAAAAATTGAGCATCTCGCGCTTATTTTCAAAGTAATGCACAACGACGCTCGGGCCATATCCGACTTTATCTGCGACATTACGGATTTTAAGGCCTTCCACGCCTTCATTCCAAGTGATCTCTCTGATAACACGGGCAATTTCTACCCGCCTCTGGTCATGATCTACTTTCTTCGGCAATTCCGTTCTCTTCTCAAAAAGTGGGATCGTACTAAGGTCAAGCCGGCATGATTGTGTGCTGCCTATGGCCGGGGGGCAAGCAGGGGCGCTCGATTTCCGGTATTTGCCAACGAAGTGTTGACCGTATGACCGGCCGGCACACGCGCGCACCCGGCGATAGGCTCGCGGCCGTCTTAGCTCCTATATTCATGGCGCAGCCTCGCCATGTTGATCCCGGAAATATCGCAAGACTTGGGGCAGCAGGAGAAAATGTCGCGGACCAGCCGCCTGTGCCAACGGTCGGGTCAGCTTTGACCGTCATAGCGTCACCTCCAGAGCCTTTACAGCATCGCCTTCGAGCGTGAATCTATAGGTGAAACGGATGGGACTGCCGGGGAAATCGCCATGAGCCGGCCCTTCGACGACGACCTGATCGTCCTCACGACGGATTGCATCCGGCGTGAAGATAGCTTTCGCGGCGATGACCTCCTCTTCGAACAGGCCCCGAAGCTGGTCGTGGCCTTCAAAGAGCTTCCCATTGTCCAGAAAAACCGCGTCGGCAGTGAACGGTTCGAGCATTGCGTCGACATCGAGGCGCGCGTTGGCCGCGACATAATCTGCGATGGGCTTGGGTAGTTCGACGGGCATTGCTGAGCTCCTTGAGATGACAAGGGGAATTTAGCGCTGAGCGATGGTTGTGATAATCGGGCCAAATCTGAATGTAACGTCGCGAAAGGCGGGACAATGTCGAAGCACGGATTGATCGAATTTGATGCTGTTCTCGCGATAGCTCGACGGGGATCGTTTCGCGCCGCGGCGCTGGAGCTGGGTATTTCGACAACAGCGCTGAGCAATGCCATCGCAAAGCTGGAGCGGCAGCTTGGGGTCCGATTGTTCAATCGCACAACCCGCAGTGTGTCGCTCACCGATGCCGGACGAAATTTCGTCGAACAGGTTAGGCCCGCCATTAGCTCCCTTCACGAAGCAATGGGCGCCGCCCGGTCACAGCAGGAAACGCCGTCCGGAACTTTGCGGATCAATGCTTTCGCCACGGGAGCACGGGAGATCCTCGGTCCACTTCTGTTGGATTTCCTGCGACGCTATCCCAAAGTTCACATCGACTTGGTCACCGAAGGTCGGATTGTGGACATTGTCGCCGAGGGGTTCGATCTTGGCTTGCGGACCGCGAATATCGTACCAGCGGACATGATCGCCGTTCCCGTCGGAACTCCTCGCAGCTTTGCTGTCGTCGCATCATCTTCGTATTTCGAGGCCAACGGCAAGCCCCGCACCCCTCCGGACCTGCTTTGCCACTCCTGCGTTCGCATTCGGCTGCCGAATGGAGCGTTGCATCGCTGGCATTTCGAGAAAGACGGGGCGCCCGTTCAGATCGAAGTCTCCGGTCCGATCACGCTGGACGAAGCGAGCTTGTCGCGCATCGCCGTCCTCGATCATGTCGGCATCGGCTACTTCATGGAAGCCGATGTGCGCGACGACATTCAAGCGGGCCGCCTGGTCCGGGTGTTAGAAGACTGGACGCCGCCACAGCCGCCGTTGTGCCTATACTACCCTACCAGGCGAAATCCTTCAGCCGCTTTCAAGGCTTTGATCGACATGGCGCGGCAATCCGCCGGATGACCATTTGGCGGCGACTGCCTTTGCTAGGAGCGGCAATTGACTGTTCCACGTCTTTTAATGAAATCTGCCGTCATCTGCGGCACCAACAAGCTTCTGGCGCCCGTTCCTGACTCCGTTCTGACCCGTAGGCCCGCTCCCGAAGTAAAGCACCGAGTGAGCCCAATACTAAGGGACAGATCAGGCACCATGCAAGTTGAAGATCTCTTGCGACCCGTGCCCTTTGAACTCCGCGACCGTCGCCTTCAGCCCCATGGTCGCAAGCTGCGCGCGGATGCGCCGGACTTCGGGTTCGAGATGCAGGATCGCGTCGCTTTCGGCGATGGCGGAAAGCGCCTGGTCCCATCCGGCCGCCTCCATCGCGCGGTTGATCGAGCGCTTCTTCATCGCCAGCACGCCGGGCGGGACAAGCGCGATGCGCGACGCCAGTTCCTCGGCGCAGGCGACCAGGTTCTCGGCCGGGACCGCGGCGTTGGCCCAGCCCCATTCCACTGCGGTCCGGCCGTCGATGCTGTTGCCCGGCAGGAAGGCGAATTCCTTGGCGCGCCGCCCGCCGACCTGATGGACCCATGTGGGCGCGATGAAGCCGCCGCCGATGGGGATGGTCGGCTCGGTGATCGCGGCATCCTGCGCCACGACGAGGATGTCGGCGAAGCTTGCCATCTGGGCGGCGACGCCGATGCAGTAGCCGTGCACGGCGACGATCACCGGCTTGGGATGGCGCCAGATGTCGCGCCACAGATCGACGTAGCCCGACAATCGAGTCACGTCTTCCATCGGGCTGCCCTCGGCGTTGTACTGGCCCAGGTCCATCCCCGCGCCAAAGCCCTTGCCGGCACCGCGGATGCCGATCACCGGCGCGCCGTCCGCCTTGAGATCGCGCAGCACCGTGCCGAACCGGGCGAGCATCTCGCGCGAGAACGCATTGGCCGCTTCGGGGCGGTCGAGCACGATCCAGTCGATCGCGCTCCCGCGCTCCAGGCGGATTCCATCAATCGTACCGTCCGTCATCTTCGCTCCCGTCCTCGTTCTCGTTTTCGTGTCCGCCGCTCCGGTCGCCGTCAGCCCTGCAGTCGGAGCGGCAGGCACATGGCCATGACGATCTGTTCCATCGTGTCCTCCAGCGCGTGCTCGAAGGTCTCGGGAAATTCGTGCGTTTCCATGCGGCTGTGGCGCACCAGCAGGTTCAGGAACATCAGGCTGACGTTCACCAGCCGGCGCTGCGCGACGGCGGCGGGAAGGTAATCGACGCGCTGGCGCAGCAGGTCGAGCGCCCGGTTGAGCTGGGGCGGGGCCTCGCCGCCGAAGTGTCCGTATTCGTCCCAGTCGCCATGCAGCAGGTACTGCGACAGGAACGTGCCGTAGGAGCGATTGGTCCCGCCATCGAGATGGAGCTGCGGCAGCAGGATGACCTCCAGGATCGAACGGGCATCCCGCGTGCGTCCGGCCGCCTCCAGCGCGGCGATCATCGCGCCGCGTCCCGGTTCCATCTGGTTCATCCGGAAGTCGAAGATCGCCTGGACCAGCCCCTCGCGCGAACCGAAGTGATACTGCACCGCGAAATGGTTTCCCTGCCCCGCCTTCGACGCGATTTCGCGCATCGAAACGCCCTGGATGCCGACTTCGGCGAACAGCCGTTCGCCCGTCAGGATGAGCCGCGTCTTGGGGTCGGCTTCGTCGATATCGGGCGAGATCTGCGGGGTTTCAGCCATTGTGCATGCTCTTCGGAATAAGTCATCTGTTTGCAAACAGACATGCTTATGAGGCAGGAATGGCAAGGATGCCAAGCGTTTTAAGCTGACGCCGCGACTTTTCGGGGCGCTGCATCGTTGCTGGCCGTGCTGACCTGATGACGGTAGATCATTGGAGAACGTACCTAAAACAGCCGGTTTATGTTGCAGATGCTAAGAGAATGCGGCCGATGTGTCGCATCGTGCCTGCTCGCCGCCGGCGTCGATCGCTCTTCCGAATTTCACTTTACAAGTGTTTTAAATTCCGTAGCCTATCACTCGTTAGGCTGCTTCGCCGGATTCGCGGGTGGCCACCAGGACAGAAACGAAGAAGGAGAGCGCTGATGGTCATGCAGACCGGCCTTATTTTCCACCCCTACATGCGACCGGGCCGCACGGCCCGCCAGACCTTCGACTGGGGCGTGCAAAGCTCCATCGCCTGCGACAAGGCGGGTTTCGACACGATGATGATCTCCGAGCATGCCTCGCAGATCTGGGAGAACATCCCCAACCCCGAACTCATCATCGCCGCCGCCGCGCTGCAGACCGAAAACATCAGCTTCGCGCCGATGGCTCATATCCTCCCGCACCAGCATCCGACCAAGCTGGCGGTGATGGTCGGCTGGCTGTCGCAGATCCTGGAGGGTCGCTTCTTCATGGGCATCGGCGCGGGCGCCTATCCGCAGGCGTCTTACATGCACGGCATCAAGGACGCCGAGCCCAAGATGCTCAACGACATGGTGCGTGAATCGCTCTCGATCATGGAGAAGATCTGGGCGCGCGAGCCGTTCTTCTTCGAGGGCAAGTACTGGAACGCCGGCTTCCCGCAGGAAGACGCGCCCGAGACCGAAGAAGACGAACAGCACATGCTGGCCGATTTCGCGCCGTGGAACGGGGCGTTCCCGGAAATCGCGGTGACCGGCTTCAGCTCCAATTCCCCGTCGATGAAGCTGGCCGGCGAGCGCAATTTCAAGCCGGTCTCGATCTACTCGGGCATCGATGCGCTGAAGCGTCACTGGGAGATCTATTCCGAAGCGAACATCGCCGCCGGCTTCACGCCCGACCGCGCGCGCCATGCGGTCTCGCACACCATCTTCTGCGCCGATACCGACGCGGAGGCCAAGCGCGAGGTGATGGAAGGCCCGATCGGCTACTGCTTCGAACGCTACCTGATCCCGATCTGGAAGCGCTTCGGCATGATGGACGGGTTCGCCAAGGACCACGGCATCGACCCGAACGACGCCGACCTGGAATTCCTGGTCGACAAGGTCTTCGTGGTCGGCTCGCCGGACACGGTCGTCGACAAGCTCAACGTGCTGTTTGAGCAGTGCGGCGGGTGGGGCACGTTGCAGGTGGAATCGCACGACTATTACGACAACCCGGAGCCCTGGTTCCATTCGCTGAACCTGCTGGCCAAGGAAGTGGCACCGCGCGTCAAGCTGCCCGAGGGCAGCAGGGCACCCGCGACCGCAGACGCCTGATTATCCGCCCGGACTCTCTCCGGCTACCTGAGGCGCCGTGGCAACGCGGCGCCTCTTTTCATGTTCGGGGGCGAGTAACGTTCCAGGGCGCAATGGTGCGCCGGAGGCGTCAGGGCGCGAAGCCGCCGAGGAAGAGGTCTGCCGCCTGGTTCGCGATCTGGGTGGGGCCGAGGCGTCCGGCGCGATACCAGCTCGGGCAGGAGTCGAGCATGGCGATCAGGAACTTGCGTGCCACGGTGGTCTGCGCATCGTTGCCGGAAGGGCTGGCGGCGACGAGCAGGTCGCGCCAGTAGCTGTCGAATGTCGCGTAGGCGGCGAGGACGCGCTGCTTCATCTCGCTGGGAAGATCGCCGAACGACCGCGCCACGGCGGAGGAATAGTCGTCGCCGGACAGCAGGAACTCGACATGGGCGACGATCGCGGCGCGCAGGCGATCGACCGGCGCGGTCTCGGGACCGAGCACTTCCACTTTCGCGACGATATGGCGCGTATTGCGGTATATGCCGGAGAGCATCACCTCTTCGACCACTTCGTCCTTGGACTTGAAATGGTGATAGATGCTGGGCGCCAGCATGCCCGCGCCCTGAGCGATCTCGCTCAACCGGGCGGCGCCGAAGCCCTTGGTCCGCAGAATGAAGGCTGCGGAATCGAGAATGCGTTTCCTGCCGGAGTCACCGTCGCTCATATCTGCCGAATAGCCGTTCGGTAGCCTAATGGAAGCCCCGATTGCGCGGAAAGGTCATCCGGCAAAGGGAATTGTCGGCAGACCTGCGACGGGGGGCGAGAGAATTTCGAACAGTCCGCCGGCCAGCGGCTCCTGGGCAAAGCGCGCATCGGAATACCCCTGCGATCCGGTGACGAGGAACAGGCGGTCGTGGTTCGCGCCGCCGAAGGCCGGGCGCAGGCCCCGCATCACCGGTAGCTGGCGTTCTTCCAGCAAGGTGGCGTCCGGCGCGAAGCGGCGCAGCTTCCAGCTTTCGTAGAAGGCCATCCAGATGCAGCCCTCGATATCGACCGCCATGCCGTCGGGATAGCCGTCCTCGGGCGTGAAGTTGAGGAAGTCGCGGCGGTTGGACAATTCGCCGTTGTCGTCGAGGTCGTAGGCCCAGGTGACCAGCGGCATGGAATCGTTGACGTAGGCGGTGCGCCCGTCCGGGCTGAACGCCGGGCCGTTGGCAGTGACGATGCCGCGCTCCTGCGTCGAGACCGAGCCGTCCGCATCCAGGCGATAGAGTTCGCCGGTATTGCGCACGTCGAAGTCCTTGAGCGAGCTTTCCTTGTCGTCGGCGGTGGTGCTGTCGTCCCACTGCGCGGTGTCGCACGATCCGGTCCAGTAGCGGCCCTTGCGGTCGGTCACGCCGTCGTTGAGGCGCGCTTTGCCGGGGTCGGGGATCGGGTGGAGGATCGGTTTGTAAAGCTGCCGGGCGGGGTCGAGATGCACCAGCCCGTCGGCGCTGGAGGCGATGAAGCCGCCGCTTGCACGCGGGGCCAGCGCGCTGACCCACGCGGGCGTGGACCAGCTTTGCTTGCGGCCGGTTTCAAGCGCGTACCAGTGGACGGCGGGCGCCTCGATATCGACCCAGTAGATGCAGCCATCGCGGGCATCCCATACCGTGCTTTCGCCCAGGATCGCCCTGGCGTCCCACAGGCAGCGCCAGCCATCGCCTTCCATCATCGCGCATTCTCTCCGGTCTTCGCCGTGTGCCCGGCGTGTCAGGTCTGGTCGGGGATCAGCCGGCCGTTTGCAAGCCCGCCGCGCTCTCCACCGGATCGACCGAAACGTCGATGTCCTTGAGCGCGGGGAGTACCTTGCGGGCGATCAGCTCGTAGTTTTCGAGGCCGACGTCGAAGGGCATGTCGCCGAACTGGGTATAGATGATGAACTTGCCCACGTCGAAACGCTCCTTCATCACCTTGAGCTTCTCGACCACTTCCTCGGGCCGGCCCCAGATCTGCAGGTCGGCGAGGAATTCGTTGAACTTCTCGATCCCGTGCTTCTCGACGCTGCGGGCGAGGGCGCCGTAGTATTCGTAGCCCTCGATGTTGGCGAATTCCTTGTTGCCGAACTGGTAGAACGACGAGGTCGAGCGGGCATATTCGACAAGGTACTTGTCGCGCATCTCCTTGGCCTTGGCGGCGTCCTCGTTGGCGGCGATGAAGCATACGACGACGGGTTTGGGCGCATTGCGGCCGTTCACCGCCTTGAACCGGTCGCGATAGGTGGCGAGATCCTCGTCCACCTTGTCCCACGGCTTCTGGGCGATGATCATCAGGCCGACGTCGAGGTTGGCCATCAGCTTCACGGACTCCGGCGAGACGGCCGAGGCGAACACGCGGCCGCGATAGCTGGAATAAGGGCGTGGGCGCAGTTCGACGCGGGGCTGCTTCAGATAGTCGCCGTCATATTCCATCACGCCGGTTTCGAGGCCCTGCAGCAGCGCCTCCGCATATTCGCGGAACCGCTTGCGCGCCTCGCCCATGGGGACGCCGAAGCCGTCGAACTCTTCCTTGCCGAGACCGCGCCCCATGCCGAGCACGGCGCGGCCTTCGGAGAACTGGTCGAGCAGCAGGAAGCTCTCGGCGATGCGCACCGGGTTCTGCCAGGGCAGCACGGTGACGGTGGTGCCCAGCTTGATGCGCTTGGTCTGGCCCGCGACCCATGAAAGGAACTGCGGCACGTTGGGGGTCATCATGTAGCCGGTGAAGTGGTGCTCCGGCGTCCAGACGGAATCGAAGCCCTGGTCTTCCGCGCGCGCCGCGAGCGAAAGTTCGTGCCGGAACACGTCAACGTCCGACACCTGATCGTGCAGGTTCTGAAACGTCAGCCCCAACCCAACTTCCATGACTCGATCTCCAATCCTTGATTCGTTGCGTTCAACCTAATATGTATTAGGCAATCAATGCAAGGCTGTTTTTGCGGGTGAGGCGGGCTGGCGAGGCACGCGTGCGAATCCGGAAAAGGCCGGCGCTCTTGCGGAATATCCTTGTAAACCGGCCATCATTCTATTCAAAGCGTACGAATTACGGCGCTCTGGAAGCGATCGCACGGACTGGCTTGACCGCGGCACCTGTCGTGGAATAATTTAACGAAAGTTAGGGAGAAGTTGTGATGACGAGCATGGGCACCGTGACGAGCCGCAGGCGTGCGATGGCCGACCGGCATCCCGAATGGCTGTCGTGGACGCTGCACGCCTATCTCGACTGGACGCTGGCGGATCTTGCCGAGCGGCCGCTGGTCGTCACGGACGGCGAAGTGCTCGATTACGGATCGGTCGCGGCGTTGTCGCGCAAGCTGGCCTCGGGGCTGGCGGCGCGCGGCATTGCGGCCGGGGACCGCGTGGGCCTCGTCATGGCGAACGATCCGATGACGGTGCCGCTGCTTTTCGCGATCTGGCGCGCAGGCGCGGTGGCGGTGCCGATCAACACGCTCTATCGGTCCGATGAACTGGCCTATGCCGTGCGTGAGGCCGGGTGCGCGCTGCTCGTGGTGATGCGCAGTTTCGGCTCGCGCGATTTTCCGGCGATGCTCGACGATGTCCTGCCCGGCTGGCTGGGCGGCGCCTGCGCCGACGCGCCCGAACTCAAGGGCGGGCTGGTGTTCGATCGCGACGCTCCGGCCGATTTCGTGCAGGCGCTTGCCAGCGATGGCGATGCCGGAGAGATCGCCGTGCCTGTCTCGGCGGACGACCTTGCGGTGATCATGTTCACCTCCGGCACGACCGGATCGCCGAAGGGCGTCGCCATCACGCACGACAACCTCATGCGCGCGGCCTATGCGGGCGCTTATCACCAGGCGTTCGAGGAGGGGCGCCGGGCGGTGTTCTCCTTGCCGCTCTACCATGGGTTCGGCCTGGTGGTCGGGCTGCTTTCGGGCATGGTGGTGGGCGGGGCGATCATTCCCCTGCTGAAGTTCGATCCGCACGCGATCCTCACCGCGATCGGGCGGCACCGCGCGACGTACCTGATGGGCGTGCCGACGATGACGATCGCGCTGCTGGAACAGGCGGAAAAGGAAAGCTACGACTTCTCCTCGCTCACCGCGATCCACAGCGCAGCCGCGCCGACGCCGAGCTGGGTCTGGAAACGGATCCAGGCGACCTTCGGGTGCGAGGACATCATCACCAGCTACGGCCAGACCGAAGTGACGGCGACGGTGGTGTGCACAAGCCCCGGCGATCCGATCGACGTGGTATCCGAAACGCAGGGGTGCATCGTCGAGGCGGGCATTGCGGGCATGCCCGATCAGGGCGGCCGCATCGCCGAATTCAAGACGATCGACCCGGAAACCGGCGCCGATCTGCCCTGGGGCAGTCCCGGCGAACTGTGCTGCCGCAGTCCGATGAACAGCAAGGGCTACTTCCGCCGTCCCGACGCCACCGCCGAACTGTTCCTGCCCGGCGGGTGGATACGGATGGGCGACCTCGGCCAGTTCCGCGCGGACGGCAACCTGTTCCTGACCGGCCGTTCCAAGGAACTCTACAAGAGCCGGGGCGAACTGGTCTCGCCCAAGGAACTGGAGCAGTTGCTGACCCGCCATCCGGACATTTCGCAAGCGTTCTTCATCGGCATGCCCGACGATCGCTATGGCGAGTGCGGCTGCGCATGGGTCGTGCGGGCGCAGGGGAGCGCGATCTCCGCGCGCGAAATCGAGGCGTTCCTCGCCGCGCAGGTGGCCGCGTACAAGCTGCCGCGCGACATCTGGTTCATCACCGACGAGGAACTGCCCAAGACCGGCACCGGCAAGGTCCAGAAGGCGCAACTCAAGGAAAAGGCGCTGAAGCTGGTCTGGGACATGTCCGTCAGCAGAGCGTGAACACACATAACACAAGGATGAGAGGAATGCCCGAGGTTCAAGTTTCTCCGATCGAGGAGATCATCCGGGAGGCGGTCGAGGGTCGCCCCTACATACTCGTCGATGCGGACAACCGGGAGAACGAGGGTGATGTCATCATCCCCGCCCAGTTCGCCACGCCCGCGCAGATCAACTTCATGGCCACCCATGCGCGCGGCCTGATCTGCCTGGCGATGACCAGGGCCCGCGCGGATGAACTGCAGCTCAAGCCCATGGCGCGCCGCAACGAGTCCGGTTACGGCACCGCCTTCACCGTATCCATCGAGGCGCGGGAAGGGGTGACGACGGGAATTTCCGCGGGCGATCGCTCCCATACAATCTTCGTCGCCGTGAACCCCAACTCCGGCGCGGCCGATCTGGTATCGCCGGGGCATGTGTTTCCGCTGACGGCGCGCGACGGCGGGGTGCTGGTGCGCGCCGGCCATACCGAGGCGGCGGTCGATATCTCGCGCCTTGCGGGCCTCGCCCCGGCCGGCGTGATCTGCGAGGTGATGAACGAGGACGGGACGATGGCCCGCCTGCCCGAACTTCTCGAATTCGCGGGGAAGCACGGGCTCAAGGTCGGGACGATCGCCGACCTGATCTCCTATCGCCGCCGTTCGGAGAAGCAGGTCGAGCGTGTCGTGAGCGCGCCGTTCGAGAGCCATTACTGTGAAGGGCCGTTGACCATTCACGTCTATCGCTGCCTGTTGGACGGCGGCGAGCATGTGGCCATCGTGAAGGGGCAGGTGCGGCCGAACGTCGATACGCTGGTGCGGGTGCATCAGGTCGACATCACCGCGGACATGTTCGGCTGGACCGCCGCGCACCGCGATTACGTGCCCCGCGCCCTGAGCGCGATATCGAGCCATTCCGGCCCGGCGGTAGCGGTGTTCGTCCGCGATCCCGATCCGACCTCGATCTCCCGCCGCGTCGCCGGTGGGCGCAAGACCTATCACGAGACGCATGCGACCCGCGACTACGGCATCGGTGCGCAAATCCTGCGGGATCTGGGGGTGGGACAGATGACGTTGCTGACGTCGAGCCAGGCCAAGCTCGTGGCGCTCGAAGGGTTCGGTCTGACGGTGACCGCGCGCGCCGCGCTGCGCGGTGAAGAACCGGTGGCGGCGCTGCGGCTTGCCGACGGATAGGACGCAGCAAAAGGGGGAAGCGGCAGACGCCGGTTCCCCCTCTTTCTCGAACTTTCAGAGCGGTAGTATCTTGCCGTAACCGCCCTTGTGGAAGATCAACGGGCTGCCTTCATGGTGCACGTCGAGCCCGCGCACCCGGCCGAGCACGATGTAGTGGTCGCCCGCCTCGTGCACGGTATCCAGTTCGCAGTCGATCCAGGCCAGGGCGCCGTGGATGATCGGTGATCCGAGCGCCGACAACGCGAAATCGAGCCCTGCGAACTTGTCCTCGCCCTTTGCCGAAAGGGCGCTGCACACGGCCTGCTGGCTATCGCCCAGAACGTTGACGCAGAAGCGGCCGGCAGCCTCCACCCTGGGCCATGTCGTCGAGGACTTGTCGGGAAAGAACGCGACCAGCATCGGGTCGAGCGAAACCGAAGTGAACGATCCGACGACGAGCCCCACCGGCTTGCCATCCTCGCCCATGGCGGTGATGGCGCAGACGCCGGTGGGGTAGTGACCGAGGATACGGCGAAATTCCCTGGGCTCGGCGGTCATGCGCGGTCCCAGACCAGCGGCACGCCTTCGACGGTGCCGATGATGCCCGAATGGAATACCGGCTTCGCATCGGGAGCGAGCGTGAACTGCGGGATGCGCTTCAGCCACTCCTGCAGGGTCACGATCACTTCGAGCCGGGCGAGGTGCATGCCTGCGCAGCGGTGCGGCCCCTGCGCGAAAGTGGAATGGGCGATGCCGGTGCGGCCGGGCCTGAGTGTCCAGGCATCATCGTTGGCGCGCGCATCGAGCCCGTGCAGCGCGGTCGGCAGCAGGATCATGTCGCCCTTCTTCAGCTCGACGCCGCGATAGGTCATGTCACAGGCCACCATGCGCGCGTCGGAGACGACCCCGAAGCGGCGGAACATCTCCTCGGCGCTGCGCTGGAGCTTCAGCGGGTCTTCACGCAGTTCCGCCACCGTCTCGGGATTACGCGCGAGATGCAGCATCATGAAGCTGAGGAAATTGACGACCGTGTCCAGCCCGCCGAGCAGCAGCAGCGAGATCAGCCCCAGCGCCTTGTCGTCGGGCATCGGCGCACCGTTGATCTCGGAATTGAGCATCGTCGTGATGAGGTCGGTGCCGGTGCCTCCGCGCCGCGCCGCGATGATCGGCTCGACGTAGCGGAAGAAGCCCTGGTTCGCCTTGTCGAGCGCGGCGGCCTGTTCGCCGGGCGTGCGACCGGGCGGGCGCGTCATGTCGTTGGCGAGTTCGCCCAGCATCGGCGCGTCGCTTTCGGGCAGGTCGCACAAGGCGAGGAACACGCGGACGGGGAAAATCCCGGCATACTGCTTGCCGAAATCGCAGCGGCCATCGGCGACGAAGCCGTCGATCAGCTCGGCGGCGGTCTGGCGGACCTGCTCCTCGGTGCGGCGGATGGCGGTGTGGTTGAGGCCCTTGTCCAGCACCTTGCGGTACGGCGTGTGCTCGGGCGGGTCCATGCGGGTGGGGACCATGGCGTACTTCTCGCCCGCTTCCTTGGGCAGGAAGATGATCTCGCTGGAGAAGCGCGAGGGGTCGCGGTAGATTTCGTCGATCAGTTCGCCGCGTGTCGCGATCCAGTGCCCGCCGGTCAGCGGCGTGTAGATCAGATCGGGCATGCCGTCCTGCTGCAGCCGGCCCCAGGCTTCATGGAAGCCGTCCTCGATGCCGTCTGGCGCGAACATGTCGACGTCGTGGACGAGGTGGGCGGGTACGTGACCCGGAACGATGCTGCGGTGCTTTTCAAGCTGCGCTGTGCTCATGACATGTCCTCAGGCGATGGAAGGGTCGATGACGGCCTTGGTCGCGATGCCGGTGCGGGTGGCTTCGAGCGCCTTGCCCGCATCGGCGATGGAGAAGCGGTGGCTGATGAGGTCCGCCAGCGGCACCTTGTCCTGCAGCCGCACGGCGAGATGCATCGCGTGATAGTAGTTGCGCGGCGCCGGAAAGGCTGCGCCGCCGATCGTCAGGTTCTTCACCGTCAGGTCGCGCGGCGAGATCGGCTGGGTGCCGATCGCGCCCCACAGGCCCAGCACGATGTAGCGGCCGTGCGGGCCGGTCAGGTCAACACCCTCGGGGAAGGCGGGCAGCACGCCGGCGGCTTCGACCACCACGTCCGAGCCGCCCGGGCCGGTGAGATCGTAGACGGCGCGGCGGCGTTCCTCCACCGGCAGGTCGAGCGAGACGGTGGCGGTCGCGCCCAGCTTCATCGCGGCGGCGAGACGGGCAGGGGCCTTGTCGATGACCACGATGCAGCGCGCGCCCATCTGCGCGGCGACCAGCACGGCGGACAGCCCGACCGGCCCCGCTCCCTGCACCACTACCGCGTCGTTCAGCGCGATCGGGCCGCAGCGGTCGAACCCGCGCAGCACCGTGGGCAGCGCGCATCCCAATGCCGCGACCGCCAGCGGATCGGCATGGTCGGGCAGGCGGTAGAACGACATTCCGCTCGGCAGCCAGGCATAGTCGGAATAGCTGCCCCAGTTCGGCTTGTTCGCATGCTCGAAGTATTGCGTGTTCTCGCAAGGGGTCTGCTGCAGCACGGAGCACGAATAGCAGCGCCCGCACAGCGGGATCGGCGACCAGACGACGAGGTCGCCCACCTTCACGTCGACGCCTGCGTAGTCCTTATCGACGCCCGCGCCCAGCTTCTCGATGCCGCCGACGCCTTCATGGCCGAGGATGATGGGGAAGGGCATCTCGCCCGCCTCGCCCGAGGCGATGTGGACGTCGCTGCCGCATACCCCGCCCACCACGGTACGGACCAGGATGCCGCCCGCCTGGGGATCGGCGATGGGCAAGTCCCAGGTTTCCAGGCGGTTCTTCTCGACCAGTACGGTGGCCCTGCCGCGCATGACGTTTATCCTCTCTTTGCTTCCGCCCCGCCCGCACACGCAGACGGGGCGGATCGCATCCTATCAGAAGCGGTAGGTAACTTCGGCACCGAAGGTCTGCGGCGCGCCCCAGATCGCGGTGTTGAAGCCGCCGCTGGCGCCTTCGACGTAACCCGAGTTGTAGTAGAGCTTGTCGAACAGGTTCTTCACGTAGCCGGCGACGGTCACGTTGCTGCCCATGACGTTGTTCCAGCTCAGGCGCATGTCCACGGTGACGTAGCCCGGCAACTGCGTGCGCGGCGTGATCGAGCCTTCGTTGTTCGAGAAGTACGTCATCTTCTGCCCGAACACGTCGGTGCGGAACTTCACCTCACCGGCGCTTTCCGGCACGGGCAGTCCCACTTCGGCATAGACCGAGCCCGCCCACTTCGGCGCGTCGGTATAAGTGTCGAAGGGAATGGTCAGTCCGGCCACGCCGGTAGCGGAGGACAGGTCGACGATGTTCCTGGTGAACTTGGCGTCGGTGTAGGCGCCGGAGAACCCGACCTCCAGCCATTCGCTCAGGCGGAAGTTGCCGTCGAATTCCACGCCCTGGATGCGCTTCTTGGGCACGTTGACGGTGAATGCGGCCGGGTTGCCGTTCACCAGCGCGTAGATCGAATGCTGGGCGTCGGTCACGATCTGGCGATAGGCGGCGATGTTGACCCGCGATGCCACGCCGCCGATGTAGCCGTTGAACTTGTAGCCAAGTTCGAAGTCGTAGGTGTTCTCGTTCTTGAAGAAGTTCGTGTTGTTGTAAGGCACGACCGCGCCGTTGAAGCCGCCGGCCCGGAATGAACCGCGCTGCGCGAAGTAGACCATGTTCTGCGGGTTGATCTGGTACTGGATGTTGAACGTCCAGCTGGGGTCCTTGAGGTTGGCCTTCTGCTTGAGCGGGGTATCGCCGTCGAGGTTGAACAGGCTGCCCGGGTTCTGGCGCAGGCGCATCTGCTCCCAGGTATAGCGTCCGCCCGCAGTGACCGTCAGCTTGTCGGTCAGCTCGTAGCTGAGCTGGGCGAACAGGGCCTTGGATTCATCGTCGTTGGTATAATAATAGGCGATGTCGGCCAGCGGCGTCGCCAGTTCCGATCCGACGATGACCGGGATGTATTCCTTCTTGCGGGACCACGAGTAGTACGCGCCGACGATGTATTCGAGGCGTCCGCTCTTGCCCTGAAGCTGCAGTTCGTTGGAAATGCGCTTGGTCGAGAATTCCTCGCCGCCCGGAGGTCCGTTGCCGAGACCGCTGTTGTTGTAGAGGTTGAGCGAGCCGAAGGGCGATCCGGAAAGGATGCCGGGCGTGCGGGCGAAGGCATCGGCATAGCCGAAGATGTTCTTCAGCATCACGTCGTCGCCCAGTTCCATCTCCGTGGTGTTGGTGACGAAGGCGGTGTGCGCCTTGTGCGGCAGGTCGTAGCTCAGCCAGACCTTGTAGGGGTTGGCCTGCTGCCAGGCGAGATAGCCGGCGACCGCGCCGGGCCAGGTGCCGTCGCCCATCGGCCCGTCGCCCAGCGTCGGCGCGAAGGGGCTGTTCATGCCGTAGACGCAGTCCAGCGTCGCGGTGAGCTGGTAGCCGTTGTTGGTCTCGCCGCAGGCATGGTAGGAATAGAGGCCGCCGGCACCCTCGGTTCCGCCGAAGTCGCTGTACTGCGCAACGGTGGTCATCTTGAACCCGGAAGACGGCTCGATCACCAGGGTAACGCGGCCGGACTTGGCATCGGTGTCGCCCAGCGTGCTGCCGGTGTTGACGTTGCGGATGTAGCCGTCCTGCTTGTTGTAGTCTCCCGCAAGGCGCAGCTTGATGACGTCCGAGATCGGCAGGTCGATGGCGCCCTGGGCCTGGATGTAGTTGCGCTCGCCACCCTTGATCGTGAGGTAGCCGCCGAACACGTCGCCGGGCTTGGTCGTCTCGTAGAGGATCGCGCCGCCGGTCGCGTTGCGGCCGAACAGGGTGCCCTGCGGGCCTTTCAGCACCTGAACGGAACTGAAGTCGAAGAAGGCGGTCGAGGTGTTGCCCTCGGTCATCGGGGCGTCGTTGATGTAGGTCAGCACCGCCGGGCTCGAACCGGAGAAGGGATCGAGCGTCTGCCCGCGCAAGGTGAAGCTGAGCTGGTTGGAGTTCTGCCCGCTCTTGACGACAAGGCCGGGGACAAGCGCCGCAAGGCCCTGTTCGCTGGTGACGTTGCGGTCCTGAAGCACGTCGGCGTTGAATGCCGAGACCGACACCGGAACCTTGGAAAGCGACTGTTCGCGGCGCTGCGCGGTGACCACGATTTCCTCGATCTCGGGCTTGGCATCCTTGGCCTGCGCGGCCTCCGCGCCGCTCTGGGCATAGGCCGGCATCGCCAGCATCGCAGTGGCGATGGCCATCGTAGAGGTCGCGCCGAAACGGAACGTCATTGCAGTTTCTCCCTTTCCCGGACCCTCGTAGGCCCCGTGGTCTTCGCTCTAAACTAATAACCATTAGTCTGCGGTCAAGCGGAAATTTGGAAAGGCTTCTGCGCGGAAGAATTTGTCCGGATTTTGCGAGGCGAACGTAAAAATCACCGGTAAATCGCTGATTTCTGGCGGGCAAGATTTCCGCCATCCGCCAGTGGCCATGATTACCATGGGCTTGACAACCTGTTGCCTGCCAAATCAATAATAGGCTGATATTCGACAACTCGCATGGGAGAATGCAAATGGCGCGACTCGCTGGCAAAGTGGCCATCATCACGGGCGCAGGACGGGGCATGGGCGCCTCGCATGCCCGGCTTTTCGCCGAGCAGGGTGCCAAGGTGGTGCTCACCGACCTGAACGCAGCGGCGGGACAGGCACTGGCGGACGAGATCGGCGCCGCTGCCGTCTTCGTGAAGCACGACGTGACCAGGCTGGCCGAATGGCCGGCGGTGGTGGACGCGGCCGTGACGAACTTCGGCGGCGTCGATATCCTGGTCAACAACGCCGGTATTCTCGGCCCGCTCGCCGATACCAGGGACTTGACCGAGGAAGACTATCACCTCGTCTGCGCGGTGAACCAGCATTCGGTGTTCCTGGGCATGAAATCGGTCCTGCCGGCGATGCTCGAGAGGGGCGGCGGCTCGATCGTGAACATTTCCTCGATCGCGGGAATGGCGGCCAACTACGGCTTCCCCAGCCTTGCCTACGTAGCCAGCAAGTTCGCGGTACGGGGCATGACCAAGGCGACCGCGATGGAGTTCGGCAAGCACAACATTCGCGTGAACTCGGTCCATCCCGGCTTCATCCAGACCCCGATGATGGTCGAGGCGACGGACGAAGTGGGCGGCGAGGCGCTGGCGCAGATTCCGCTGGGCCGCATCGCCGACCCGCGGGAGGTTTCGAACCTGGTGCTGTTCCTGGCCTCGGACGAATCGTCCTACATCACCGGCGCCGAACATCTCGTCGATGCCGGCATGCTCGCGCACTGAGCGTCATGACCGGAAGCGGGAAAGGGGGCGGCGATGGCGCAAGTCGAACTGTTCATTGAAGGCCGCACGGCGCGCGTCCATCTCAATCGCCCCGATGCCCGCAATGCGCTGACGTTCGGGATGGATGTCCTGCTCTCGCGGTTCTGGCGGCAGGTGGACGAGGATCCGGAGATCTGGACGGTCGTGCTGACGGCGCAAGGCGACGAGGCGTTCTGCATCGGCGCGGACATGTCGGAAGCCAGACCGGCGGCGCCGCGCCCGGCCGTCGGCGGCGGGCTGACCGGCATCGGCGGGCCGCTCGTCCCCCTCAGCAAGCCACTGGTCGCCGCCGTGCAGGGTTTCTGCGTCGGCGCGGGGTTCGAACTGGCGATGTGCGCCGATGTCATAGTCGCTGCGGAGAATGCGCAGTTCGGCCTGCCGGAAACCCGCCGGGGCATCATCGGCGAATGCGGGGTGGTGCACCGGGCGGTGCGCCGGTTGCCGCATCATGTGGCAATGGCGATGATCCTCACCGGGGAGCGGATCGATGCCAGGGCGGCCGAACGCTTCGGGCTCGTCAATCAACTGGTCCCGCTTGCCGGGTTGTCCGATGCGGCGATGGATTGGGCCGCAAGGATCAACAAGGCTTCCCCGCTGGCGAACCGGGCCGCCAAGGCCGCCGTTGCAAAGGGGCTTGCCCTCCCGCTCGAGGCGGCGCTGGGCAGCCGCTTCGAGGAGATCGAGAGCTACGCGGGCAGCGACGACGCGCGCGAGCGCGACGCCGCTATCGTGCAAGGGCGTATGCCTGTCTGGACTGGTCGTTGATCTGTTGGGGCAAGAGAGAAATTCCAGATTGGCGGTTTACCAGAGGCGCCTGACCAGAACGAACGTTTGCAACGAGGGCAGATACTTGAATAAGTGGCAAATGCCCTAGCGCACGTTCCGACAATTACTTTTCCTTGAAAACGCCCAGTCTAAAGCAGCTTTGCTGCCCAGCGGTTGCCGAGCCAACTGCCGATGGCTATGGTATGAGCCGCCGTTCATGGTTGTGCGCTAATAACGCTTCAGTTGGTCGACGGCCGCCAGGATAGCGGAAGGTCCGCACCTGAGTGACCGAAATTGGCACCTGACGCCGTTTAAGGATCCTCTTGGCCTGCTTTAAACAGTGGCGCCTTTAGAGTCCTCTTCCGAGGAGGAACCCCTCCGACTTCAGTCGGATATTGGCTTC
>NZ_JARVRY010000004.1:0-397969 GCF_030209485.1 Novosphingobium sp. fls2-241-R2A-195
GAACCTGATCCTGCCGTAGATCGACGGTTCCTACACCACCCCGCGGGACACGACCCATCTAAGGGCAGCTAGCCACCCGTTTCGCCATTCCGTGGGGGTGAACGCTGCGCTCTATAGCTGTCCGTCCGGTGCTCGCCGCGAGCGAAGAAAACCCGCCTGACCGAACACGCCACTTTGCCGCCATTGCTGCAGCAGCCTAGAATTCCGGAAAATGAGCAGTCCTCGCTTGATTCCTCGCTTCAAACGCGACTTAGTCGGATCGACCGGATTAGGCGTGCTTTGCCTTTTGTTTCTAGGTGTTTCTCTTGCAATCGGCGGCGCTAATTATCTTGCTAACCCCTCGGCTGCTGACGTTGCCTCATCTCCCTCGGAGACCGCTAGGATTACGTTCATCGGTGTTGGCGGCAGCAAATACCAAGTCGCGCCATCGAGGGTAGTTCACGCGCAAGACGATGCCGGATTAGTCGGCTCGAAGTTGGTGCAGCCCAATGAGATTTTCGGCTGCCAAGTCGGTGATAAGATAAAGGCGCAGCGGTCTGGGACCACCCTCATTTTAGCCCCGGCTCCATGCCGATGAACTTAAATTGAGCCGCTGAAACCAAAGTCCGCAATCCACCCCTTCCGGACAAAACTCGCCAGTCAGCACACGCCCCATTGCGGTCAACGTTCCTCTGATTCATCATGCGACTATGCGACGCCATAGAATCTTGCTTTTCGCTTTATGCGGTCTTCTTGGTTTCACGTTGACCGGTGGCCAAATTCCTACGCATGATTGCCTTCAAGGACTTAAAGAATCGCTGGTTTCAGGTGGATTTTCTGGTTCGGTAGATTGTCAAAACGACAAGCTATCCATGCGGAAAATCGGAACGATTCACACTCAGAGAAATGATTATTCTATTTACGACTACAAATATAGACTGGCTCGTATCTGCAAGGATTGCGCAGATCACGGTGGCCAGCGGATTTTAATATTTTCCCGCAGACAATATGTTGGTCAATATAAGCCGGATGGCGTGAATTTAACTATCAGAAACAATCGGCTGTTTTTTAGTTCTGCCAATAAATCTGCTGCGCAGCAAGGTTTGACGGAGATCAGAACTACTCAACGTGGCTTCCCTCGCAAGGTGCTGATCGACGGCGAGTTTTTTAGCTTTTTCCGGTAAATTGCTCTTCTTACCACCCCTTTCAGCTATTCAGGAGGGCGATGGCAGCGCTCCATAGCAGCCTGTCCGGTGCCCGCCGCTTTCGAAGAAACGCAGCCTGACCGGACACGCCCCGTTGCGGACCTGATGCAGCATAGTATGCATGCGAGACCATTATGATAGGTCGGCCATGAAAGTTGAAGCATCACAGGAAAATTCGGAAATAAAATTCTCACTGAATGAAGCTGAATCATGGCATTTTTTGGCGATTCTCCTGCACGCTAAATTCTCGGATGATCCAAAACTGGAAGTTGCCGGATCGCCGACGATGCGGTCCCTTCTGGAAGGGCTGATGTTAGCGCGAAATGAACTCGGATTCGATCAAAGGGAGAGTCCTGACTGGAAGATAGTTCATGACGAGAATGGTCTTTCTGCTCCTCCTGCATTCCGCATTTTGGAGAGTGATCTCAAGTCACTTCTCAGGAAAGAGGATGTCACCAAAGAACTGGGAGATTATCTTTTTCCCTACCAATGGATGCGTCGAGATTTTCCTTAAAAAATAATTGTCTGGTTCCCGCCAAAATCGGACGTTTCCGCATTTCGTCATTGCGAGCGTAGCGAAGCAATGACGATTTGGTATTGGCAGTTCCCCAAACAAAATGCCCCCAGGGCGAGGCGCACCCTCATCCCGCGACCATCGCCCGCTTCTCCAGCAGCGCCACGTACGAAGGAATCAGCGCCGCGAAGGCCTTGAAGCGCGGGTCGGCGATGCGGCCCGTCTTGAACAGGAACGCGCCGACCGAGATGATCGCCGCCACCTTGGCCTGACCCAGCACCGCATAACGATCGACGTCGACGGCGGTGCGGCCGATGCCTTTCTCCCATTCCTCGACCATGCGCCCGGCGGACCACCAGCCGGGCAGCTCGAACCCGGCGTTGGCCAGCGACGCCTCGCCCTGATCGTGGAACATCAGCACGTAGCCAAGGTCCAGCAGCGGCTCGGAGACTTGCGCCATCTCCCAGTCGAGCAGGCCGGTGATGCGGCCCCGGTGCCACATGCAGTTGCCGTGCTTGGGGTCGCCGTGGACCGGCGTGGGCGGGCCGGAAGTGCGCGGCGGGCGGGCCACCAGATCCTCCAGCACCGCGACCAGACCGGGCGTCGAGTCGGCGCCGCGCGCCACGTCCAGCCAGTGCTGCGCTTCCTCCAGCACGGTGCGGCCACCCGGCGGCATCGCCGATACCGGCATCCGGTGCAGCGCCAGGATCGCGTCGAACCACTGGCGGCAGACGCTTTCGGCGCCCTCGACCGGATCGGCGGCAAGCCAGTCGGGCACGGCATATTCGAACGCCTCGCCCTCGATGCGGCCCATCAGGAAGAACGGGTCGCCCAGCACCTGCGGATCGTCGCACAGTTCCAGCACCGGGGGCAGCGGCACCCCCGGAGCGGCCTTCGATACGGCGCTGAGCACCGCGTGCTGGCGCACCATGTCGTAAGGGGGCAGCAGGCCTTCCTCGGAGGGAGGCATGCGCAGGATCTCGTCGATCCCCTCGACCAGATAAGTCTCGTTGGAGTGGCCGGCGGAGAGGGTCTTCACCCCCGTCACCCGGTTGCCGCGCGGCAGCCAGGCGCGAAGCCCGGCAGCCAACTTTTCGGTATCGCGCGCCATGGCGGCTCAGACCAGCGAGTTTTCGGCGGTCAGCCCGAGTTCGGGATGCGCGCCGTGGATGATGGTTTCCATGATGCCGTAGCCGGTCCAGTCGCCCTCGGTGACCTTGATCGGGCAGTCGCGGACCTGGCGGATGCGTTCCAGCGTCGCGCGGTCGAGGGTATCGTCGAACTTCTCGCCCTCGAGCGTCAGCGGACCGTGCCAGGAGCCGTGCTTGCGCCCATCGAAGCCCAGGTAGAGGCCCGGGCCGAGGTGGACGCCCGAGGTGCCCATCACTTCCACATCGATGGTGTGCGATCCGCCCTGCAGCATGTCGAAATGGATGCGCCCGCCCAGCAGGCGACGGGTATGGTCGTCGAAGCGCAGTTCGGGGCGGACGCGGGCGATCTTCTCCTGCGTGCCGTCGGGGTGGTTACGGTAGCCGGACGAATAGAAGATGCGCCCCTGCTTCGACTGGAAGTACATGTGGTAGGCGACTTTCTCGCCGCTGGGCGAGACGAGCATGAACGGGCTCCAGATCAGCACGTACTCGCCTTCGCCGAACTTGACGTCGCCGAAGTTGGAGGTGGGCTTCACGTCGGCGTTGTGCGCACCGACGTCGAGGCGGGTTCCCCAGGAGTGATCGCGGTACTGGGTCCATTCCTCGGGGTTTATCTCGATCCGCTCGCCCTCCAGTTCGATCCAACCCGAAGGCGTGCCGATCTGGTGGTAGCGCACCACGTCCGAGCCGATGCGGAAACCGTCCTGCTCGCGCTGCTTGTGGCGGTCTTCGAAGAACGGCGGCATCTGTGCGGTGAAGGTGATGTCGTAGGCGATCGGCTGCAGGTCGTTGGCCGCGCAGGCGTAGCGGACCTGGCGCAGAGGCTCGATGATCTCGTAAGTGAGGGGACCGACTTCGGTGACGAGCGGGTCGTCGCGTAATTCGCTGTTGGCGCGGACGGTCCACTGCTCGCTCCCGCGCGAGATCGCGGCCCAGCCGTCGAGAACGCCGCGGTTGTGGTAGCGGCCGAGCCCGAAATCGACGCCCATGGTGCCGTCCTTGCGCACGATCGCGGTCCAGATCTTCTCGGTCCAGCTCTGTTCGGAGGTGCTGACGGAGGCGAACGTATCGACGATCTGGTGGTTGAGATGCTCGTCGAGCGCCGTGATCATGCCGATGTCTTCCATCGCATTGCGCACGTAGCGCACCGGCGTGTTCAGCAGTGTCGAATTCATTTCAGGCTCCCTCTTTGATGTCTTCTTCCGCCAGCGTGCCGACCTGCAGGACGGGGGTGACGGTGGTGTAGTTGGGAAGGTCGGCGAACAGCGCCGCGCCGCATTGCGCCATGGCCTCGTCGAAGGCGGCGCGCGTGGCGAACAGCATTTCCGAGACGGCCCAGTAAGCCGGAGAGGTACCGTCGAGCGCGGCTTCGCCCAGCACTGTGCGCACGCTGTCCAGCCCGAATGGCGCCAGCAGACGGTGCGCGAAAGGCGCGTGGCGGTGCCGGTAATAGTCGCCGTCGAAACGGCTGCCAGCGTCGTTTGGATAGACCGCGAGAATGCGAATCATCGCGCTTCGCCTTTCTGTTCCTGTCCCGCTGATCTGTTTAAATCGTCCGACGATTTAGTCTATAGAAAATCGTGTTGTGCTTGGGCCCTTCGACAAGCTCAGGGTGAGCGGCGGCAGCGCAGATGTTCTGACGCTGCTCAGGTCGCGCCAGTTGAAGGCACCACCCTACTTCGTCATTGCGAGCGCAGCGAAGCAACCCAGGGCGGTTTATGCTGCCCTGGGTTGCTTCGCTGCGCTCGCAATGACGAGATGTAAGATTAAGATGCGAAGCTGGCGAAGGCCGCTGCGGGCAGTTCCTCGATCGTGCTCCGGGTGCCGGCGAAGTGGCGCTGGACGGCGCGGTCGGCGGCGCCGACGTTGTTCTCCGCGACGGCCTTGGCGATCTTGCTGTAGCCCGAGGCATGGCGCACGCGCTGCTTTTCCGACTGGATCGATTCGATCTGGGCGCGGAACAGGTCGGTGCGGGTGAGCGGCATCGCACGCTCAAGCTCTCCGTTGCCGCCGATCGCGACGAGCACCGAATAGAACTGGCGCCGCTGCTCCAGATAGAGCGCGCGGTTGTGGTTGCGGTTGGCCTCGTCGATGGCATTGGCGGCCTCGACGATCTGGCGGCGCTTCTCGTCGGTGTCGCAATGCTCGGCCGCGAGTCGCGCGGCAAGGCAGGCGAGGGGCTCCAGCGTCTGCAGCAGATCGAGCACCGCCTTGCGGTCCAGCGTGGCGATATAGGCGCCGCGATAGCGGTTGAGCGTGACGATGCCGTCCGCCGCAAGGTGCTTGAGCGCTTCGCGCAGCGAGCCCCGGCTGATCCCCAGCCGCTGCGTCAGGTCCGGTTCGACGAGATGCTGGCCGGGCACGAATACGCCTGCGCGGATGCCCCGGATGATGGCTTCGGAGACTTTGTCGGCGGCGCTTCCGGCGTCGACCTTGATGGCCTCCGCATCGAGGGTGGTTTCGTCTGCCATGTCCTTCAACCGCGTCGCCATCGTCCTGTTGCCTTATGCCGCCGGGACATCTCTCCGGCTTCCAATCCGTACCGCCCTACAGGCGTTTCGTCCATCATCAATACAAAATGATCGATCGGTCTCATATCACGAAATCGTCGAACGATATTGACAGATGGTGCGGGCGGGGCAATACCTCCAATTCACGAAGGACGGCAGGGAAGCAAATTCCCGCGCCTCGTGGCTCCAAGGAGGGAGGAAACTGAAATGGCGATAGACAATCTTATCCCGGTTGGGCGACTCGCATTCGGGAGGATGCTGCTGGGGGCGGTGTCGCTCACCGGACTGGCAGGCGCGAATGCGGCGTGGGCGCAGGACACTGCCGCAAGCACCCCGAGCGCTTCGGCGAACGAAATCATCGTGACCGCGAACAAGCGCGAGCAGGACATCAACGACGTCGGGCTTTCCATCACTGCGCTCAGCGGCGCGGCGCTCACCGACAAGGGCATCACGTCCTCGCAGGATCTGGCGAAAGTGGTGCCCGCCTTCACCGTCGCCTCCTCCGCCGACGGCACGCCGGTATACACCTTGCGGGGTGTCGGCTTCAATTCCTCCAACCTTGGCGCGCAGCCCACGGTCAGCGTCTACGTCGACGAAGCGCCACTGCCTTACGGGCCGATGACGCAGGGGCCGATCTACGACCTGCAGCGTGTCGAAGTGCTGAAAGGGCCGCAGGGCACGCTGTTCGGCCAGAACTCTACCGGCGGCGCGATCAACTACGTGGCGAACAAGCCCACCGATGTCTTTGAGGCGGGCGGTAATGCCAGCTTCGGTCGCTTCAACACGTTTCAGGCCGACGCCTACGTCAGCGGCCCGTTGTCCGACACGCTCAAGGGGCGCATCGCGGTCACCGGAACCCGTTCGGGCGGCTGGCAGGAGAACTACACTCGCGACGACAGCATCGGCCGCCAGAAGAAGTTCGCCGGTCGCCTGCTGCTGGACTGGGAGCCGAGCGACCGCCTGCGCGTGAACCTCGACCTCAACGGCTGGATCGACAAATCGGACAACCAGATCCCGCAGTTCGTTCAGGCTTCTCCGCGCGTGGCGACGCAGGCCGACCCGAGGCTGTTTCTCCAGCCCGTCGCTCCCCGCAACGCGCGCGCCGCCGACTGGGATCCGAACCGCCCGTTCGACCGCAACAACAGGATGGGACAGGCGATCCTTCGCCTCGACTACGACGTCACCGACCAGCTCACGCTGACCTCTCTGACCAATTACGCCTACGTTCACATCGACAGCCTGTTCGACAACGACGGCACGGCGCTGCCGCTGAGCTATGTGAATACTTCGGGCCATGTCGAGACGTTCAACCAGGAACTGCGCCTTGCCGGGCGGATCGGCGCAGCCAACATCACGGTGGGCGCCAGCTTCGCCGACGACAACAGCTACGAAAGCTCGTTGCAGGACTTTGGCGGCATCCTGTCGAGCACCACCAACGTCGGCGCGACGCCGGAGAATCCCGAGGGGGTGGGCGACATCCTGATGAACGAGAACCGCGGCCGGCAGACCAACCGCGCCTATGCGGTGTTCGGCAATGTCGAATACGAACTCACCCCGCAACTGACGGTGCTGGGCGGCGTGCGTTACACCGACCTGCGGCACACCAACCAGGCCTGCAGCGCCGACACCGGTGCCGGCGATTTCTCGGGCGTGATCAACGCGCTGTTCGGCGGCCCGATCACCCAGCCCGGAGGCTGCATCACCCTGGCGTTCGACGGCGCCGCTTTCACCGCGCCGTTCCCGGTGCAGAAGTTCAAGGAGGACAATGTGTCCTGGCGCGTAGGCGTCAATTTCAAGCCGAACCCTGACACGCTGCTCTATGCGCTGGTCAGCCGGGGCTACAAGGCGGGCAATTACCCGGTCATCAACGCCACCGCGCGCTCGCAGTTCGAGCCGGTGCGGCAGGAGAAGCTGACTTCCTACGAGGCGGGCGTGAAGGCCGGGCTGGCGGATGGCCGGGTGCAGCTCAACCTCGCGGGTTACTACTACGACTACCGTGACAAGCAGTTGCTGACCAACACCACCGATCCGGTGTTCGGGCTGTTGCCGGTGCTGGCGAACGTGCCCCGATCGCGTGTCATCGGCTTCGACTTCGATGCCACGGTGAAGCCGGTGGACGGGCTCACCCTGCGCGGCTCGGTTGGGTATGCGGACTCGAAGATCAAGGACTTCGCCGGGTACGACGCCTTCAACACTCCCGTGGATCTCAGCGGCAAGTCGTTCAACTTCTCGCCCAAGTGGACCGCCAACGCGGATGTCGAATATCGTTTCCCGGTCGGGAGCATGGAGGCCTTCGTCGGCGGCGACATGTCGTACAACGGCGCGACATATGCCGACCTTGCGCAGACGTCCTCGCTGCGGATCGATCCCTATACGATCTACGGCGTACGGGCGGGCGTCGGCGCGCCCGATCGCAGCTGGACGGCGACCGTTTGGGGCAAGAACGTGTCCAACAAGTATTACTGGTACAACGTGCAGGTCGGTTACGACACGATCTGGCGGCTGACCGGAATGCCCGCGACGTACGGCGCGACACTGTCGTTCAGGATGTAGGTGACTCTCCGACTGGCCCCGCCTGCGTCCGGCACGAAGGCGGGGCTCGTTTGAGGGCAGGATACGTCCGCAAAGACGGCGGTAATGGGAGAGCAGCATGGCCACCCGACTGACTGAAGGCACGAGCGGTGATCTTCGCGCCGCAGGGCCCAGGATCGTATCGAGCATACCCCCGATCCCGCCGCGCGAGCGCGCGCACGGCCCGCTGACGGCGCGGCGGCTGCGGCGTTTCTACCTTGGTCTTGCGGTGGTCTTCGCGCTGGCGGTGCTGCCGGTTGTGCTGGGCATGAGCGCGCAGTGGAAGGCCTTCGGGCTGGGGCTGATCTTCCCCGGCGGCGGGTTCCTCTATGCGGGCGGGGTGGTCGGCGTGCTGGGTGCGCTGGCCTCGATCGCGGCCTTTGCGGTGATCCTGTTCATCTGGTGGGCGCGCGGCCCGATCATCGCGCCGCCCGGCGTGCTGGTCGGCACCGCGCTGCTTTCCGCCGCGTGGATCGAGGGGCGTGCGGGCGTCGCCTTCGTCGAATATGCGCTTCCCGCTGGCGTGCTGGCGGCGTTCGGCGTCATGGCGCTCAAGCGCCGCGCGCACTTCGTCCGGCAGCAGGCACGGGGGGAGGAACTCAACCGCGTGATCGCCCGGGCCGAGCCGATCCTGCGCGATGCGCCGGTGGAGGCCGGGCCGGAGATGCCCGAGGGCCAGATCGGCGAGTACCGCCGCATGCTCGACCTCGCGCTTCAGCCGGTGGACAGCTGGACCGGGTTCTCGACCGGCGACACCTGGCAGGACGGCGCGCTGCGCTACCAGATCTGCACGATGTCGTGGAACCTCGCCTTCGGGCAGTACACGCAGCTTCCGGCGTTCCATGGCTACCTGAACACCGCGCAGGAAAACCTGATCCGCAAGCACGTGGACCGCAAGACGTGGAACTACTGGTTCTGGGAAAGCCTGTGGGGCAACCTGAAGCTGGAGAAGAACCCGGTCGCCACTGACAACATCATGCTGTCGGGCTTCATGGGCGTCTCGCTCGGCCTGTTCGAGACGGCCAGCGGCACCTCGCCCTTCGCGGGCAAGGACGCGCTGACCTTCCGCTGGGACGAGAAGACCGCGTTCCCCTACAGCCACGAAACGCTGATGGACGAAGTGGTGAAGAACTTCCGCCGCTACGACATCGGCTGGTTCCCGTGCGAGCCGCGCTGGATCTATTCGATGTGCAACCTCGTCGGCCGTACCGCGCTGGCGCTGCACGATGCGCGCAACGGCACCGACATGATCGGCAAGGTCGGCGACCGCTTCGAGCAGACGATGGAGCAGGAAATGATGATGGCCGACGGGCGGGTGAAGGTCTGCACCTCCTCCCCCTTCGGCTTCACCGTGCCCAGTCTTTCGGGCCTGTTCGGCGAGACCTGGGGCATCCGCTTCCTCACTCCCCACGCGCCCGATCAGGCGGAGCGGCTGTGGCAGGTGCTCAAGCAGGACTTCATCGCCCGCCGCCCTGACGGTACGCTCGATTTCAAGCTGCTGCCGCTGGGCTGGGACACGCGCAAGCCCGCCAACTTCTCGTTCGCGCAGTGGCCCGAACTGAACCCGCTGACGATGGTGCTGTGGGCCGCGCTGGAGATGGGCGACGAGGAGATCATCGCCGCCACCCGCGAGAGCATCGACGCGCAGTACAACCCCGGCATGGCCGATGCGCTGACCTGGACCCGCCGCAACACCGTGCGCGACATGGTCAACAAGGGCCTGCCCGAAGCGTGGAAGACCGGCCCGCTGCTGGTCGAGGCGTGCTATCCCGAAACCATCGTCACCCGCGCGGTCAGTGACGGGCGCGACTTGTCGCTGGTGCTGCGGGCGGGGGAAGGCCCGGCGCGTGTCAGCCTCGGCTTCGCGCGGCTGGTGCCGGGTACGCGCTACCGCGTGGTGCAGACCGGGCAGGAGCTGCAGGCCGGGCCGGACGGCAAGGCCGCGCTGGCGTTCGACCTCGACATGCGTAGCGAACTGCATCTGGTTTCGGTAAGCTGACGCGCCATGTCCTGCTGTATCCTCGCCGCTTTGCTGATCGCCCATATTATGGCGGTGCTGCGGCGCTGGGCGGTGTTCCTGGGGCTGGTCCCGCCCCGTGAGTGCGACGATGCCGACACGCTGCCCGGCCGAATGCGGGCGTGGTCGGCAAGGCCCAAGGTGCGGGCGACACTGGGCGTGCTCGTGGCCGTGGAGCTTCTGGCGGGCGGCACCTGGATCTACGCGGAGCATGGCACGCACCTCTATCGCCTTGGCGACCAAGCCTATTCGGCGATGCGCGGAGAGCGGGTCATCTATAGCGAGGACTGCGGCAAGCCCGGAGAGCGCTATGCTTTGCGCATGGTAATCGACGAAAGCGGCAGGGTGATCCGGAACGAGCGGGTGTCGGCGCAGTCATGACCGGGGAATTGGCTGGCCGCGTGGCCTGAGTTGACACCAGGTTCGCCGCTCCATAATGGCGATTGATAATCGTTCGCAAAAATTTGAAATTTATGACGAGTTCCACGATCCGCGCCTGGTATCTGATCCATAAGTGGACCAGCCTCGTCTGCACGATGTTTCTTCTCATGCTTTGTATCACGGGGCTGCCGCTGATCTTTCACGACGAGATCGACCGGCTGGCCGGGGATGCAAGCGCTTATGGGCAGCCGGGCGTAGGTTCCTCGGGGAACGCGCCGGGCCTGCTTCCGCTCGACGAGATGATGCGCCGGGCGCTGGCTGCGCGTCCGGGAGAAGTCCCGCTGTTCATGGCGTTCGATAACGATCAGCCCGCGATGACGATCACCACCGGCCCAAGGGCGGACTCGCCCGGAGCGGAGATGACCATGCAGGTCTTTGACCGTTCCACCGGCCGCAAGATCGGGCAGGAAGACGAGAGCGGCGTGATGCACTTCCTGCTCCAGTTGCACACCGACATGTTCCTCGGGCTGCCCGGCATGCTTTTCCTTGGCGCCATGGGGCTGCTGTTCACGGCGTCGCTGGTGTCCGGAGTGGTGCTGTATGCGCCGTTCATGCGCAAGCTCGCCTTCGGAACCTTGCGCACGTCGCGCAGTTCGCGGCTGAAATGGCTCGATTATCATAATCTCATCGGAATCGTGGCGTTTGCATGGATGACGGTGGTGGGCGTCACGGGCGTCATCAACACGCTTGAAAATCCGATCAACAAGCTATGGCAGCGTAATGAACTGGCGGCCATGACCCGCGAATACGCGGGCAAGGGCGCGCTTGCACCATCTCGCTATGGTTCGCTGGACAAGGCGATGGCCGAGGCCCGGCGGACATTGCCCGGCAACAATCCGCAGTTCATCGGTTTTCCCGGCGGGAGTTTCAGTTCGAAGCACCACTACGCCGTCTTTTTCCAGGGTGACACGCCGCTGACCGAGCACCTGCTGACACCGGCTCTCATTGATGCGGAGACCGGCACTTTCACGGCCGCGCGCACGATGCCGTGGTACAACAAGTCGCTTTCGCTCTCGCGCCCGCTGCATTTCGGCGACTACGGGGGGCTTCCGCTCAAGATCCTGTGGGCGGTGCTGGACCTCTTCACGATCGTGGCGCTGGCGAGCGGCATCTACCTCTGGCTCGGCAAGCGCCGCGCCTCGGCATCTGCACATGTGCGCGAGGTCGAGTCAGGCGGCATCGTGGTGCCTGCGGCATGAAACGGGGGCGCCGGACATTGTGGGCGATCTTCGCCGTGCCTCTGGCGATCGGCGTTGTGAGTTGCGCCGCGCTCGTCCTTGCCCTGACAGGAGACGGATGGCGGGACACGGTGTCATGGGCCGGGCTGGCCGTGCCCGTCCTTGCGGTGGCCTGGGCAATGAAGGCCCGCCGTTCCTGAACGTCCCGCGCAGGTTCAAGCTGTCGGCTTCGATCCCTGCAAGGAACATCGCCATGGCCCGCTATGGAGCGATGCCGGGCCGAAATGTGCCTCTAGCGAACGATGCATACGTTTGTGCTGGGGAGGAGGGGCGACGGGATGGTTGCCATGGCCCCTTCCGCCTGGCTAATCCGCCGTGATGAACGACAGTTCGCATGGAGGCCGCTGAGCCATGTTGCGTCCCTGGCAGATCAGTCTCAGCCAGCGCATCGACGCTGCGCGTTCCGAGCCTGTCTACATGCAGATCATCCAGGCGGTGATCCGCGACATCGAAAGCGGGCGGCTGACTTCCGGCAGCTACCTGCCGAGCAGCCGTGAACTCGCGGCAGGGCTCGGCGTCAACCGCAAGACGGTGGTTCTCGCCTACGAGGATCTTATCGCACAAGGGTGGCTGTCGTCGGCAGGCACGCGCGGCACGATGGTCTCGACCGCGCTTCCCGATCCTGCGAGCACCGTGGCTCCGGAAGGGTCCGAGGCATCCGGCCAGGCCGAGTATCGCTTCATCCCCGGGCCCGAGCACCCGCTGGCGCTGCCGGAGGGGCGGGGCGTCAAGCTCGACGAGGGGGCACCGGACGGGCGGTTGTTCCCGGTGGAATTGCTGTCCCGCGCCTATCGCGGCGCCGCCCAGCGGCTCACGCGGGCCAACGGCTTGCAGTACCGCGATCCGCGCGGCGCCCCGGCCCTGCGTGAGAGTGTGGCGGCAATGCTCAAGAGCCAGCGCGGCCTGCCGGTGACGGCGGACAACATCTGCATTACGCGCGGCAGCCAGAACAGCATCTTCCTCGCCGCCAGCCTGCTCATCCGGCCCGGCGACGCGGTGATCGTCGAGGAACTGACGTACGAACCTGCCGTCGCTGCCTTCGCTGCGCGCGGGGCGAAGATCGTGCCCGTCGGGCTCGACCATGATGGCATTTGCCTTGAAGACGTGGAAGCCGCCTGCCGCCGCAACCGGGTGGCGGCGGTGTTCGTGACGCCGCACCACCAGTTTCCTACCACCGTCGCGCTGCGGCCCGAGCGACGCCTGCGCCTGCTCGACCTTGCGCGCCAGTTCGGCTTCGCGGTGATCGAGGACGATTACGATCACGAGTTCCATTTCGCCTCGCAGCCGCTGCTGCCGATGGCGGCTTATGCGCCCGGACGGGTGATCTACGCCGGATCGCTATCCAAGCTGCTGCTGCCCGCCCTGCGCATCGGCTATATCGCCGCGCCGGTCGAAGTGATCGAGGCGCTGGCGCACATCGTCTCGCTGGTCGACGGCATGGGCAATACGCTGACCGAGCATGCCGCCGCCGAACTGATCGACAGCGGC
The DNA here is from genome assembly GCF_030209485.1 of Novosphingobium sp. fls2-241-R2A-195. Classification (NCBI taxonomy): domain Bacteria; kingdom Pseudomonadati; phylum Pseudomonadota; class Alphaproteobacteria; order Sphingomonadales; family Sphingomonadaceae; genus Novosphingobium; species Novosphingobium sp. fls2-241-R2A-195. Next base: position 13,115 of record NZ_JARVRY010000004.1, read on the forward strand.
GAACTCAGCCGCCATGCCCGCAAGGTGCGCCAGATCTACGCCGGACGCCGCACCGCCTTCGCGCAGGTGCTCGACGACACGCTCGGTGACAGGGTGAAGTACGAGATGCCGCCGGGCGGCCTCGCGTTCTGGCTACGTTTTGCATCCGACGAAATTCTCGACCGGATCGAGGCCGGGGCGGCGGGCGCGGGCCTGCGCTTCGCTTCGTCGCGCTCGTTCCAGACCCGCGCGGACGCGCCGCGCGGATTACGGATCGGCTTCGCCAGCCTCGACGAACGCGAAGCGCGCGGGGCGCTGGAAGCGCTGCGCCAGTTACTGGATTGACCCTGCTGGATTAACGAGGCTCGTTGGCTTCGCGCATCGCTGCCGTCAATTCCGGGTCGGCATGCCCCGCGAGGATCTGTGCCAGGCTCTCCGGCCGCTCGTCCTGACCCAGCTTGAACGTCGCGTCGCACGACAACACCCTGGCCCTGAAGGCGATGATGTGGCGGCTCATCGGCTCGTAGCGTTCGCCCATGGCGGCCACGGTCCAGCGGTCCGGGCGATCACCTTCCATGTGCGCGATCAGGCGGTCGAGCGCCTCGCCGTTCTGGTCGGCCGCGAATTCCACTTCCACCTCGAGCCGGGCGACCGCATAGTTCCATGTCGGTGCCCATTGCGGCTGGGTGACCAGTTCGGGGGAGATGTAGCCTTCCGCCCCCTGGAACAGCACCAGCGCGCGGGGGTGTGCCTTCAGCGCCTCGACTTGCGGGTTGCGCAGCGCGAAGTGGCCGACAAGGGCCGCGACGCCGCCCTCGTCGTCGAGATCGGCGACCAGCGGCAGCGGCGTCGCATGGAACGAGGGCGCTCCGGAAACCACCCATGCAAGGGGATGACGAGCGACGAGGGCCGCCACTTCGGCGGCGTTTCGCGGGGACCAGGCGGTCATGCCGAAGCCGCCGTGAAGCGCTCGCGGCCGCCCACGAAGGTGCGCAGCACCTCGACCTTGGGCAGCTTTTCCGGATCGATCGCAGTCGGGTCGGCGTCGAGCACGGCAATGTCGGCGAGGAAGCCGGGCGCGATCCGGCCCAGCCGGTCGTCCTGGAAGCCCGCATAAGCATTGGCCACCGTGTAGGCGTGCAGCGACTGCTCCACCGTCACTTTCTGATCGGGCAGCCAGCCTTGCGGGTTCGCGCCGTCGATGGTCTCGCGCATGACGGCGGCATAGATGCCCTCCATCGCGCTAAGCGGCGCTACCGGCCAGTCCGAGCCGAACGTCACCGTCGCGCCGCTGCGCATCAGAGAGCCGAAGGCGTAGGTGCCGTTCAACCGCTTCTCGCCGATACGCTTGACCGCCCAGCGGCCGTCATCGACCGCGTGATAGGGCTGGACCGAGGCGATCACGTTCTGCTTCGCGAAGCGCGGGATCGTGGCTGGCGCGATGTGCTGGGCGTGCTCCACCCGGAAGCGGCGATCGCGCTTGCCGTTCAGGCGCTCGGTCTCGGCATAGACGTCGAGGATATCGTCGTTCGCCTCGTCGCCGATGGCGTGGACGGTAACGTGCAGGCCGGCGCGGTCGGCTGCGATCACCTTCTCGCGCAGCTCGGCCAGCGGCATCACGCGCACGCCGCGGGTGTGCGGGTCGTCGGTGTAGGGATCGTGGAACAGCGCCGTACGCGCGCCGAGCGAGCCGTCCACCAGCGCCTTGACGGCGCCCCAGCGCAGCCAGTCGTCGCCGCGCCCGTCGTCATTCACCAGCGCCGCCATCTTCTCCCAGTCACGCAGCGGCACGAAGCTGTAGAAGCGCATGTCCGTCTCGCCCTTGGCGCGCAGGCGGCGCAGGCCCTCGAAACAGTCCCAGTCGAAGGGATCGGGTACGTGAACCTGCGCGAAGCCGTGCTTCAGGCCGTGGGCGATGCCGCCGCGCAGCGAGGCTTCGACCTGCTCGGGCGTCAGCGGCGGGATCACGCGGTTCACCAGCGCCTTGGCGTTGTCCTTGACCACGCCGGTCGGCTCACCCTTCGCGTCGCGCACGATCACGCCGCCTTCCGGGTCCGGCGTGTCACGGGTGATGCCCGCCAGCCTCAGTGCCACCGAGTTGCACAAGTAGCTGTGCAGGTCGGTGCGGGGCACCGCGATGGGCGTATCCGGGCTGACCGCATCGATCCATTCGCGCGTGGGAAGCTGACCGCCGAGGCGCTGTTCGTCCCACGATCCGCCAAGCAGCCACTGGCCGGGCGCGGCCTTCACGGCGGCGGCAATCCGGGCGACGAACTCGGCGCGATCCTTCACGCTGAGCAGGTCCGGCCGGGTGAGCGCGTTGGACCCCATCAGGAAGTGGGTGTGATTGTCGGTAAAGGCCGGCAGGGCGAAGGCGCCCTTGAGATCGAGCACCCGCGTCGAGCGCGCCATGCGTGCCCTGACCGCGTCGGCTCCCACCGCGACGATGCGGTCTCCGACAATGCCGATGGCGTCGGAGCGCCCGCCCGCGCCGCCGGTCCAGACCGAACCGCCGACCAGCGCGACGTCGAGCTGCCCGGCATTGCGTGCGGCACCGGCAGCGAAGGCATGGCGCGCGAACGCGGCTGACCCCAGCAGAGCCGCGCCCGAACCCAGAAATCGACGACGATCGAACATGACGCTCCCCTTGCCTGTGCGTGTTGCCTGTGCGTGCAGATGCCCCATTCGCCTGCACGCCCGGTCCCGCCAACATCCAATACCACACACGACCAAGGGACCAATGCGCGGGCTGGCCCCTTCCACTGGTCCCCGCATCGCTGCCGGGCATTGGTCCCCTCGACTTCCTCAAAGTGGATGTTCCTCCCGGACCGCGCATGCGCTTCACCCATTTTCAGCCGCGAGGCCCAGCCTCGTAGCATTGTCAGATCGTCCCCGAGGGCGACCGCGAACAGGGATACATTGATGGAACAGATTTTCCGCGCACGCCGCCGGTCGATTCTGGCGGGCACCGCGCTTGTCGCACTGAGCATTTCGGCCGGTCCGGCGCTCGCCCAGACTGCTGCCCAGTCAGGCGACGACAGCGCTGCATCTCCGCAGGGCGACATCGTCGTCACCGGATCGCGCATCGACCGCCCCGGCTACGAATCGCCGACGCCGCTGCTGCACATGTCGCAGGAAGACCTGCAGGTCGTGAGCCGCACCAACCTCGGCGCGGCGCTGGCCGACCTGCCGCAGTTCAAGGCATCGCAGTCGCCGCAGACCTCGGGCACCAATGCGCAGGCGGGCCGCTTCCCGGTCAACATCCGCGGTCTTGGCGAGACGCGCTCGCTGGTCCTCGTCGACGGACGTCGTCTGGTCAGCGACAACGATCTTAACACCGTGCCCTCGATCATGGTCAAGAGCGTGGACATCGTCACCGGCGGCGCTTCGGCGGCGTGGGGTTCGGACGCGGTCGCGGGCGTTGTCAACATGATCGTCGACGGCGAATACGAAGGCGTGCGTCTCGGTGCCGAAGGCGGCATCTCGTCGCGCGGTGACGCGGGCCAAGTCAAGTTCGAGGGCAAGTACGGCACCAGCTTCGCAGGAGGCCGGGGCCACTTCGTGATCGGGGGCGAATACCTCGACAACAAGGGCATCCCGCGCAAGACCGACCGCGAGAACACCGGCCGCTTCGCCATCATCAACAACACGCTGACTTCGGACGTCGGTTCGGCCACGCGCCTTGTCGGCGGCTATGTCACCTCGGGTCCGGCAGGCCTTCGCGGCATGGGCTTCAACCCCGATGGCAGCCTGCGCACGCCCGACATGGGCATCATCGTCGGCACCAACATGGTCGGCGGCGAAAGCACCTCCGACGACGACCGCAGCCCGCTGATCACGCCGCAGAAGCGCTACACGGCGATGGCCAAGGCGTCTTACGAGCTGACCGATACGCTCAAGCTGAGCGCTGACCTGCGCTATTCGCGGTACTACAACAGCTATACGTGGTTCGGCGATCACACCAGCAGCGTGACGATCCAGGCCGACAACGCCTTCCTGAACGACGACGTCAGGCAGATCCTTGCCGATGCGAACGCCAGCAGCTTCACGATGGCGCGCTACAACGCGGACCTTTCGTACAGCACGATCAACCTCGACCGCCGCAGCATCCAGGGCACGCTGGCCCTCGACGGCAGCTTCGGTGACGGGCGCTGGCGCTACACGGCCTATTACAGCCACGGCCAGTACCGCAACAAGATGGACACCCCCGGCTTCCTGATCGCGAGCAACTTCGCCAATGCGGTGGATGCGGTGATCGATCCGGCGACGGGTCAGGCGGTGTGCCGTTCGGGCGCGGCAGGCTGCGTGCCGCTCAACCTGTTCGGCGAAGGCGCGCCCTCGCAAGAGGCGATCGACTACGTCACCGGCACCCCGCGCTCCAACAGCGTGAACCGGCTCGACACTTACGGCGTCTCGCTGCGCGGCGAGCCGTTCGAGTTGCCCGCAGGCCCCGTATCGATTGCGATCGGTGCGGAAGGGCGCAATCTGGAAACCAGCTCGACGATCGGCGAACTGGATGCCGCCCGCGCTTTCTCGACGTTCTACTTTACGTCGCTGCAGGGCAAGTACGACGTGAAGGAAGCGTTCGGCGAAGTGGTCGTGCCGGTGATCCGCGACGTGCCGCTGCTGCGCAAGCTTGAGCTGAACGGCGCCGTGCGCGTGTCGGACTACAGCACCACCGGCAGCGTCTGGTCGTGGAAGCTGGGCGCGACGAACGAGTTCCTGCCCGGCGTCATCGGCCGCGTCACCCGTTCGCGCGACATCCGCGCGCCCAACATCAGCGAACTCTACTCCAACCGCACGGTCAGCTATGTCGGCGTGATCGATCCGCAGTACACCGGCGATGGCAGCCGCAGCATTCTGGTCTACGGCGGCGGCAATGCCTCGCTCCGCCCGGAAAAGGCGGATACGTGGACGGCGGGCATCACTGCCGCTCCGCTGCGCGGCCTGACCGCCTCGATCGACTACTTCAATATCGCGATCAAGGACGTCATCACCAGCATCGGCGCGCAGGTTCTGGTCGATCGCTGCAACAGCGGTAACGCCAGCCTGTGCGATTATATCACGCGCGGCAGCGACGGCAGGATCGTCAGCGTCGCCTCGTCCTCGGTCAACCTGTCGGAGTTCAAGTCCGACGGTATCGATGCCGAAGTGGCCTATACGATGCCGGTGAACAACGACGCCAACGGGCGGGTCACCTTCCGCCTCGTCGGCACCTGGGTGAACCGCTTCACCACCGACGACGGCGTCACCAAGGTCGATTACGTGAAGTCGCAAGGCTATGCCTTCGTCAACGGCGTGCCGCGCATCCGCGCCAACGCCTCGGTCGGCTATGCCAGCGACGGCTTCAGCGGTCTGGTGCGGGCGCGCTACACGTCGGCGGGCCTGTGGGACGGTACGCGCCCGACGATCACCAACGGGCGCATCCCGGCCTATACCTACATCGATCTGCAGCTCAGCCAGAAGGTGCCCTTCGGTGACGGCCAGCACTTCGAGCTTTACGGCAATGTGTCGAACCTGTTCGACAAGAACCCGCCGCTCTACTCGAACTTCTCGCCGTACTACGACGTCATCGGTCGCTACATGACAGTGGGCGCGCGTCTGGAGTTCTGACGCGGGGGCCTGAGAGCACACAGAAAAGGCGGCGGGTTTGGCACCCGCCGCCTTTTTCATGCCCGCAGTTCGCGAAGAGCCTTTACCACCCACCACTGACGAGGTTGCGTGCCCCGCGCCGCGTCAGTACTCGAACGACGCGGCGTTGCCCTGCTTCTCCTCGAAGGCCGCCGCGGTGCTGATCGCGTGGGCGACCTCGCGCTTCGACATGCCCTCGAACCACTGGGCGTCGCGGCTCTGCACGCGCGGCCACTGCTCGTTGAGGGTCGCGGCTTCGTAGAGGCGGCCGTTCTGCATCACCAGCGAGAGCGAGCGGGTGTTGCGGATGTCCGCCAGCGGATCGCGGTCCAGCACCAGCAGGTCGGCCAGCTTGCCCGGCTCGATCGAGCCGAGATCGAGCGCTCGGCCGATCACCTCGGCCGAGCCGATCGTCGCCGCCCGCAGGATCTGCGCCGCGCTGGCCCCGCCCGATGCCATGGCCTCCAGTTCCCAGTGGTAGGACAACCCCTGCACGACGCTGTGCGAGCCGACGCCCAACAGGCCGCCCGCCTGTCCGACATCGCTCGCCTGCTTTGCGAACAGGGCGAAGCCTTGCCCGTCGGCGCGGTTCCACTGCGCCGAATCGCGCTTGCCCGCGAAGACGAATTCGGGAACGAAACGGCTCAGCTTTCCGTCGAAGTCCTCCTGATGAACCGCCGCCATCGCGCCCAGCGGTCCCGGCGCGCCGTAGAGCACCAGCATCGTCGGCACCGTCGAGATGCGCGATCGCACCAGCATCTGCTTCACGTCGTCATGCAGCGGCGCGATCGGCAGGCTGTGTTCGTTGCCCGCGTAGCCGTCGAGCATCTGCGTCAGGTCCAGCCGGTAGTCGCTGGCGCCTTCGGTCGTGGGCATCAATCCCAGCGCCTGCGCGCCTTCGATCAGGTGCCGCCGCTCTGCCCGGTCGCCGACCATGTACTCCTTGATGTTGGGGGTGCGGTAATAATCCGAATAGCGCCGCAGCGTGGCGATCGCCTCTTCGCGACTGGCCATCGGGCTGTTGCGGAACACGCCCTCGCCGGTGGAGAACGCGCGCTCACCCACCATCAGACCGGCGTCGATCATGTCGGCATAGCCGAACACGTCCGGATCGAACGTCTGGACGTCCAGCCCGGCGGTCACCCCGTAGGCCAGGTTGGCGGAGAAATCCCAGTGCCCGATGTCGAGGATGCGGCGCCGCGTCTCGAACCAGTGGGCATGGGCGTCGATGAAGCCGGGCAGGATGAACTTGCCCGTCATGTCGCGGACTTGCGTGTCTGCGGGTATCTTCAGCGTGCCGCGCGGCCCGACCCCGGCGATGCGGTTGTCGACGATCAGGACGTCGGCGTCGTCGATGACCTGATCGGCCTTCATGGTGATGACCTTCGCCCCGCGCAGCAGCAGCTTGCCCCGGGGCACGTCGCGCGGGAGCACGACGTCCATCGCGATGCCGCCCGCCCGCTTCTCGATCGCGGCAGGGGCACCGTCCTGCGCGGCGATTACCGGCAATTGCCGCAAGGTCGAGCCGACCGACCACACGAGCGAGCGCATGTCGGGCGCCCAGTCCATGTAGTCCGCGCCGATGGCAGTGATGCGCCGCGCTTGCGCAGCCGCATCGGTGACGGTGATGGTCGGCGCCGCGTCGTCCTTCGCTTGCGGCACCGGCACGAGGTAGAGCTGCGAGGCCAGCCTCACCAGCGCGGTGCGGCCATCGGCGCTCAGCTGCGCGTTTTTGAGCGGGGCGGGCGTGTCGAAATACTGGCTGTCGGGGCGAGCGATCAGCTTGACCAGATGCCTTGCCGGTTCCTCGGCATCGACCGCGTGCGAGGAAATCCAGCCATCGGCGTAATAGCGCACGCGCGCCGGATCGGGATCGCGCCGCAAGTCCATCGCCGCGCCTACCTCGCCAAGCGAGTGCATCGGCCCGCCGTCCACGGGTATCCGCACCAGCGTCGAGGGCATCGGCCCAAGGCTTTCGGCCGAACGGTAGAGCCGGTCATGCTGACTGGCAGAGAACGCGACCACGTCCTTGCCGCCGGCAAGGAACAGTGGTTCCGAATAGAAGGCCGTCTGCGTCGTGACCCGGCGCGGCGCGGTCTTGCCGTCCGCAGCCACTATCCAGACGTCGCCGCCTTCCTTTGCGGTCCAGGTGACGTAAGTGACGAAGCGCCCGTCGTCCGACCAGCTCGGCTGCCATGCGGCGCCCGGCACGTCGAGGCGGCGGGGAGTCGCGCCTTTGCGGTTGAAGGCGATATAGATACGGCCCACGGCGCCGAAGACCACCTGCCTGCCATCGGGGGAAAGGCGCGGCGTCTGGATCACGCGAACATGGACAGGGCCGGTATCGACCTGGTGCTGGCGGCGAAGCGGCGGCGGCATCTCGTGTCGCACATGCGCCTCGAACGGAATGTCGACGAGTGCGCCTCCGGCAAGGTCGATGCGTTTCAGACCACCGCCGAGCCCGAGATAGATGCTGCGGTCATCGTCGGAAAACACTAAGCGCGGCATCACATCGACGTAATAGCCGCCGGACTGCCCATCCGGATCGAGCGGGGCATGGATCAGCCTGTCGCTCCCGTCGGTCAGGTCGTGCAGGCGCAGCACTGTCTGCTCGTTTTCCCGCGTCACATAGGCGAGCAGGCGGCCGTCGTGCGACAGTACCGGCCGCATACCGCCGCCGGGTGTAGTCAGGACCTCGTGCTGAGTCCGGGTGGCGAGGTCGAAGCGCGCGATTGTCCAGTGCGGCAGGGGGCCGCTGGACCAGGTCGTGCCCGCCTTGGTCGCATAGTACAGGCTCTTGCCGTCGGGGGAGGCGACCACGCCCATCGCGTTGCGCCGCTGCGGATGCGGATCGTCACCATGGGGCTGGGCCTTCACCAGCACGTCCGCCTTGCCGCTCGCGACGTCGAAGGACCACAGTTCGAACGCCAGCACGCCCCAGATCATGCGCGAGACGTAGAGCGTGTGGCCATCGGGCGACCAGGCGGGAGAACCGTAGTGCGGCGCGCCGCTATTCTCCTGCGAAACGCGGCGGGCGTTGCTGCCGTCCGCATCGGCGATCCACAGGTTCTCCCGCCCGTCGCGGTCGCTCACGAAAGCGATGTGGCGGCCGTCGGGGGAGAATACGGGCTGGGTGTCGAATGCCGCGCCCGTCATCACCGGACTGGCTTTTCCGCCTGCAGAGGGCAGGGCGTAGATGTCGCCGAGCAGGTCGAACAGGATGGTGTTCCCGTCCGGCGAGAGGTCCAGCGCGGGCCACGTGACTTCCCGGGTGTCGTACTCGATGATCCGCCCGGCGAGCGGCGGCAGCGTATCCGCCCAGACCGAAGGCGCCACCGCCATTGCCGCGCATGCCAGAACCGCCGAACCTGCCAGCCACTTGTTCACTGCGTCACCTTTCCGCGATTATCCATGACACGGTTGCATCGCCTTTCGTCGCCTTGCGCGAAACATCCAGTTTCCGCAGCGGGACGGGTCCACCGGGCGGATGCTTGCGCCGCTCGCGTCAGACCGTGCTCAGCAGCAGGCTGGTTTCGCTGTTCAGCACCCCGTCGATCATGCGCACCTGTCGCAGCACCCGGTCGAATTCCGAGAGGCTGCCGGTACGAATGTCGGCGACGAGGTCCCAGTTGCCGTTGGTGGTGTGCAGCGCATGGATCTCGACCATGCCCCGCAGCTTCTGGATCACCTGCGTGGTCGACTTGCCGGTGATCTCGATCATCATCACCGCGCGCACGGAAAGATCCTCGTAGTCGTCGCGGACCCGGATCGTGAAGCCCAGCAGCGTTCCGGTATCGATCAAGCGGTCCAGCCTGCTTTGCACGGTGCCGCGCGCCACGCCCAGCGCATCGGCCAGTTTCGACAGCGAAGCGCGCCCGTCTGCCCGAAGGTGGCCGATGATGCGGCGGTCGAGGTCGTCGGGGATAAACTTGGCGGAAGATGACAAGAGTTGATGGCCTGAAATCGAGCATATTGTATAAATATGCTGATAAAATTGTCCAAAGTTCATCGGTCTGCAAGGCGGTATGGCAATTTTTACCAGCACGGCCTCGCTCTACGATCGTCCTGCCCATTCACCATCAGGATACGAAATCATGGCGCCGCAGCCTTCCCCGCTTGCCTTCATCCCTTTCGTCAGCGTCGAAAACATGATGCGCCTCGTCCATCATTTCGGGATCGAGACGGTGCTGCATGAACTGACCGATGCGATAGAGGCCGACTATTTGCGCTGGTCCCTGTTCGAGAAAGCGCCGCGGCTGGCCTCGCACTCGCAAGAGGGCGTGATCGAACTGATGCCCACGTCCGACGGCGAGGCCTATGCCTTCAAGTACGTCAACGGCCATCCCAGCAACACCGCGAAGGGTTTGCAGACGGTTGCAGCCTTTGGGCTGCTGGCGCGCGTGGATACCGGCTATCCGCTGCTGCTGACCGAGATGACGCTGCTGACGGCGCTGCGTACTGCGGCGACGTCCGCGATGGTGGCGCGCCGCCTCGCCCCGGCGGACGCGCGGGTCATGGCGATGATAGGCAACGGCGCGCAGGCGGAATTCCAGGCGATCGCGATGAAGGCCATCGTCGGCATCGAGGAAGTGCGCCTCTACGACCTCGATCCCGAGGCCATCCGCAAGGCCGCGCGCAATCTGCAGGGCAGCGGCCTCCGGGTCGTGGCCTGCGAAACCTCGCAGGATGCGATCGAGGGCGCGCAGATCATCACCACCTGCACGGCAGACAAGGCCTATGCCACCATCCTGTCCGACAACATGGTCGGCTCCGGCATCCATATCAACGCGATCGGCGGCGACTGCCCGGGCAAGACGGAACTGCACCGCGACATTCTCGACCGCGCGGCCACTTTCGTCGAATTCGAGCCGCAGACCCGCATCGAGGGCGAGATCCAGCAGATGGAGGCGTCCTATCCGGTGACCGAATTCTGGAAGGTTCTGAGCGGCGAGGCCGAAGGCCGCACCGACGCGCGCCAGATCACGCTGTTCGACAGCGTCGGCTTCGCGATCGAGGATTTCTCGGCGCTGCGCTACCTGTTGGGCAAGCTGGACGGCACCACGTTCTTCCAGCAACTCGACATCATCGCCGATCCCGACGATCCGCGCGACCTGTTCGGCATGCTGCAGCGGGCTGCCTGATCGGGCTTCGGCTCAACCCCGAGACTACGTGACTTGCGGCGGGGGGAGTGGTCCCGCGCCGCAAGTCATCTTGGACCTTTACCATCGGGTGGTCGCCGTGAAGAAGCGGGGAGATTGGCAAATGGAGATGAAGACGATGGGCGAAGCGACCCTTGACGGTACGACGGCGACCCGCCGAACCGTGCTGACCGGCGCAGCCACGGCACTGGGCACCATGGCGGCACCGGCGCTCGCACGGGTCGCCGAACGGCGTGGGACGGGATCGAACGAGATCGTGATGATGAATGCGACCGACCTGTCGGCCGCGATCCATCGCCGCGACTTGTCCAGCCGCGAGGTGATGACCGCCCATCTGGCGCAGATCGACCGCCTGAACCCCCGCTTCAACGCCATCGTTTCGCGCGTGGACGGCGATGCGCTGCTGCGACAGGCTGCCGCCATGGACGAGGACGCGGCGGCGAACCGTTTCCACGGGCCGCTCCATGGCTTTCCCCATGCGGTGAAGGACACTGCCCCGGTCAAGGGTATTGCCAGCACGCAGGGTTCGCCGATCCTGCGGGACAACATTCCTGCAGCCGACAGCCTCGTGGTGTCGCGCATGCGCAAGGCCGGTGCGATCTTCCTCGGCAAGAGCAACGTACCCGAGTTCGCGCTGGGATCGCACAGTTACAATCCGGTGTTCGGAACGACGCACAACGCCTATGCCTACGGCCGCGCAGCGGGCGGCAGCACCGGCGGCGGCGCGGTCGCGCTGGCGCTGCGGATGGTGCCGGTGGCGGACGGCAGCGACTTCGGCGGGTCGCTCCGCAACCCGCCCGGCTGGAACAACGTCTTCGGACTGCGTCCCTCGTTCGGCCGGGTTCCTTCGGTGCCCAACACCGACCTGTTCTGGCAGAACTTCGCCACGTCGGGGCCGCTCGGCCGAACCGTGAGCGATCTTGCGATGCTGTTTTCGGTGCAGGCGGGCGGCGATGCGCGCGCACCGTTCTCTCTCGGCGATGATCCGGCGATGTTCGCGCGTCCGCTCGATCGCGACTGGAAGGGCGGCAGGGTCGGCTGGCTGGGTGATCTCGGCGGTGCGCTGCCGATGGAGGCCGGCATCATGGAAACCTGCACGAAAGCGCTCAAGGCATTCGAGGCGATCGGCATGACCGTCGAGGAAGCGACCCTGGCCGAACCTGCTTCCGAGATGTGGCGTACGGCAGTGGCGCTGCGGCACTGGTCGGTCGGCGCCGATCTCCAGGGATTCTACGACGATCCCGCCAAGCGGGCGCTGATGAAGCCCGAAGCGATCTGGGAAGTCGAGGGCGGCATGAAGCTGACCGGGCCGCAGCTTGCCAAGGCGTCGGAAGGCCGCACCCGCATCTACAATGCGTTCGCCGCGGCCTTCGAGAAATTCGATTTCCTGGTGCTGCCCAGCGCGCAGGTCTTCCCGTTCGATGCCAGCGAGCACTGGCCGACCGAGATCGCCGGAAAGGCCATGGACAGCTATCACCGCTGGATGGAAGTTACCCTTCCCGCGACGATGGCGGGCCTGCCTGCTCTGGCGGTTCCGGCCGGCTTCGGCGGTGCGCGCAAGCTTCCCATCGGTCTTCAGATCATCGGCAGGCGCCATGCGGATCTGGCGGTGCTGCAAGTCGGCCATGCTTACGAGAAGGCATCGCCGTGGATCGCCGCGAGCCTGCCATCCGCCCTGCAGGGACTGCGCTGAACGATAATTCCGTCGATCCGCGTGCCGCCATGCGGGTCGGCGGCGCGTTTCAGCGCGCCGCTTCCCACTGGTAGGCGGACACGGTCTCTCCGCGAGGTTGGTAGCGCAGATGCAGTTCCTCCCCGGCGCGCTTCACGTCGAGGGAGAGGAAAGCCTGCTGGTCGCCCTGCAAGCCGTCCTGTGAGAACGTGTTGAGTATCTCGTCGCCTTCGCGCAGTCCGGCGGCTTCGGCATTCGAGCCGGGAATGATGCCCTTCACGATCTTCGGGCGTGCCAGCAGCGAGGCGGGGTCGAAGCCGAGGTCGAAACGGCGCAGCGGCTTCTCGATGCGGCGGAACTGCGGGCCGAAGGTGTCCGACGGCGGCAGCACGACGCCGCCCTTGAGCATCGCCTCGAACGCGGCGATGCCCGTGTCGCCGAGGTCGGCTTTCAGCAGGCGGCGGTACAGCGCTTCGTCCATAGGCCGCCCGGCGCGGCGCTCGGCCAGCATCGTGCGCACCAGATCGTCGAGAGAGCGCTTGCCACCCGACGCCTTGCGGATCGCCGCATCGGTGGCCGCGAAGTAGAGCGAGCCGCGATCGTAGGGCAGCACGCGGATCCGCGTGTCGCGCCAGAAACTCGCCGGGATATCGGCGTTGGGCACACCGATCTTGATGTTGGTGTAGTAGCGCGCCGCCGTCTCGTTGAGGTCGGCGAGGAAATCCTCGGCCGAGATCAGGCCCGCGCGGTAGGGCAGCAGGCGCTGGTAGTGCACCGCCAGCCCCTCGCCGAACCACGAGCGGTCGAGCCCGCCCGCCGCATCCATCGAGGCGTCGAGCGAATTGACCCAGGCATGGAGCATCTCGTGCGCCAGCAGCGAGCGCAAGTCGGCGGGTTTGGAGGTGTGGTTGAAGGTAAAGGCGAAGCTGTCCTTCAGGCCGATGCCGCTGCCCGGGTTGCGCTGGTTGGTCCGGCCGAACACGCCGAAGCTGGGCGGGGTATAGCCGAAGAACGCGCCATAATGGCGGTGCAGGTCGCCGGCCCATGTCATCAGCGGCGCCATCGGGAAGGGCGGAATGCCCTGCCATGCGGCGAAGAAGCCGTCGTTCGCGGGCGGAAACACGCCGGGCTGGCCGCCCATGTAGTACATGTGCGCCAGTTCCGAAGCGGGCATCGCCTTGCGCGCCGTCGCGTTGCCGACCCCGAGGCTGGAGACGCCCTTGCCGTTCGGGCCGTAGGCGGCGAAGTTCCACGTCACACTGGCACGGCGCGGCGTCTCGTCATCGGGCAGGATCAGGAAGGCGTTGCCCGCCGCCGAGAAACCGCCGAGTTCGGTGCGCATCTCGTACTGCGGCAGGGCAAGCGGCGGTGCGGCGGCGTCGATCGGCACGCGGTAATGCACCTTCAGCGCGCCCTCGACGGCACGCGGCGCGCGCCACAGGCGGGTGCGGTTGGAGCCGTCCTCCTCGACGTCCTCGACACGCGGGGTAAGGGCGCCGCGCCGGTCGCGGACGGTGAGGCCGGTGATCGCAGCGCCGCTGGTGACCACGGTATTGGCGACGAGGGGCATGCGCAGCAGCGGTGCGCCCTCGGTGCGGGACATGCCTTCGGCCACTACCGTCACGTCGACATAGGGCACATGCTGCTCGGCGTCGGGCTTCGCGGGGGCCAGCGTCACGCGCAGCGCGGGTTCGGCAGCGGCTCCGTCGGCAGGCGCACAGGCCAGCGCGGCCAGCAGGGAAAAGGCGATACGACGATCGGGCATGGTGGGCTCCTCCTGCCCGTGAGTCTATGGGCGCGCGGCGACGAAGGTTTCGCGTAGATGGCCGCCCGATCGCCTCGCCAAGCATCATTTATGCACAGGGTGGGGGCATGAATTCGAAAACCACTTCGTCATTGCGAGCGTAGCGAAGCAATCCAAGGCAGTCTTGAGCCGCCCTGGATTGCTTCGCTACGCTCGCAATGACGACAGGGAGCGGATCTCAGGACGCCGACGGCAGCGGCAGTCGGTGGGTGCACTTCATCTCCGACAGGGTCGCGGTGGAGCGGATGTCCTCCACCCCCGGCAGGCGCAGCAGGCGGCGGAAAGTGAAGTTCTGATACCACGCCATGCTCGGCGCCAGCACCTTGAGCATCACGTCCATCTCGCCGAACAGGGTATAGGCCTCAGTGATCTCGGGGATGTCCTCGATCGCGCGGATGAAGCTTTCGCGCGCCTCGTCGCTGAGGCGGCCCATCTTGAGCTGGGCGAAGATGTACATGCTTTCGCCGAACTTCTCGCGGTCCAGCACGGCGACTTGCGCCTTGATGTAGCCTTCTTCCTTCAGCCGCTGGATGCGCCGCCAGCAGGGCGATTGCGACAGGCCGACGCGCTCGGCGATCTCGCTCGACGATTCCGAGGCGTCGATCTGCAGCCGGTCGAGAATCTTGAGGTCGAGCCGGTCGAGTGCTTCCGCCATGATTATGCGTCATCCCTGTCATCGATGCATTGAATTGCCATCGAGCCTAGGCAAATGCGCGAAGTCGGGCAAGCATTACGCCGATAGGGCGGCTAGCGTGTGCACACAGGGAATTGAAAGGACGGCACCGATGAAACGCGACGAGCTGACGATCTTCGACAGCGAGGCGGTGCGCGAGAAGCTGTCCTATCCTGATTGCATCCGTGTCGTGCGCGAGGCGATGATGGCGCTGTCTTCGGGCGAGACGCGCCAGCTTTTGCGCACGATGCTGTCGCTCGGCCCGGGTCGCACCTTTGCTCAGATGCCCGGAGCGCTTGGCGAGCGCGACATGTTCGGCACCAAGACCATCAGCGTCTTCGCCGATCCGCGTTCGGCGGGCCTTCGGCGTCACCGGGGTCTCGTCGTGCTGTTCGAGCCCGAGGAAGGCCGCCCGGTCTGCGTGGCCGATGCCGAGGAGATCACCCATATCCGCACTGCCGCCGCGACTGCCGTGGCGACCGACGCGCTGGCGCGGCCCGATGTGAGCACGCTGCTGATCCTCGGCACCGGCGGTCAGGCGCACACGCACCTCAAGGCCCTGCCGCTGGTGCGCGATTTCGAGCGCGTGCTGATCTGGGGCCGCACACCCGACAAGGCCGAGGCTCTGGCGGCTGAGTACGCCCACCTCAACGCCGAGGCTGTGGCGGACCTGCCCACGGCAGCGGGTGAGGCGGACGTCATCTGCACCCTGACTACCGCTTCCGAGCCGGTGCTGAAGGGCGAGTGGCTGAAGCCCGGCGCCCATGTGAACCTCGTCGGCTCCAGCGGCCCCGGCCCGGTCGAGGTCGACAGCGCGCTCGTCGTCAACAGCCGCTACGTGGCGGACAGCCGCGCCTCTGCGCTCGACGCGGCGGCCGAGTTCATCCTCGCGCGGGAAAAGGACCTGATCGACGACAAGCACATCGTCGCGGAGATCGGCGAAGTGCTGCTCGGCCGCGTGGAGGGGCGCCGTTCCGAATGGGATATCACCGTCTACAAGTCGCTCGGCCATGCGGTGCAGGACCTTGCCGCCGCCGCTCACCTCTACCGGAGTTCGCTCGCCTGATGTTCCGCATGCCCTTGCGCGCCGCGCTGTTCGCCTCGACCCTGCTGGTCACGGTCCCCGCCCACGCAGAGCACCTGCGCTACAGCTTCGTCTCCAACGGCGAGAAGGTCGGCTTCGTAGACGCCGACGTGCAGGGCAATCGCGTCGCCATCGAGTACGACGTCAAGAACAACGGCCGCGGCCCGACCATGCGAGAAACCGTCGAACTCGGCCGCGACGGACTGCCCACGCGCTGGGAACTGGACGGCAAGGCAACGTTCGGCGGCGACGTCCACGAACGCTTTGCGCGCGAAGGCACCACGGCGCGCTGGACTGACTCCATGGGCGAGAAGCAGGCGGTCGCCAGCGGCCCTGCGCTCTATGTCGGACAGAACGCCAGCCCCTGGGCGCTGGGGCTTTACGCCCGCGCGCTGCTCAAGGATGCGGACGGGCGCATGGCGGCGTTCCCGCGCTATGCTGCCCTCCAGAAGCGCTTCGCCCATACCATCGACGCGCCGGTGCGCATCCGCAACGTGCGGGTGTTCGATCCTGCCAGCGGCATGCTGGGCGATCCGGTCTCGGTGGTCTTCGCGCACGGCCGCATCACCGGCATCCAGCCGCTCGACGAGCCCGCTACGCCGGGCGAGGCGCTGATCGACGGCAAGGGCGGCACGCTGCTGGCGGGTCTGCACGACATGCACGCGCATATCGGGCTGGAATCGGCGATGCTCTACATCGCCGCCGGGGTCACCTCGGTGCGCGACATGGGCAACCACAACGACTTCCTGCCCGGCCTGATCGACCGCATCGGCAAGGGCGAAGTGGCCGGGCCGCGCATCACCGCCAACGGCTTCCTCGAAGGCCGCAGCCCGTATTCGGCGCGCCACGGCATCGTCGTGGACAGCGAGGCGGCGGCGGTTGACGCGGTGCGCTGGTATGCCGCGCGCGGCTACTGGCAGATCAAGATCTACAACAGCATGAACCCGGCATGGGTGCCCGCCATTGCACGCGAGGCCAAGCGGCTGGGCATGGGGCTGACCGGGCATATTCCTGCCTTCACCAATGCCGATGCGATGATCGCGGCGGGCTATGACGAGATCACCCACGTCAACCAGCTGATGCTGGGCTGGGTGCTCGACATCAAGGAGGACACCCGCACCCCGCTGCGCCTGACGGCAATGCGGCGCACGGCGGGGCTGGACCTCGATGCCCCGCGCGTGAAGACGACGCTGGATACGATGGTCGCGAAGCACATCGCGCTCGATCCGACAGCGGTGACGCTGGAACTGCTGATGCTCAGCCGCGACGGCAAGCCCGCTCCGGCGGTGGCGAGCTATATCGACCACCTGCCGATCGGCCTCCAGCGCCGCCGCCGGCAGGCCATCGCGCCGCTGAGCGAGCCGGGCGACGATGCCGCCTATCTGGGCGCCTTCGATGCGGTGAAGCGCGTGGTAAAGCGCCTGCACGACCGGGGCGTCACGCTGCTGCCCGGCACCGACGACGGCACCGGCCTGTCGGTGCACCGCGAACTGGAGATCTACGGCGAGGCGGGCATACCCGCCGCCGACGTGCTGCGCATCGGCACGCTTGGGCCGGAGCGCTACATGGGCAACGATCAGGAACTGGGCTCGATTGCGCGGGGCAAGCGGGCGGATTTCCTGCTGCTGCCGGGCAATCCGCTGGCGGACCTTCGCGAACTGCACCGCATCGCCATGGTGGTGAAGGACGGGACGATCTATTTCCCGTCCGAGATCTACCCCGCGTTCGGCGTGAAGCCTTTCGCAGAAGCCCCCGCAATCGCGCTTCCCAGCAGCAAGCCGGCGCCCGCCACGACCAGCGGCGGCGACAGCCACGACGCCGCCGACGAGTTTCTCTAGAGCCGGATGACGTTGCCTTGGATCGTCATCGCGAGGGGAGAGGGGACTAAGGGCGGGTCAATCCGATCTCATCCCACTCCAAAGTGCGCAATGAAATCGCGGTCTTTACTGCGCAACCTCGCTTTCCATTGCGCGTAGCCCGTGCGATCTGCGGTCGGGATGAATGATTCACGACTCACCCTGATGGAAGCGATCGCGACGCGACGGTTCGTCACTGCGCGCTACAACGGCAATACGATCACGCTTGCGCCGCACTTGCTGTTCGAGCGGCATGGCGACCTTGTCGTCAGCGCCATGAATCCCGGCAAGGCGCGCCGCAGTGACGAGGAGCCCGGCCTCGGCCAGTTCAAGCTGGCGGGCCTCTCCGCGCTGGAACTGATGGACGAGCATTTCGAGCCGCTGGCGTCCTACGACGGCTCGCCCCCGCGCAGCGACGATGTGCTGATCCTGTCGGTCTGACGGCGGCCACTGCGGCCGTCAGACCCGCTCGACCGCTAGCGCCAGCCCCATGCCGACACCGATGCACAGCGTGGCGAGGCCACGCCTGCCGCCGGTCTTCTCCAGCTGGTGCACGAGGCTCATGGCGATGCGCGCGCCCGACATGCCGAGCGGATGGCCCAGCGCGATGGCGCCGCCGTTGGGGTTCACATGCGGCGCATCGTCCGGGAGGCCGAGGCCGCGCATGACGGCAAGGCCCTGGCTGGCGAAAGCCTCGTTCAGTTCGATCGCGTCGAAGTCGCCGATGGTCAGGCCAAGCCGCTCCATCAGCCTGAGCGTCGCGGGCAGGGGGCCGATCCCCATGACGCGCGGCTCGACGCCGACCGACGCCATGCCGAGAATGCGCGCGCGCGGCGTCAGCCCATGTGCCCTGGCCGCCGCCTCGCTTGCGACGAACATCGCCGCCGCGCCGTCGTTGATGCCGGACGCATTGCCCGCCGTGACGGTGCCTTCGGGACCGAACAAGGGCTTCAGCTTGGCCAGCGTCTCGATCGTGGTGTCGGCGCGGGGATGTTCGTCGATCGACACCTCCAGCGTCTCGCCGCGCTTCTTCCCCGGCACGGTGACGGGGACGATTTCCTCCGCGAAGAAGCCGCTCGCCTGCGCCGCGGCGGCGCGCTGCTGGCTGCGCAGGGCGAACGCATCCTGATCGGCGCGGCTGATGCCGAAGTCCTCGGCGACGTTCTCGCCGGTGCGCGGCATCGTCTCGGTGCCGTAGAGCGCATCGAGCGCCGGGTTGACGAAGCGCCAGCCCATCGTCGTGTCTTCCAGCTTCTGCGCGCGGCCGAAGGCGCTGTCGGACTTGCCCATGACGAAGGGCGCGCGCGTCATGCTCTCGACACCGCCCGCAATGGCGAGCGCCATCTCGTCATTGCGAATGGCGCGTGCCGCCGTGCCGACCGCTTCGAGGCCCGATGCGCACAGGCGATTGAGGGTGACGCCGGGGACGGTGTGCGGCAGGCCCGCCAGCAGCAGGCTCATGCGCGCGACGTTGCGGTTGTCTTCACCCGACTGGTTGGCGCAGCCGTAGAAGACCTCCTCGATGGCGGCCGGGTCGAGCGAGGGGTTGCGCGCGATCAGCGCGCGCATCGGCACGGCGCCGAGGTCATCGGCGCGGATCTTCGAGAGGCCGCCCGCGTAGCGGCCGATGGGTGTGCGTATGGTATCGCAGATGAAGGCTTCGGTCATCGTGTGGTCGTCCTTTGCACCCTTGTGGGCGTCTTGAGTGCCGTTGAGTGCCGCTTGGTCAGACGGGTTCGGCGGCTTTCGTGAAGGCCAGGTCGAGGCCGGTGATGCGGCGCAATTCCTCTATGTCGAGGCCCTCGACCATCTCCACCACGCGCGCGCCGGAGGGGCCGAGGTCGAACACCGCAAGGTCGGTGTAGACCCGCGACACGCAGCCGAGGCCGGTCAGGGGGTAGGTGCAGTTTTCGACCAGCTTGCTCTCGCCCTGCTTGGTCAGAAGTTCCATCATCACAAAGGTTTGCTTGGCACCGATGGCAAGATCCATCGCTCCGCCGACCGCCGGGATCGCATCGTGCTCGCCGGTGTGCCAGTTGGCGAGGTCGCCGTGCACCGAAACCTGGAAAGCGCCGAGCACGCAGATGTCCAGATGCCCGCCGCGCATCATCGCGAAGCTGTCGGCATGGTGGAAGAAGCAGCCGCCGGTCAGCAGGGTAACTGCCTGTTTTCCAGCATTAATCAGCTCCCAGTCTTCCTCCCCCGGAGCGGGCGCAGGCCCCATTCCGAGCAGGCCGTTCTCGCTCTGCAGGAAAATCTCGCGCTCCGCAGGAAGGTAGTTGGCGACCTTGGTGGGCAGGCCGATGCCGAGGTTGACGTAGGCACCTTCGGGAATGTCGCGGGCGACGCGGGCGGCCATCTGGTCGCGGTTGAGGCGGTTCATTTTATCCTCTCCTTTCAGGCGGCTACGGCGATATGCGCAGGTGAGATCTCAACTACGCGCTGCACGAAGATGCCCGGTGTCACCACTACTTCGGGGTCGATGTCACCCAGCGGCACGATCTGCGAAACCTGCGCGATGGTGGTCTTTGCCGCCATCGCCATGATCGGCCCGAAATTGCGCGCGGTCTTGCGGAACACGAGGTTCCCCCAGCGGTCGCCCTTGTGCGCCTTGATCAGCGCGAAGTCGGCCTGGATCGGGTATTCGAGCACGTAGTGTCTGCCGTCGATCTCGCGCACTTCCTTGCCTTCGGCAAGCAGCGTACCGTAGCCGGTGGGCGTGAAGATCGCCCCGAGGCCCGAGCCCGCAGCCTGGATACGCGCGGCCAGATTGCCTTGCGGAACCAGCTCCAGTTCGATCTTTCCGGCGCGGTAGGCGGCGTCGAAATGGTGCGAATCCGACTGGCGCGGAAACGAGCAGACGATCTTGCGCACCCGCCCTTCGCGGATCAGCGCGGCGACACCGTGCTCGCCGTTGCCGGCATTGTTGTTGATGATGGTGAGGTCGCCCACCCCGCGTGCGATCAGCGCGTCGATCAGTTCGTCGGGCATGCCCGCGGTGCCGAAACCGCCGATCATCACCGATGCGCCGTCATGAATATCCGCGACGGCCGCAGCGGCGCCGTCGATGGCCTTGTCGATCATCCGACTCTCCAAAGGCTTTATGTTGAATGCTGACCTCGCGTGTCTGCCTCTGGGTAGGTTGCGTCAATCGGTAAACGTGATATTGTCCGGTAATCGGTTGTTTAGGTGTGCGCATGCAGGATTTCGGCCAGTTGGACGCGAAAGGCGATCCCGAATTCATGACCTCGCTGGCACGGGGACTGGCGGTTCTGCGCTGTTTTGCGGACAGCGAACGGCCGATGACGATCGCACAGGCGGCCCGCTTGACGGGGCTGAGTCGTCCGGCGGTGAAGCGCTGCCTGCATACGCTCGTCAGGCTCGGCTACGCGGTGCAGGACGGCACGCTCTATGCGCTGCGCCCCAAGGTTCTGGCGCTCGGTTTCGCGTATCTTTCGTCAAGCAGCCTGGCGATGCGGGCGCAGCCGCTGCTCGACCAGTTGCGCGACGATCTGCACGAATCCTGCTCCCTCGGCGTGATCGAGGAGGATGAGGTCTATTACGTAGCGCGCGCGGAAGTGTCGCGGATCATGTCGATCGCGCTGCGGGTGGGCAGCCGCCTGCCGCTTTACTGCACCTCGATGGGGCGGGTGATGCTGGCCGGTCTCGATCGGGCCGCGCAGCAGGCGTACCTGCGGCGTACCGAACTGACCGCGCGCACCGACCGGACGGTGACGGAACCCCTGGCATTGCTGGAGATCCTCGATCACGTCGCGCAGGAAGGCTACGCGATCATGGATCAGGAACTGGAGCGCGGGCTGCGCTCGGTGGCGGTTCCGGTGATCGTCGATGGCCGCGTGATCGCCGCCGTCAACATCGGCACCCAGGCGGACCGGGTGTCGATGGCCGACCTGCACTCACGCTACTTGCCTGCGCTCAGGCGAGTGGCGCGCGATCTGGCGGCCTTGCGGCCGGTCTGACGGGTCAGTGCGTGGTCGCGATGGTCTCCGCCGAACTGCGCAGCCGGTCGAGATAGCGGTCGATCGCCACGGTTTCCTTCATGGCCGAGGCGAAATAGGTCATGGTGAGGACGTTCTCGACCCCGCCGTCGCGCATGATCGGGATCGCGAGCGAAGCGGTCTTGCCGTTCTTTTCGTAGACAGATGGGCGCCACGCGTAGCCCCTGCTGCGCACTTGTTCCAGCGAACGTAGCAGTTCCTCGACGTCGAACATGTCGTTGCGGGTGTCGGGGTCCATCTCGCCGCGCAGCAGGTCGTGGGCGCAGTTTTCGGACTGATAGGCCAGCCACGCCATGCCGGTGACGCTGCCGAGCACCGGAAACGTGCTGCCGGGCTTCCAGTTGAAGAACGTCAGTGTCGTCTCGTGGTGAGTCGATGCGCGGATCACGAAACGGCGGCCGACGCGCTCGGAGAGGAACACCGGCCAGCCGATTTCGCGTGTCAGGTCGCTCATCAGCGGCTGTGCGGCGGTGCGCAGCTTCTGCCCCTCGTAGCCGCTGGCGAGCGACTGGACGAGCGCGGTCGGACGGTAGCGCTTGCTGCGGTCCTCACGCTCGATCATGCCTTCGTGAAGCAGAGTCTGCATGATGCGGAACGCCGTGGGGTATGGCAGATTCTCGTGCCGCGCGATCTCCGACATGGAGACGCTGCCGAACTCGTTGATCGTTCGAAGTACACCCAAAGTCCGGCTTACGGAGCGAATGGGAACGCCGCTTTCCATCATCTGCCTTGCCCCTTTATCAGGCTCATCCGACCGGCTATAACCCTCATGCTGGCGGTATGGCGTGACTGTCTGCGGGCGATGACACGACAGTTTTTTGAAATCGCTGACGACGAATTCAAATCTATCCGCCTGTCGGAGATTTAAGGGTCGATCCCGGCATGGGGCGATTGGCCATGACGATTGCCGACCATGATAACCCTTTTTATGCAGATACTTGCTCTCAAGTTTTCGGCTAACGAATAACTCGTTCGGTTCTTCGTGACCGGCGCTGACCCTGCGTCAATCATCTCCGGCGAAGACAAATGGGCGACTGCCGGTCACTCGGCGCCGCGCCCGTCAGGAGTTTACGCGATGATCGATGCTGCGGACGTATGCGAAGGAACGCTGGCGAAGTGGCTGGCGCCCGAACTGATCGAGCATACCCGGCAAGGCGAGATGCTGGTGCATCGGGACCGGGCGGACCGGATCATGGACAAGTACGGGCTGGACGGGCTCGTCGCCGCGCTGCCCAGCAATATCTACTACCTCTCCAGCCATCTCGGCATTTCGGCGATGATGGGCCGCCATTATTCGAGTTTCGCCGTGCTGCCGCGCAATCGGGAGGCTCCGGCCTCGCTGATCGTCAACGGGTCGATGGTCTATCATCTCGACTACCGCCCGACGTGGATGCCCAGCGTGGAGGTCTTCAGCTACCCGATCGGCACTGACGCGGCAGGGCGTGCCATTCCCGAACCGTTGCCGAGCCCGTGGGCCAGGGCCATCCGCGAGGACAGCATGACCGATCGCGACCGGCTGCTGATGGCCCTTTACGCCGAGTATGAAGGCAAGACCGGCGCCTCGGCAGGCGGATCGCTGGCGAATGCGCTGGCGAAGGCCGGGTTGACGCGCGGAACGCTCGGCTTCGACGATATGCGCGTACCAGGCGTTCTGGGCGCGGACTTCCATGCCAAGGCGGTCGATGCGCTCAACATCTTCCGCGAGATCCGCATGGTGAAGTCCGAGCCCGAGATCGCCATTCTGCGTCAGGCGGCGATCCGCAACGAAGCCGCGCTGGATGCGGCGATCGCGACCATGCATATCGGCCAGCCACTGCAGGACATCGACATCGGCCATCAGCGCAAGTGGGGCGAGCTTGGCGGCAAGTCGCTGTGGCTGATCGTCAACCAGCGCGGCCTCAATTCGGGCGTGGTGGAGAAGGACGAGCCGACCAAGATCGACAGCGTCGGCGAATACATGGGCTACAAGGGCGACGTCGGCCGGACCATCGTGGTCGGTACGCCGCCTGACGAAGTCGCGCGCCGGGCGGAGGCGAACAGCGCTGCGCTTGCCGTGCTCTATGCCGAAGTGCGTCCGGGCATGACCTATGCGCGCGGCTCGGAGATCATCCGCGACGTACTGCGGCAGCACGGCTTCGAACGCGGGCTGGGCGGGGCGCACCCGGTCGGGCTGGAGCATACCGACCAGCCCTGGCCAGTCGGCGGCGAGCCCGATCCGGCGTACTTCGAGGACGTCATGGTGTTCGAGGAAGGCACCGTGTTCACCATGGACATGCCTTATCACGAGATCGGCTACGGCACTTCGCATGTCGAGGACATGATGGTCGTGCGCGCTGACGGCGCGGAAGCGCTGTCGTCCGGTGACACCTCGCTGCGCATCCTCCCGGCATGAGTATCGACGCTGCCGAAGAAGCCTATCCGAGCCGGTTCAGGGCTTGGTGGGTCGTCGCGGCGATGTTCGCGGCGTCGATCGTCTCGGTGATCGACCGGGGTATTCTGACCTTGGTGGTCGACCCGGTGCGGCGCGACCTTGGCATCTCGGACGTGCAGATCAGCCTGCTGCTCGGATTGGCCTTCGGGCTGTTCTACGCCGTGGCCGGCATTCCGCTGGGGCTGATGGCAGACAGGTTCTCGCGGCGGCGGCTGCTGATCGTGGGCATCGCGGTGTGGAGTGCGGCGACGTTCCTCGGCGGTCTGGCGGGCTCGTTCGGGGAACTGTTCACGGCGCGCCTGCTCGTCGGACTAGGCGAGGCGGCGCTGGCCCCTTGCGCGGTCTCGATGATCGGCGACATGTTTCCGCCGGATCAGCGCGGCAAGCCGATCAGCATCTATCTGCTCGGGCAATCCTTCGCTGGGGGGCTGTCGATCATGCTGACCGGCGCGATCGTCAGCGCGGTTCCGGCGGGCCGCTTCGCGTGGATCGGGCTGCTCGACGGGATGAGTGCGTGGCGCGTCGCCTTCGTGTTCTCCGGGCTGCTGGGTATTCCGGTGATCCTGCTGCTGCTCACCTTTCGTGAGCCGGTGCGCCGGGGGACAGCCAGCGCCGTCGCGCGCGTGCCGTTTCCCGAAGTGCTGGCCTATCTTGGGCGCAACTGGACGGTATTCGTGCCGTTCTACGGCGGGTTCGCGATGCTGGTGATGATGACCTACAGCATCAACGCATGGGGCGCGACGTACCTGATGCGCCGCTTTGCGATGATCCCGGCCGAGGTCGGGCAGTGGCAGGGTTCTGTCGGCATGGTGCTGGGCACGCTGGGCGCGCTGCTGGCGGGGGTGATCGTGGACGGGGTTTCGCGCCACGGACATCCGGGCGGCAAGTTCCTCTACCTCTTTGCGGTTTCGGCGATGCTGTTCCCGGCGACGCTGATGGTGTTCATGCCGACGCCCGCAACCGCGATCATGACGCTGGGGCTGGTCAGCTTCTTCATGCCGATGATCGGCACCGGCATGGTGACCGGCGTGCAGGAACTGGTGCCGGGCAACATGCGCGGCATCTGCGTCTCGCTGTTCGGGCTGTTCAACACCATCACCGGGCAGACGCTCGGGCCTTATCTGGTCGCGGCGGTGCGGGGCGAGGGGGCCGAGGACGGCCATGCGCTGGGCCTCGCTCTGACGCAGATCTGCCTGCCCGCGCTGACCTGCGCGGCCTTGCTCTACCTCATGGGCTACTTCGCCTATCGTGCGCGGCTGCCCGACATCCAATCTCGACAGGGGATCGACCATGCGTTTCCATCGTAAACTGGCGCTCGCGATCGGTGCGCTGGCGGCATCGGGCGGGCTGTTCGCCGCTCACGGCTACAGCAAGGCCAGTGAGGCCGCCGAAGTCCAGCGTATCATCTGGGCCAAGGAAATGGCCATTTACCAGGGGCGCAGCAAAGGCATGGTGGACTTCTACGTCGACAATGCCTCGCCCAATTTCCTTGCCTGGACGGCCGGTACGCCCGCGCCGTTCCGCATCGACAAGTTGCGCGCGGGCAAGCAGGCGATGCGCGGGCGCGACAAGGAAGTAATCGAGACGACCTTCCGCGATTTCAGCCTCTCGGGCGACACCGCGGTGATCTATTACCAGAACCACCGCACGCGGATGCCCGATGGCACCGTGGTCGACCAGACGTACGACAACATCCACGTCTGGCAGAAGACCGACGGCGAGTGGAAAGTGCTGGCGAGCATGTCCCGCCCGATGCACGGCTGCCCGCTGAGCTGATCCTTTCAATCCCGAACCACCTTCGTCATTGCGAGCGTAGCGAAGCAATCCAGGGCCGCGTAAACCGCCCTGGATTGCTTCGCTGCGCTCGCAATGACGATTGAGGGTAAAGTCATCGCGCTGCGGCTCGGCGCCTTGTCATATTCGGCATTCGCGGGCTGCGGACGCAGATATGCGCGGCAAGTATCCACGATAAGAATATCTCGATGCGAACGAGTTGGCGGTTCGCGCCCCTCGGGTGAACTTCTCCCCCGTACCCCGCAGCAGGCGCCATCGCCTTGGCCGGGGACGACCGACACGTCGGTCCATAACAATCATATCTACAAGGGGGCTGAATCCATGAAGAAGTACGCCATCATGCGCGCGGCGAGCGTCATCGCCCTCGCCCATGCCTATATGGGAACCGCATTCGCAGAGGACGGCGGTTCCGCGCCGAGGGCCGAGGAGGGCGGCCAGCTGACCGAGATCACCGTCACCGCACGCCGCCGCGAGGAGACGCTGCAGTCGGTGCCGCTGACGGTGCAGGCGTTCGGCGCCGATGCGATCGAGAACAAGGGCATCCGCGACATGGCCGACGTCGTGAAGCAGACGCCCGGCATCTTCATGGACAAGGGCTTCGTCCAGCAGGACGTGCGCCCGAACATTCGCGGCCTTCCCGCCACGCGCGGCCGCCCGCCGGTGGGCATTCTGCTCGACGGGATCGACATTTCCTCGGAGTCCATCGCTTCGGCGGGCGGCGGCAACCTCGCGAACATGAAGCTGGTCGATCTGGAGCGGATCGAGGTGGTGAAGGGGCCGCAGTCGGCGCTCTATGGCCGCGTGGCTTTCGGCGGCGCGATCAACTACATCAGCAAGGAGCCGACCAGCGACCGGGTCGAAGGCTACGTGAGCGGCGAAGTCGCGACCTACAGCCAGGCCGAACTGCGCGGCGCGATCAACCTGCCCGCCACGGATACACTCTCGTTCCGCTTCAACGGGGCCTATTCCTACTTCGACGGGTTCTACGACAACGACGTCACCGGCAAGCGCATCGGCGGCTACGAGTCCAAGGGCGGCGCGGTGGCCGCGAAGTTCCAGCCGTCCAGCGACGTGAAGCTCGTCGCCCGCGCGAGTTATTCGGACGACACCTACGAAGTGCGTCCGCAATACTACATCGGCGGTGCGCCCGAGGTGAACATGCGTGAGGCCATCGCGCTGCCCTCGGACGTGGCCGGGCAGCAGGTCGGCATCATCGGTGCGCCGCAGACGACGATCGGCTCCACCGCCTATGTCGCGCAGCGCGGCAAGATCGGCAAGGGCATCGGCCGTGTCATGCTATCGGCCGATCCGGCGACCGGGGAGGATTTCCCGGGCACGCACGTCAAGACGTTCCTCTCTAGCCTGCGTGGCGAATTCGCCGTGAGCGACAACATCACGGTCTCGACCTGGACCGGCTTCACGCGCTCGCGTTCGCGTCAGCGGCAGGATGCGGACTTCTTCGGCCGTCCCTTGACGTCCTATACGCAGGCGGGCGTGACGCAGCTTGCCGAAGTGCCCGAAGGCGGCATCGCGACCGGCTTCTTCTTCTTCGACGCAGCGACGCTGACCAAGCAGTTCAGCCAGGAAGTGCGCATCGGCGACCAGACCAGCAGCGGCTTCCGCTGGGCCGTGGGCGGCCTCTACTGGTGGGAGGACGTGAAGCAGAAGCTGGGCAGCATCTCCAACGCCGGGTTCAGTGCGGGCGGGCAGCCGGTCAACATCTATTCCAACCTCGCGCTGCTGGGAGGCTATGGCCCGGCGCAGGATCAGGGCCGCACGACCGAGCACTATTCCGCCTACGCCCTCGCCGAATACGACCTGACCGACCAGTTGACGGTCTCCGCCGAAGGCCGTTACGGCAAGGAGAAGTACGACTATCTCTTCGCGCGCAGCATCGCCATCTCGACGACGGCGGTGAACGGGGTCTATCCCTTCGCGCTGACCGGCAGCGTGTTCGAGGCGAGCACTTCGACCAACTACTTCGCGCCAAAGGTGGGACTGACCTACAAGGTCAATCCGGACCTCATGTTCTACGGTTCGTTCTCGCGCGGGATCAAGCCGGCGGGCATGTCGCAGGTGCAGACGCCGAACCCGGACGATGCGGCGTTCGGCACCGAAAAGCTCAACAACTACGAGATCGGCTTCAAGTCGAGCCTGTTCAACCGGCGGCTGCGTTTCAACGCCTCGATCTTCCGGATGGACTACAAGGACAAGCAGGAATCGACGCTGGTGCCGGTGGATTTCAGCGTCAACCCGCAGGGCAACGTCAGCCTCGTGCAGAACGTCGGCGGCGCGCGGATCGACGGCGCCGAAGTGGAACTGGCGGGCGTCATCGCGCCGGGCCTGACGTTCTCTGTCGGGTATACGTATCTCGATGCGCGCTACACCGATTACGACCTGCCCTCGACAAGCCCGATCACGATCGCGCTGGCGGGCGGCTGCACCATCCGTACCGAGGGCAATCTGAAAGGTTGCTTCGTCAACCTCGACGGCAAGCGGCTGGAAGCATCGGCGCGTCACTCGGCCGTGGGCAGCCTGAACTATCGCGCGCCGCTGACGGGCGATCTCGACCTGCTGCTGGAGAGCGATATCCAGTATCGCAGCCGTCGTTACCAGGACAACACCAATAGCTACTGGTACGCGCCTTATGCCAATGTCGATCTGCGGGCGGGCGTGGAGAACGATCGGTACTCGGTCATCTTCTTCGTGACCAACCTGTTCGACAATCGCTCCATCCAGTCGGCGCAGTCGGGCGGCGATACGCAGGCGCTGCCGTCGGGTGGCCTGTCGATGGCGGCATTCGCTGCCGACAAGCGCCAGTTCGGCCTGCGCGGCCGGTTCAACTTCTGAGTATCGGCGACACCGGCCCGGAATTGCCTCGGGCCGGTGTCGCACTTGAACGAGACAGAGCATGGCGCCTTCCCGAACTCACGTCACCATCGGCGGTCGGCCGGTCGACCCCGGCTCCCTTGCGACCGCGAGTTGGGACCATGTCATCGTTGGAGGCGGCTCGGCCGGTTGCGTTCTGGCCCGGCGGCTGTCCGAGGATGGCGAACGCCGGGTGCTGCTCCTTGAGGCTGGGGACGAAGCGGAGGATGCCGCGATCTGGTCGCCGCCGGCCTGGCCCGGCCTCGCAGGCGGGGGCAACGACTGGAACTACGCCTCGACACCGCAGCCCGGTCTTCTGGGCAGAAGCGTAGCGCAGCCGCGCGGCAAGGGCCTTGGCGGCTCGACGCTGATCAATGCGCTGGGTTTCCAGCGCGGGCCTTTGCGCGCCTACGACCGATGGGCTCAAGCGACCGGCGACCCCGGTTGGGGCGGCGAGGGGCTGTTGCCCTACTTCCGCCGATTGGAAGCGGCGTCGTCGGGCGATCCTGAATACCGGGGGCAGGACGGCCCGCTGAGCGTGCTTCGCATAAGCGACGTGGCGGAGCGCAACCCCCTCTCGACTGCGATCCATGAGGCGGGCGTCTCGGCCGGTCATGGTGCCAATCCCGATTGGAACGCGGAGCGGTGTGACGGCACAGTCTGGACGCAGCTGACCATCCGCGATGGTCGCCGTGATACCGCCGTGAGTGCCTTTGTGGACCCTGTGAGGCACCGCTCCAATCTGTGTATCGCAACCGGCATTGCCGCGCAGCGGCTCGTGTTCGATGGCAGGGTTTGTACCGGAATAGAGGCGCTGACTTCGGACGGAGCGGTCATGATCGGCAAGGTCGCCGAAGTGATCCTGAGTGCAGGGGCGATCGACACGCCGCGCCTGATGCTGCTGTCGGGCCTCGGCGGTGCGGCGATGCTGTCGGCACAGGGTATCCCGGTGGTGCTCGACAGCCCGGAAATCGGCCGCAACCTGCAGGATCATCCGCTGGTGCCCGGGCTGCTCTTGCGGGCGCGCCGCCCCGTTCCGGCATCCCGCTTCAACCACTGTGAGTCGCTGATCATCGCAGGCAGTCGCTTCATGGACGAAGTGCCCGACCTGCAGATCATGGGGCTGACCGTGCCGTTCCTCAGTCCTGAACTGGGCGCACCGCCACCGGACAGTTTTTCCTTCGTGCCCGCGTTGATGACGCCGATTTCGGTCGGGTCGTTGACGCTGGGAGACGGAAAGGCGCTGCGGATCGACGCAAACTATCTGGCCGAGGCGCAGGACGTCGAGGCTCTGGTCGATGCCTTCGAAATCAGCCGCGAAATCCTGTCGCAACCGGCGCTGCGCGAATGGGTCGCGGCGGAAGTCCATCCCGGCCCCGGCATACGGGATCGCAAGGCGCTGGCGGAGCACATTCGCCGCACCGCGTCGCCGTTCTTCCATCCCGTCTCGACCTGCCGCATGGGGCGCGACGACCTTGCGGTTACCGATCCGCAATGCCGGGTCCGTGGCATCGAGGGGCTGCGGATCGTCGATGCCTCGATCATGCCCTCGATCCCGCAGGCCATGACCAATGCAGCGGTGCTGGCTCTGGCCGAGCGGGCCTCAGATATTATTCGTGGCCTAAGGGGGCAGCCGATCCCGGCGTGATCCGCGCCATTCCGGCGAAGACGTGCCACTTGCCGTCCTCGCGCAGCCAGGTGTGCGTCGTGTCGAAGTGGTCGTCGCACGGCGTGCCGTCCGCGCGGCGCGTGCGGTGGGTGTTGTAGTAGATGACCGCCGTGTTCCCGTTCATCGAGAAGTCTACGAATGTCATTTCCAGCTTCTCCTGCGATGTGTGGGTCGCCGCTGCGCTGGCCTTCAGCGTCGTCGTGCCCAGCGGCTTCGCGGAGACCGGCGGCCATGCGAGGTAGCCCTTGGCCAGATTGTCGGCATAGCTGCTGAGGTCGCCCTTTGCGCGACCTGCATAGATCGAGCGTTCCAATGCCCATATCTCATCCTTGGCCGTAGCGATCTCGGCGGCGCTCTGGGCGTGCAGGGCGCAGGGAGCAAAAGCGGCCGCAAAAGTGAGTGCGATCATCATACGCTTCATGGACGTTGGACCTCGTTCTGACGGGAATGGGCCAGTCGGCCTGGCCATGAACATGGTGCACGGCCCGCCCCGGAGAAACGCCGTATTGGCGGCCTTTTCACCAGCCGAAAGAGAGGCGAGACTGCAGATGCGGACTTTCGCCTGACGAAAACCGGACACGGTCGCAAGCGACGGGTTTGGAGCGGGGGAATAGTATCGGCCGATCCTGTTTCACCAATGACGGAGCCGGGGCGATGAATACGCCGACGAACACCGCGTCGAACCTGAATTCCAGCACCATCACGCAGCGCAGCCGTGCGGGTCTCGACGCTCTGGCGGCTATGCTGAAGTATTCGTCCACCAGCCTGCGCTCGGTCGCCCGGGAGGACTTTCTCGCAACCGAGCAGGGCGCGCAGTTGGCCCGCGAGCACGAAGATGGAGCCACCGGCGCCGAAGAGGTCGCCGCCCGCGTCGACAGCGCGATCAAGGTGGCGTCAGCCCTCCCGGTGCATCGCATGGAGCGCTTCGTCCAGCGCTACGTCGCCGAGGAGATGATGAGCCGCAACGTCGTCTCGGTCGAGGAGATGCGCGATTTTCACGTGATGCAGGATGCCGCTCCGGTCGAGGGCGCGGGCGGTACGCTCGAACTCGACGGGGATGCGCCGCTGCCCGCTTACTACGAAGGCGTTCACTACCACCTCTCGCCGCATGGGGCGGAGGACTACGATCTCGGTGCTAAGGGCGGCGGGATCGGCCGGGTGTTCCGCTACGGCGGTTTCGCGGCAGTGCCTCCGAGTTCCAACATCGGCTCGCAGCGCATCGATGTGGTGCGCCAGTTCCGGCAGGCTGATCTGGGGCGCATCCTCGAGATCGGGTGCGGCGGGGTCTTCACGCTCATGGCGATCCACCGCGTCTTTCCGGAGGCCGAATTGATCGGCTGCGACCTCAACGGCCAGACTTTGGCGGAGGGGTTTAGGATCGCCGAGCGCATGGGGATGAAAGTGACGCTGCGGCAGCGCGACGCGCGCGATACGGGCGAGGCGGCCGGCAGCATCGACGGGGTCTTCAGCTATGCGCTGCATCACGAGGCACCCGTGGAGGTCAACCGCGAGATGTTCCGCGAGGTGTTCCGCGTGCTGCGCTCCGGCGGCGAGATCGTGATCTCCGATCCTCCGCCGTTCCGCGGGGTCGATATCTTCGACGCGGTTTTGCTGGAGTGGGACAACGACCACCGCGAAGAGCCCTATTTCCGCGAAACCTGCCTTGCCAACTGGGAGGACGAACTGCGCGCGATCGGCTTCGTGGATGTCGAAGGTTACGCACTGGGGGATCACGGCTATCCGTGGGTGACGCGGGCCGTGAAACCCTGAGGCTTATCGCGTACGAAAAAGGGGCGGGCCGGAGAACGGTCCGCCCCTTTTTGATTCAGGCAGGGCGGGAGTATCCTGCGCGGGCGAGCATCTGGTCAACGTGGCGCTCGCGCGCACCCAGCGGCGCGCCCAGGACGGAGCCGACCATCTGGTCGCGCAGCGTCTCGACACGATCGGCCTGTTCCGCCGGCCAGTCGAAGGCGTCGATCGTCGCGCTGTCGAGGATGCCTTGCCGGGACAACAGTTCCTCCATCACCAGCATGCGGTCGCGCATGATCCACATCTCGGACAGCAGGGTCGTGACCATGCGGCCGAGATCATCGACGTTGGTTTCATCAAGATAGACGTTCGCCATCGGGCGGATTCCTCCGTTTCGAAAAGATGGGTTCAGCGCGCGGCGCGCTGGAGAAGGCGGCGTTCGATGATCGCATGGCGGCGCCGGTCGATCGGGAAGTTCCAGATGATCAGCCCGCCGCCGATCTTGAGGATCGCGGGCAACACCGCGACGGTGAAGAGGATGCCGAAAGCGGCGGTCCCCGTGTTCACCGCACCGGCCGAGGCGTCGTAGCCGAATGCGCTCAACAGCAGGAAAGCCATCCCTGCGCCGATGGCCGTCGCGATCTTGCTGGTCAGCATGTAGAACGCATAGTAGCTGCCGGTGCGTTGTTCGCGCGTGCGCAGGCGGCCATAGTCCACCACGTCGGCCAGGATCGCGGGCGACAGGACCATGACCGCGCTCGCCCCCATGCCGATGAAGAACACGATCACCATGCTGACCGAAACGATGAACTCCTGCGTCAGCGTGTCGGGATCGAGGAACCAGTAGCCTTGCGTCGCAAGGCTGACGATCACGACGGACACCACGTAGGCGCGGTGCTTGCCGATGCGGCGGGCCATCCATGACCATAGCGGCGTCGTGCCCGCCATCGTGATCGCGAAGACCGTCATGAGGTAGGGATACCAGGAGCCCAGTCGCAGGTAGCCGTCGTAGAACGTGAACATGATCTGCAGCGTACCGAGCCCCATCCCGCCGAGACAGAACGCCGCAAGGTACAGCCAGAGCGGCCGGTTGCCGCGCACGCTGCGCACGAAGGTCCAGAACGGAGGGCGCTCGATCGGCGGCGCGGTGCCCTGCGGCGCGCGGGCGAGGCTGATCGCGGTGGTCAGCGGAATGACGATCACCGCGACGACGAAGAAATATCCCAGTACCGGGATCGAATAGGCGGACGTCGCCACCAGCCCGGCCCATGCCAGGATGATCGGCAGGGCATCGTTGCACAAGTTGCCGATCTGGCTGATCAGCCCCCGCATGCCGGTGATCCGGGAGCGGGTATCGTAGTTGCTGGAAAGCTCGGCGCCCCATGACGTGTAGTTGATGTCGCCGAGGGTATAGGCGAAATCGTAGAGTATCTTCCACCCGACCAGATAGGCGAGGCTTGCCATCGGCGGTGGGCGCAGCAGGAAGAACGCCGCGACGAGGACCAGCGCGGCGCCGATCGCTATGGCGGGCTTG
Organism: Novosphingobium sp. fls2-241-R2A-195; assembly: GCF_030209485.1. Taxonomy (NCBI): domain Bacteria; kingdom Pseudomonadati; phylum Pseudomonadota; class Alphaproteobacteria; order Sphingomonadales; family Sphingomonadaceae; genus Novosphingobium; species Novosphingobium sp. fls2-241-R2A-195. The sequence goes on from NZ_JARVRY010000004.1 coordinate 47,037, forward strand.
CGGGCGCCCCAGCGGGTGCGGGTCCGGTCGGAGACGTATCCGATCACCTGGTCGGTAAAGGCATTGACGATGCGCAGGACCACCAGCGCCGATCCCAGCGCGGCAAGGCTGATGCCGAACTCCTTGGCGTAGATCTGCGGAACATAGAGCGTCATCGGATTGAGAAGCAGGCCGGGGCCGAAAGCGGCCAGCCCGTAGGCGACGAGGTCGGCGCGGCTGAGCTGGACCGGCCCGGTGCCGTCGCGCCGGTGCGCCGGGACATCGGCAACTGCGGGCGGGGGCGTCACTTCCAGTACGAGTTCGGCCGCGTCGCTCATTCGCTTCTCCATCGGTCAGGCGCGGATCAGGCGCTCGATCGCAGCTCAAGTCGAATGGCGTTTGGCGGGTTTTTCACCTGCCGAAATTGCTGCGGAGATTTACCGCGCGGTGCTCTGCGGGGCGACGACCGGAAACAGGCATGCCGCAACGAGAGTGCCGGCGAACATCGCCGCGCCCCACAGGAGCGGGGCTGGCGGTCCCAGCAGATCGTAGAGCGGTCCGGCCATCAACGGTCCGAACACGCGCCCCAGCGAATTGGCCGCCTGCATGAGGCCGAGGCCCATGCCTTGCGCACTAGGGGGTGTGGCAAGTGAAGTCAGGCCGGAGAGCGCGGGATTGAGCAGCCCGAAGCCGAGCGAGGTGAAGGTCAGCCCGATTCCCGCGACCAACAGGTCATGCGCACAGCCGAGCACCAGCATTCCGATGCCGATGGTGGCCAGTGCCGCCTGCATCGTCCCGCGATCCCCGAGCCGCCGCGATGTCGGTCCGGTGAGCGTCAGCTGGGTTATGGTGGTGACCACGCCCATCCCTCCGAACATGAGCCCGATGCGCAAGGGATCGAGCCCCAGCACGTCATCGGCGAAAAGCCCGAGGATCGCCTCCAGCTTCGAGAACGCCGCCGAGGCCAGGAAGGAAATGAACGTCAGCGTGGCGAAGGCGGGCAGGCGCAGCAGCGCGACACTGCCGATTGCAGGCGCCGCGCTCACCGGGTCGTGCATCGTTGCGGTCTCGGGCAGGAGGAACCACGTCACTGCGGCCGCCAGCAGGCCCATCGCGGCGCCGACCAGCGATACGAGCGTGAAGGCATGGTCCTGCCCGGTAATGCTGGACGCGAACCCGCCGATGGCGGGGCCGAAGATGAAACCCAGAGAGAAACCCGAACTGACTATGCCCATGTCCCGCGTGCGCGTCTCGCGCGTCGAAATGTCGGAGGCGACGGCGAACGTGATCGAAAAGCAGCCGTTGGTCAGCCCGCTGATGAAGCGCACGACCAGCAGCGACGCAGGCGTCGTCGCGTAGATATGCAGGACGTAGACCAGCGCTCCGATGGCCAGCCCCGCGAACATCACGTTCCGGCGCCCGTAGCGGTCGGAGAGGCGGCCCCAGATCGGGCTGGACAGGAAGCCGCCAAAGGAGAATGCGGCGACCGTACCGGCGATCTCGATCCCGCTCGCGCCGATCTGCCGTCCGTAGACGGCGAAGACCGGGAACATCAAGCCAAACCCTGCCAGCGAGACGAAGTTGACCAGCGTGATCGTGAAGAGGGCTCGGCCGCGCGAGGCGGCGGTCAGGGGGCTGTCGGTCATGGAGTCCGGGTCTCAGTCGGCGCCGATGCCGCCTACGGCATTCACCACTTGCGCGACGAGGCGCTGGCCCATTGCGTTGAGCCTCGCCTGGAACTCCGCATCGGGCTGGAAGGCGTCGATTTCGGCGCGAATGTCGATGCCGCGACGGGCGAGCACTTCCTCGGTCACGGCCATGCGGTCGGCCAGCACCCAGACCTCGCGCGTCAGGGCGATCAGCCCGGCGGCGAGATGCCCGCTGTCCGCCTCGGTCAGCGTGCGGCGTTCGGGGTGGTTGTAGCTCTTGGGGTCGGCGTCGATCATAGCGGCTTGCGGCCCTGGACAACGTAAGGATAGGCGCGGGGACCGAGGCCCACGGCGTTGACGTCGACGAAGCCCGCCTGACGGGCGACTTCGGCAAGGTCGAGGCTGGCGGATTCGCGCCAGTGAGGTTCACCGCCGTAACGGGCGCCGCTGTCTGCTCGCCAGACGCCGAGCTTGTCCATGTCGGCGTAGCGGGTAACGTCGCTCATGATCATGTCGCCGCCCGGCTCCAGCACCCGGAAGGCTTCGGCGAACACGGCGCGGATCGCTTCGGCTGGGAGTTCGTGAAGCAGGATGTAGGACGCGACGAGGTCGAACGAAGCCTCGGCAAAGCCGGTGCGCTCGGCCGGACGCTGATAGAGGCGCCATCCCCAGCCATGCGCATTGGCGACCCGCTGCGCGTGCTCTAGTGCGCGCAGGGACAGGTCCACTCCGGTGATTTGCGCCGAAGGGTAGGTTTCCTGCAGTGCGGCGGTGAAGTGGCCTGTCGATGCGCCCATGTCGAGGATGCGCGCATAGTCGTCACGCGGAGGCATCCCGGCGATCGCGCGGCGCTGGAGGAAAATGCCGCCGGGGAACATCGCCTCGACCAGTCGGCGATGGACGATTTCGCCGTGGATGTATCCCTGCAGGGGGTGATCGTCCCACCCGCCAGCAGTGCGGTGGAAGTTTACGCCTTGCCAATAGAACGGCGCGGCCTCGTCCGGAGCAGCAGGTTCGAGCGTGGCCGGGCCATTTGTCTGGAAGTGGGCAATCACGGGTTGGAGGTCGGGCAGGATTTCCTCGAAAGCCTCGCGTGCGATCAGCCCGTGCATCGTGGAATGCCATTCGCCCACCGCCTGAGATACGCGCCAGGGGCGGCTCGCGGCCATGGCGTCTTCCATCCACCGGCCGCGCTCGTCGAGGTCGTCAGGGAGCGAGGAGGGGTCTGGAACGGCGGCGGCGATTTCGCGATCGCCTTGCGCGCGCACGGCCTGCGATCCGCGCCCGAAATGCACGAGGAAATCGACCGAGGCACGGCCCCGCTGTTTCAGAACGGGGGTGAGCGAAGTGTTCATGCCTTCTGGCTGTCGTGTCATCTGGCCTCCAGGCCGTAGGATTGACGCCAAGCCGGTAAAATGGCGCGCGTTATGATCGTGTCTGTTCAGCAGATGAATAGTGATGGGAGCAGGCATTCGCCGGAGCCCTCCGTCGCGGCAGTGTGCAGCCTTCGCCTTGGGGAAATCCGCGATGAGACTTGCGTTGCCTGCCACTCTGCTGTCCGGCATGGCGGCTTTATGCCTGACGGGGTGCGCCTCGACTCCTCGCCCGTCTCCCAAGACGGCTGCGGAGATGTCCCCTCGGGACGCGGAGGCGCTCTACATGCGGCGTTATCAGCAGTACGTGACCGGAGAGACGGGGATAGCGACCTACGATACGCTGGGGCCGCTGGACGGTGTCCGCAAATGGCGCCCGCTACCAGCGGGGCACTCCATTGCACCTGCCGCACTGGCGAAGGCGAGGGATTATGCTGCATCGGGCAACAGTTCGGCGTTCATGGTCTGGCACAAGGGCGCTCTGGTCGAGCAGGACTATTTCGGCGATACGCATGAAGATACGCCGATCATCTCCAAGTCGCTGTCCAAGCCTCTGGCGGTCATCGCCGTTGGGCGGGCCATCGTGGCCGGCAAGATCGCGTCGCTCGACCAGCCGATGGCGGACTTCATTACCGAATGGCAGGGGACACCGCGCGCGGCGATCACCATCCGGCAAGTGCTCGGGATGCGATCGGGCCTGCTTCCGCAAGGTGCCGCGCCCAATCCCGGCGACATCCTCAACCGTGCCTACCTGCACCCCTATCACGATCGCATCATCATCGACGAGTACCCGCTCGTCGATGTGCCGGGGAACCGCTACGAATACTCCAACGCCAACGGCGAACTCGTCGCTCCCCTGATCGAGCGGGCTACCGGCATTCCGTTCGAGCAATGGATCGCGCGCGAAGTGCTGGCACCGATCGGCGCGCGGGGCGGACGGATCTGGATGAACCGCCCGGACGGCACGCCGCATTCTGGCTGCTGCGCCTTGCTGCCCGCCGAAAGCTATCTGCGGCTGGGTATCCTGCTCGTCCGCGACGGGGTTTGGGAAGGCAGGCGGCTTTTGCCGGAGGGTTTCGTCAAGGCCATGGTCACGCCGACGGAGCAGAACCCGCACGCGGGGCTCGGCGTCTATATCGGCAGTCCTTATGTCGAATGGCGAGGGCCGGCCAACCCGCAAGTCCCTTTCGGTCGGTCCTATCATTCCGCGCCTTATGCGGCTGCGGACCTGTTCCTGTTCGACGGCAATGGCAATCAGGTGGTCTACATTGTACCATCGCACCAGCTGGTGATCCTGCGCACTGGCGAACGTCCGCCCGCAAAGCCGGTCTGGGACAATGCGATGCTGCCCAATATCGTGCTTGAGGCGATCGATGGAGGTGGTCAGGAAGGCTCCACCGGGAAATAACGCGCAAGCACGTCGCGCGGCTTGCCCTTGCGGCGGTCACGGATCTTGCGCGGCGTCAGCCACGTGAAGATCCGGCCGTTGCGGGTGTTCGTATCGACAATGCGGGCGGCCCACCGGCCGATCGTCTCCGGGTGGTCGGCAATGAGATTTACCCAGTCACGACGGGCGCGCGCGCCCTCGGCATCCAGCTTTGCGTGTTCGCGCAGGAAGCCCTCCGTGATGACGAGGCCGGGGCTGATTGCGCCGACGACGATGGGGTGGGCGAGGCTTGGGCTATGCTTCATCTCCTCGGCCAGAGAGCGGGTAAGGTAGGTAACGGCGGCCTTGGTGGTGGCATAGCCGTTCATGAAGGGCATCAGCGTGCCGTCCGCCCCTGCCCCCAGCATGTTGTAGAGCGCCCCCTGCCTGCCGGCTGCGCGCCATCCGCGGATCGCCGTCTGGCAGCCATGCACCAGTCCCATGACGTTGATGTCGAGCATTCGGCTCACTTCGGTTTCGGGCATGTCGACCAGCCCGCCGCCGAGCGCCAGCCCGGCATTGTTGATCCAGATATCGATACCGCCGAACCGTTCGCAGGCATCGTCCCATGCCGCGCGTACCGCATCGGCACTCGTGACATCGCAGGCGCCGCCTTCGGCGCGGGCGCGATCCTGGTGCAGGTGCCGGGCCGTGTGGCGGGCATCCTCGCCATCGGAAGAGGATATGTAGACGTTGATACCCCGGTCGAGCAGCGCTTGCGCCAGCGCCTTCCCGATCCCTCTCGAACTGCCGGTGACGAACGCGGTCCGAAGGGCAGTGGTATCGTGAGCGGGCATGGTCTTTACGTCCCCATCGCGGCAGGCCTTTGCTTCGAGGCTAGCGCCCGGCCGCGCATGCTTGACCCGCTTCGTTCGTGAATGTTCGCGCAGTGAATTTTCCGGGCAGGCGGCGATGTTCGTCTGTTGAAAAGGCGCGAAGAGGGGGCAGGACAGGGAGCGCCTTGCTTCTCCATTCGTGATCGGGCCGCTTGCACATCCTCATGGGCAAGCCCTTCTCGCGGACAGGTTTCGATCATGAGCGACGCAATGCACTTTCCCATCGTCATCGTCGGCGCCGGCGGCACCGGCCTGACCGCCGCGCTCGCCGCGCACGACGCCGGGAGCGAGGTCCTCGTGCTGGAACGCGACGCCTCGCCTTCGGGCTCCACCGCGATGTCGACGGGCCTGATCCCGGCCAGCGGCACGCCCGAGCAGGAAACCGCAGGGATCGTCGATACGCCCGAAATCTTCGCCGCCGACATGGTGGCGAAGACCAAGGGCCGCGTGGATGGCGAACTCGCGCTGCACGTCGCGCGTGAATCGGTCGAGACGATCGCGTGGCTGCGCGATTGTCATGGAGTGCCGCTCGATCTCGTCGACGGGTTTCTCTACCCCGGGCATAGCGTGCGCCGCATGTACGGCACGCCGAACCGGACGGGGGGCGAGTTGATGGCGGCGCTCGAAGCGGCTTGTGGGGAGGCGCAGATACCCATCCTCACCGAAGCGACCGTGGAAGAATTGCTGCATGACGGCGACCGCGTCACCGCGGTGCGCTACACACGCCCCGACGGCAGCGCGGAAATCGTCACCTGCGATGCACTTATCCTCGCCTGTTCGGGCTTCGCGGGCAATGCGGAGATGGTCGCGCGGTTCATCCCCGACATGGCGGAGGCGACGTTCCACGGCCATCCCGGCAACAAGGGCGATGCCATCCGCTGGGGGCTGGAGATGGGCGCCGCGGTAGCCGACATGACCGCTTACCAGGGCCATGGCGGGCTGGCGGTGGGCCATGCCGTGCCGATCCTGTGGCCGCTGATCATGGAAGGCGGCTTTCAGGTCAACGTCGAGGGGCGCCGCTTCTCCGACGAATCCGCCGGCTATTCCGAACAGGCGGCCAAGCTCAATGCGCAGCCGGGGCGTGTCGGTTGGTCGATCTTCGACGAGCGGCTGCATGTGTTGATGAGTGATTTCGACGATTACCGGGACGCCCTGCGCGCCGGTGCGGTGGTGAGCGCACCCACCCTGCCTGCGCTGGCCGAGGCGATCAGGGTGCCCGTCGCAGCACTGGAGGGCACTTGTGCCGAGGTCGCGGCGATCGCGCGGGGCGAGCGGGAGGACGCCTTCGGGCGATCGTTCGCCGCTTCGCAGGTTCTGGTGGGTCCATACTATGCCGCCAAAGTGACGGGCGCGCTGTTTCACACCCAGGGTGGGCTGGTGATCGACAGCCGGACGCGCGTGCTGCACGAGGACGGGACGGCGTTTCCCAACCTCTTCGCAGGCGGAGGCGCGGCGCGGGGCCTGTCCGGCGATGCGTCCTATGGCTACCTTGCCGGTAACGGTCTGCTTGCGGCCACGACGCTTGGCAAGATGGCGGGCCGTGCTGCCGCAGCCTTATCCGTTCAGACGCTTTCTTTCACGGCAGCCCCTGACTCCAACCTGTAATAATATCGCTTCCCACTTCGCGTCGAAGCGCCTAAGGCGCGCTCCATCCCCGGGGGGCCGCTCATGCGCGGCTGAGAGGTGGTCAGCAGACCACGACCCGCTGAACCTGATCCGGTTGACACCGGCGTAGGGAGGGTTGGCGGCAAGTCCGTTATCCCTCCGAGTGGAGTGGACGCGAGACTATGACGGTCAATTTTTCGTATCTCTGTGGCGCGGCGCTGGCATTCCCGGCCCTGTTCGCGGCGGCTCCGGCGCTGGCTGACGAGGCCGATGCCTCGCCGATCCAGGTCATCGGTCATGCCGACCCCGAGGGCCTGCTGCCCGACCAGACCGAACCCAAGGCGGTCAGCGCGATCTCGTCCGAGTTCATCGTCAAGCAGGCACCGACATTCAACGCCTTCCAGTTAGTGAACCTGCTACCCGGCGCCAATGTATCGATGAGCGACCCTTACGGGCTCTCGGCCAGTTCCAGCCTGACACTGCGCGGGCTGGGGCAGGACCAGATCGGCGTGCTGATGGAAGGGGCGCCGCAGAACGACATCGGCTATTACAACGCCTATCCTTCGCAGTTCGCCGATGCCGAGAACGTGCGTCAGGTCAGGCTCGTGCAGGGCGGAGCGGACATCGATGCGCCGGTCGTCGCGGCGGCAGGCGGCCTGTTGTCGCTGACGCTGGATGACCCGAAGGAGCGGATGGGCGGGCTGGTCAACCTGTCGGTCGGTTCGTTCGACGAACGGCGCGTTTTCGCGCGCTTCGATACCGGCGAGATCGGCAATACCGGGCTCAAGGCCTTCGTGTCGTACTCCAACAACCGCGCCGACAACTGGCGAGGGCCGGGCTTCGACAAGCGCCAGCATATCGACGCCAAGTTGCTGGCGGAATGGGGAGAGGGCAACCGCGCCAGCCTCGCCCTGTCGTTCAACGAGGCCGAGACTTCGGGCTATCCGGCGCCGACGCTGGCCGATTGGCGCGCTTACGGTCGCGGTTTCAATTACAGCACGAAGTATACCGAAGGCGATACCGGGTACTGGCGCCTTTACCGCGCGCCGTTCCGTAACCTCTACGCCTCCGCGCCGGTGCATCTGAACTTCGGCAGCGGTCTGACGCTCGACAGCACCACGTATCTCCAGTTCGGCTACGGCAACGCGCCTTACGGGACGCAGTTGACCACGACCGGCAATTACCTCGGCACCGAGGAACTGACGCAGCCGGTGGAACTGCCGGGAGCGGTGGACGGCCTCGCCACGGTGATGGGGAACTGGACCGGCAAGCAGATGCGCACTGGCAACGTCAGCAAGCTGACGCTGGAGGCCGGCGCGCACACGATCACGGCGGGGCTCTGGTTCGACTACGGCACCGACCGGGTACAGCAGACCTACACCTCGATCGGCGCGGAGGGGCAGCCCTTCGACAAGTGGGGCTATCCGAGCAAGGCGATCCGCACTGCGGACGGCCGCCTGCTCGCTTACGAGAACGCGCGTACGGTCACGGTGACCAAGGGCTTCTTCGTCGCCGACAGCGTGACCGTCACGCCGCGCCTGACCCTCGATGTGGGCTTCAAAGGCGTGGATTTACTGCGCAATGGCCGCAACCATCTGCCGGGGCCGCAGGACAAGGTGCATACCGACAGCTTCGCGGCGCTTCCGCGCGCGTCGGTGCACTACAAGCTGGACGAGCGGCAGCAGCTGTTCGCCAACGTGACCACGAACTTCCGCACGCCTAACGAGTTCGCGCTCTACAACAGCTACTATGGCGGCGAGGTGGTGCAGCAGGGGACTTCGAACCTCAAGAACGAGTACTCGGTCTCCGAGGAACTGGGCTATCGCTATATTGGGCCGAGCCTGTCATTTTCGCTGACCGCGTTCCATTACCACTTCCGCAACCGGCAGGTGGCGACGGTGATCAATAGCGGCGGGGCGCTGGTCAATTCTACGGTCAATGGCGGCAGTCAGACCAGCTACGGCCTCGACGCCGAGATCGACTATCGCCCGGCCAAGGGCGTGAGCATCTACGCCTCGGGCGAATATCTGCACACGCGGCAGGACGACGATCTGGCCATCGGTGGCGATTATCTGCCGACGAAGGGCAAGCGCGCGGTGTCGAGCCCCGAATTCCAGTTCGCCGTGGGCAGCACCTATGACGACGGGCGCCTGTTCGGCAGCACCGCGCTCAAGTACGTTGGGCGGCAATATTCGTCGTTCATGAACGACGAGAGCATCAAGGGCTATGCGACGCTCGACCTGGCGATCGGTGTGCATCTGGCCGGGCTGATCGATGCGCAGCGCATGGACTTGCGGGTCAACGCGATCAACGTGACCAATCCGCGCGTGCTTTCGGGCGTGTACTCGGTCAGCAGCAACGCGCAGGACACGGTGGGTCGGGGCGGCACGGTGATCTCGGGTTCCGCGCCCGCCTATTACATCGGCGGCGGCCGGGCGGTGGTCGCGACACTGTCACGCGCGTTCTGACATGAGCGGCGGGGTGCCTCGGGCGGACCATCTCGTGCACGGGATGGGCACGGAGCTTGAGGCGCCCGTCTGGCCCGCGATAACCGAGCCCGAGGCGGAAGGCGTTCTCGCGCACTTCCCGCAAGTCGGGCGAGTGGAAGCGCTGCGCTGGCATTCCCCCCGCCCGTTCTCGGCCGCGACGCTGGTGGAAGCGGGCGGGGAAACGCTGTTCCTCAAGCGCCACCACCGCGCGGTGCGCTCCCCCGCCGCGCTGGGCGAGGAGCACGCCTTCATGGCACATCTGCGGGCGAAAGGGCTGAGCGTGCCCGAGGTCATGGTGACGTCGGACGGTGGCGGAGCGGTGGCGCAGGGGGAATGGACGTACGAACTCCATCGCCGGGCGCCGGGCATCGATCTCTACCGCGAGCTGCAGTCGTGGACGCCCTTCCTCTCGCATGATCATGCTTTCGAGGCTGGCGTCGCGCTGGCCCGGCTGCATGCGGCTTCGCGTGATTTCGCAGCCGAGGCGCGAGAGGATCGTCCGCTGGTCGCCAGCTTCACCATCGTGTTTTCGTCCGACCCGCTCGCGGCGGCCGAGGCTTATTTGGCAGCACGGCCGGCTCTCGACGCCTACCTCGATGACAAGTCATGGCGCCGTGAACTGGCTCGACTGTTCGATGCGCTGGGCGAGGGAATTGTGGACCGGATCAAGGGTCGGCCTACCCTATGGACGCACAACGACTGGCACCCTTCCAACCTCTTATGGTCCGTTAGGGGCACTGTGAGTGCCGTTATCGATTTCGGTCTCGCGACCCGGACTTGCGCTATCCACGACCTCGCCACGGCGATCGAGCGAACGGCCATTCCCTGGCTGGAAATCGGCGGAAATGCGGGCGATCCGCAGGCGGCTCGGGCAGTGATCGCGGGCTACCGGACGGTCCTCCCGCTGACCGGCGCGGATGTTCGGACGATCGCCTGTCTGCTGCCGCTGGTGCATGTCGAATTCGCTTTGTCGGAAGTTGATTATTTCGCAGGAATCCTCGCTGATCGCGGTCAGGCCGACCTCGCGTGGCAGGGCTATCTCATCGGGCACGCCGAGTGGTTCCTGTCCCCGCCGGGACGCGATTTCCTGAGCCGGTTGGAGGCCGCAGCCTGATGTCGATACTGGAGATTGTCGCCGTCGTCGTCAGCTTCCTCGGCATCTGGTTCACTGCCCGCCGCTGGATGCTGTGCTGGCCGGTCAGCCTGCTGGCCTGCGCCTTGTATTTCAAGGTTTTCCTCGACGTGCGCCTCTATTCCGACATGATGCTGCAGGCGCTGTTCGGTGTTGCGATCCTCTACGGTTGGGCGTCCTGGGGACGCGGGAAGGCCGATAGCGGCGACATCGTCGTCAAGCCGCTGTCGCTGCTCGGCGCTGCGGTGGGCCTCGGCGCCGGGGCTGTCGGTGCGGCCGCGATAGGCTGGCTCGCCAGCCGTTACACCGACGCCGCCTTGCCGTGGATGGACGCGGGGCTGAGCAGCTTCAGCCTCGTCGCCCAGTACTGGACGGCGCGGCGGCAGTCGGCCAACTGGCTGCTGTGGATCGCGGTGGACGTGCTCTACGTCGGCATGTTCGCGTTCAAGGACTTGTGGCTGACGGCGGGGCTCTACGCCGCGATGGTCGCTCTTGCCGTGCTCGGCTACCGGCGCTGGCGGGCAGCGGCGGCACGGCAAGGGCAGACCGCCGCCTTATAGGCGCGCCGTCACCGCCTTGGTCTCGAGATAGCCGTCGAGGCCCTCCTGACCGAACTCGCGGCCCCAGCCGGACTGGCCGTAGCCGCCGAACGGAATATTCGTACCCACCGCGCCGTGGCAGTTGATCGAGACATGCCCCGAACGCACCCGCTTCACCAGCCGGTGCGCCGCCGCCATGTCCCGCGTCCAGACGCTGCCCGACAGGCCGTAAGGCGTGTCGTTGGCGAGCCGTGCGAGTTCGTCGAGGTCGGTCGTCGCGACCTTCTGCACCGCCATGACGGGGCCGAAAATCTCCTCGCGCATGACCGCCATGTCGGGCGTGCAGTCGGTGAAGATCGTGGGCTGGACGAAGTTGCCCGGCCGCGCCAGCTTTTCGCCGCCGGTGACGAGCCGGGCCCCGGCTGCCTTCGCGGCGTCGATATGCGCCATGACCTTGCCGCAATGCGCCTCGGAAATCAGCGGCCCCTGCATCGTCGCGGGATCGAGCCCGTGGCCCAGCGTCATGCCCGAGGCGAACTGAACGAGCCCCTTGATCAGCGCGTCATAGATGTCCTCATGCGCGAAGATGCGGGTGCCGGCCATGCAGTTCTGGCCCTGCAGGAAGAACGTCGCCATCGCGACGCCGGGCACGGCGAGGGCGAGGTCGGCGTCGGGCATGACGATGACCGGGCTCTTGCCGCCGAGTTCCAGGCTGACTTTCTTGAGGTTGCCCATCGCCGCCATGACGATGCGTCGTCCGGTCGCGGTCGATCCGGTGAAGGAAACCTTGTCCACGTCCGGGTGCTCGGCCAGCGCTTGTCCGGCAGTCGCGCCGAAGCCGTTGACGATGTTCACCACGCCCGCCGGGAAGCCCGCCTCGCCGATCATGTCGGCCAGTGCCAGCAAGGAAAGCGGGGTTTCCTCCGATGGCTTGACGACGACCGTGCAGCCCGCCGCCAGCGCCGGGGCGAGCTTGAGGATCGCGGTTGACAGCGGCACGTTCCACGGCACGATCTGGCCGACGACGCCGACCGGTTCGCGCAAGGTGTAGGTCAGCGCTTCGGCCTCGGCGGAGACATGGCGCGGCGGGGTCGTGGTGGTGCCCTCGATACGCAGGATCGCGCCTGCGTAGTAATCCACCATCTCGACACAGTTGGCGGTGGTCAGCCCTGCGATGAAGCGCGGCATGCCGTTGTCGATCACGTCGAGTTCGGTTAGCAGCGTCGCGTTGGCCTCCATGACCCGGGCGAGGTGCTGCAGGATCGCGGTGCGCTCGGCGGCGGCCATGCTGCCCCACGGTCCCTCGAAAGCACGACGCGCGGCAGCGACGGCGCTGTCGATCTGCGCCTTGCCGCCGACGTGGAAGCGCGCGAGCACAATGCCAGTCGCCGGATCGCGGGTTTCGTGGAAGGCCTCGCCCTCGACCCGCTCACCGTCGATGAGAAGGCGCATGTCCCCGTCGAGGAAAGCGACGGTTTCGGGCGAGAGGGTGTGTCCGTCAAAGGGCCGGGTCATCGTCATACTTCCACCGTCCGGCAATCGTACTGGAACAGGCCCAGCGATTCCTCGTCCTTCATATCGCCGAGGCCGAAGAGGGCGGCATCCTGCCCCTGCATGCGGTCGGCATTGGCGTTGGATTCCGCCTGGATGAAACTCGCGCGTTCATGGCGTGCGGCCTGATAGCGGGCAAGCCCCCCACCGATCGTGTTCGAGGCCCGGAGTGCGCGGGCGAGCACCACGCCATCCTCGATCCCGCAGGCGGCGCCGTGGCCGAGGAATGGGGTCATGGCGTGCGCGGCGTCGCCGATCAGCGTCACGTTGTCGTCGATGATCCAGTTGGGAAGCGCGCTGCGGGCATTGATCGCCCACTTAAACAGAGGCTGGGCGCAAGCTGCATCGACCAGCTTTTGTGCATCATCGCACCAACCCGCGTAGATGCTGTGCAGTTCGGCGGGGTCGGCGGGGAGCATCCAGCCTTCCTCGTTCCACCCGGCCTGCCTGGCGAAGAACACGAGGTTCATCACCTTCGATCCGCGCACGTTGTAGCGGTTGAGCATCGCGCCGGGGCCGATGAAGATGCCGGGGAAGTCGGAGAGTTCCTGTAGTTCCGGCGTCACCGGCACCAGCGCGCGCCATGCGACGTGGCCTGTGAAGTGCGCGGCCGTCGTTTCGAAGCGCTGGCGGATGACGGACTTCACGCCGTCCGCGCCGACCAGCAGGTCGCCGCCGATGCGCTCTCCGCCCGCAAGGATCGCCTCGGGGCCTTCGCTGCCGACCACGGCTGCGCCGCAGCGGACCTCGACGCCTGCATCGAGGGCTGCGGCAGTCAGGACTTCATGCAGGTCGGCGCGGTGGATGGTGACGTAAGGCGCGCCGTACTTGGCGCGCTGTGTGGAACGGTCCATCTGCACCAGCGTGCGGCCGTCCTGCCAGTGCTGGATGCGCTGGCGGGTAGGCTCGACGCCGACCGCTGCCGCCTTCTCGCAGACGCCGAGGAAATCGAGGCCCTTCATGGCGTTGGGCGACAGGGTCACACCCGCGCCGATCTCTCCGAGTTGCGGCGCGGATTCGAGCAGCGTGACGCGGAAGTCCTGCTGTGCCAGCGCGGCAGCTGCGGTCATTCCGGCGATGCCGCCGCCGACGATTACGATGTGCTTGCTCATGGCATTCTACTCCAATCAGGCCGCATCGTTCAGCGAGACGATGACCTTGCCGAACGCGCCCGATGCGGTGCGGGTGTAGGCGGCTTCCGCTTCCTCGAAGGGGAACACCCGGTCGATGACGGGACGCAGGCTGTTGTCTTCCATGAAGGCCACCAGCGCTTCCTGATCGGCGCGCGAGCCGACCAGTACCGCACTGACGCGCAATGCCGCGAAGATCATCGGCATCGCGGGAATGTCGCCTCCGAAACCGTCGAGCGCGCCAATCAGGGCAAGGTGGCCATCGAGGCCGAGGCTGGCGATCGACTTGCCTATGGTGCCGCTGCCGCCCAGTTCGACCACCTGATTGACGCCCGCGCCGCCGGTGATGGCGCGCACCGCGTCGGCCCACTCGGGCGTGGTGACGTAGTTGACGCCGGAGTGGGCGCCCATCGCCTTGACGGTCTCGATCTTCTCGTCGCTGGAGGAGAGCACGATCGCCTTCGCGCCTGCTGCAACCGCGATCTGCAAAGCGAACAACGCCACGCCGCCGGTGCCGATGATCAGGACCCAGTCATCCTTCTCCAGCTTGCCGAGCGTCATCAAGGCGCGCCATGCGGTGACGCCGGCGCAGGGCAGGGCGGCTGCTTCCTCCCAACTCCAGCCCTCGGGAATGCGGGTGATGCCGGAGGCCGAAAGCACGACATAGTCCGCGAAGACGCCCGGCCCACCGCCACCGAGGGACGAGACCGCAGCGGGCAGGGTCAGGCGGCCATCCGCCCAGTTTTGACAGAACGTCGAGGCGACCCGGTCGCCCACCTGCCAGCGTTCGACGCCCGCGCCAAGCGCGACGATTTCGCCTGCTGCATCGGACAACGGCGTGAAGTTGTCGGCACCGTTCACCGGGTAGCTGAGGTCGCGGATGCTGACGTCGCGGCGGTTGATCGAAACCGCGTGGACCCGCACGACCACTTCGCCGTGCGCGGGCGAGGGCACTTGTGCGTCGGCGCGTACGAGGTCGTAACCGGTGTCGCCCTGCTTCAGTGTGTAGCGCTTGTTTGCCATGGTCTTGTCCGTTGCGTAAGGAGGCTGGATGAAGTCGAGAAGTGCGCGGGCGAACTGGCCCGCCTGGCGCTCCGGCGTGGCGAGGAAGGCCGGGCCGGTCGGATAGAAGGACACGGCCGGGAAGTCTTCGCGGAAGCGGGTGAGCATTCCGCCGAGGGTGAGCGGGTCGTCGGCTGCTTGCACGATCTGCACCGGGCAGCGGACCTCGCGGAACACCGCGCCGAAATCCTGCGCGAAGATCGCGTCGAAGGCTTGGTCACGCGCCTCCATGGCGGTGAGCGCGCCCAGCGTCTCCGCATGGACGAGCGGGCCGTCGTAGTCGAGGAACAGGCTTTTCATCAGGTCCCAGCAGTTGGAGACGTGCGAGCCGTCGCTGGCGATCGGCGCGGCGTTGCCGATGTCGGCGCGCATCTTGGCGCGATCTTCCTCGGGCGCATAAAGGACGCCGGAAAGGGTCAGCGATTGCGCCCGCTCAGGTGCGAGCCGGGCCATCTCCGCCGCGAAGTGCGTGCCGGTGTGATGTGCGGCGAGGTGGAGCCTGCCGATGCCGAGCGCGTCGAGCGCCTCCAGCAGCCAGCGGCCGTACTCTTCGGTCGAGGGGCTGCCGTCCGGCCGGAAAGACTGCCCGAAGCCGGGCGTGTCGAGCGCCACGGCGGCATTACGTCCATCGAGATAATCCAGCATCGCGTCGAAGCTGGAAGACGAAACCGGCGTGCGGTGCAGGAGGACTAGGGGGATGCCCGGTCCATCGACCGAGCGGAAATGGATCTGCCCTGCACCCGTGCGTGCGTAGCCCTTGGTTTGACCGGCCATGCGAATTCCCTTGCCGCTTGCGGCCTCAGCACGGCCTCATCGCTTCCCGCGGCAAAGTCTATGGCCGGCGAAATGGCGCGGCCAGCAAATCGGGAGAATTTACGACAACTTTTGGTTGTCGTCCTCATGCGCTCCGAGATAGGCCTTCACGATGTCGCAATAGGCGGTGACGACCGGAGTAGGCCGGGCGTGGCGCCGGGTCGCCATGACAAGCTCCCATCCCGCGTCCTCCGGCTCGACCGGAAGCACGGCAAGGAGGCCATCGCGAACGTGGGGCCGGGCTTGCCGAAGAGGCGCGATCCACCAGAAGTCGCTGCGGCGCAGCCATGCCATCGCGAAGTCGATCGAGGCGGCTTTCAGCATCGGTCGCGGTGTCGGCGATCCGGCGAAGATCCGCTCCAGATAGCTCTCGCCGCGCGGGTAGTTGTGGATCGCGAGCATCGGATAGCCCGCCAGCATCGCTGTGGAGACGGCGGCCGCATTTGCGAGCGGATGATCCTTGCGCACCACCACGACGTTGCGGTCGCGGGCGATGACGCTGGTGGTAACGAGATGGCGGGGGATCTGCTCGGGGCTGGAGCAGAGGATCAGGTCGAGATCACCCTGCAGCATCGTGTCGCGCAGCAGCGGAAAGTCGCCACGATCCACGGAGAGGCGCGCTTCTGGATAGCGCTCGTGGAAAATCCGGAGCGTGTCGGGAATGGCCTCGCTCAGAAGGTTCGGCGTCGCGCCGATGCGCAGGTGGCCGTGCTTGCGGCCCATGGTATCGGCAAGGGCGTCGTCGAAGCGGCGCACGTCGGCAAGGATGTCGCGCGCGTAGGCCAGCAGTTGCCGCCCTTCCTCGGTCAGCAGCACCGCCTGTCGCCCGCGTTCGAACAGGCTGATGGACAGGCTGCGCTCCAGTTGAAGGATGCTCTTGCTGACGGCCTGCTGGGACAGGTTCACGCGCTCGGCGGCGAGCCGGAAGTTGCGCGCCTCGGCGACCGCGAGGAAGTGTCTCAGCTGGCGGATTTCCATCGAGGGCTGCGTACTTCATCGCGAAGGGGGCCGCCAGCCTGATCAGGCTGCGACAGCTTTTTCAGGAGCGCTCACGGCAGAGATGACGGTGGCGCATACGAGGTCGCCGATGACGTTGAGGGTCGTGCGGCACATGTCGAGGAAGCGATCGACGCCGATGATGAGGCCGATGCCCTCGGGCGGGACGCCGACGCTGCCGAGTATTAGCGCAACTACCGGCAGCGATCCGGCGGGAACGCCCGCCGTGCCGATTCCGGCGAGAATGCAGATGACCATCACATAGAGCTGTTGCCCCAGGCTCAAGTCGACGCCGAAGAATTGCGCGAGGAACAGCACCGTCACGCCCTCGAACATGGCGGTGCCGTTCTGGTTGGCGGTCGCTCCGATCGTCAGCACGAAGCGGGCGATCTTGTTGGGGAGGTGGAGTTCTTCGTCGGCGACGCGCAGCGAGGTGGGCAGGGTGGCGTTGGAACTCGCGGTCGAGAAGGCCAGCAGGCTGACTTCGCGGGTCGAGCGGAAGAACGCGATCGGATTCCTGCGCGCAATGAAGGCGAGGAGCAGGGGGTAGACGCCGAACATCTGCAGGCCCAGCGCCAGCAGCACGACCCCCGCGAAGGCCGCGAGCTTGCCCAGCAGGTCCCATCCGAACTGCGCCGAGAGATTGAACATGAAGCAGAAGATCGCGATCGGCGCGAGTTGGATGACGATACCGATCAGCTTCATCGCAACCTCGAAGACGCCTTCGATGGCATCCTTGAGCGTCTCCGTGCGCGGGCTCTGCACCAGCAGCAGGCCGATGCCGAAGAACAGCGCGAAGAACATGACGGCGAGGATGTCGTTCTCGCTCATCGCGGTGATCACGTTGGAAGGCACCAGCGCCAGCACGGCATCGACGCCCGTGGTCGATTTTGCCGAGGTCTGCAGGATGCTGCCGGCCGAATCCGCACCCTTGGCGAGCAGTTCCTGCGCTGCCTGCCGGTCCACGCCGTCCCCTGGCCTCAGGACATTGACGAGGGCGAGGCTGATGGCAACCGCGATCCCCGAGACGATCAGGGTATAGACCAGCGTGGCTACCCCGACGTTCCGCAAGGCGCGGATCTCGCCCATCTCCGCAATGCCGATGACGAGCGCGGAGAACAGCAGCGGCAGCACCAGCATGAACAGCAGCCGCAGGAAAATCTGCCCGATCGGCATCGTGACATATTCGACGAGGGGCGCGATCCATGGCGCGTCGGGGGCGAGCGTGTACGTCAGCAGTCCTGCACCGAGACCAAGCACGAAGCCTGCAAGAATGCGAAGCTGCAGCCGCTTGTGCCTTGCACGGCCGGGCGCGCTGTCGGAGGTTTCGCTAGCCTGATCCATGCCTACGGTCGGTTCCCTGACTTCGCGTGCCTGTGGAAGACAAAGTCCGAGCGGGGCAAACGTTGCCTCAGTGCGGGAACATCACCTTCGGGGTTTCAGGCGCCCACGGCGGCACGCGCACCATCGCGGCGTCGAACAGCGGTGATGCGAGGTGCCGGGAGAGCCAGTCTTGCACGTGGGACGGTGCATGTGCGGCGAACCATTCGCTGTCTACGGCCGCGAACTGGCGCACGAAGGGCATGACTGCGGCGTCCGACATTCCCCGCGCTTCTCCCGAGAGGTTGGCGGTTCGTGTCAGTCGCGCGTCCAGTTCGCGCAGGAAATCGAGGCCACTCGAACGGTGCAGCAATGGGTCTCCATCGTGACGCTCGGGATACTTGTAGCGATCGAGGTCGTGTTTGAACGGTCCGTCGTTGACGGCAATGAGCGCGGGATCGTCGCGCTCGAGCCAGCCTTCGGCGTCATGGGCGGCCAACACCCGGCGCATGATGTCGATGCTCTGGTCGATCACTTCGCCGTCCGGCATGACCATCACCGGAACAGTGCCTTTGGGAGACTCCGCCAGCATGGCCCGGGGCTTGGCGGAGAGTTTGACCTCCCGCAGTTCGCAGCGCATTTCGCTTACGATCACTGCCAGCCTTGCCCGCATCGCGTAAGGGCAGCGACGGAAGCTGTAGAGGATCGGCGCAGTCACCTCTTCAGTCGCCGGACAGAAGGCGGTAGGCGGCGGTCATCAGGCAATCGACGTCCTCGCTGCTCAGCACGTATTGCGGCTCGTACTCCAGCCCCACGCGGCGCGCGCGGCGCCACTGGTCGGCGTAAAGGCCCTTGTCCTGGCCGAAGACTGAATGAACGTGCCGCGCGAGTTCCGGGTGGCAATCGGCCGAACGGGCAAGCCCGAAGATGGCGACGTCGACGACGTGGGCGCCGACCATGATCCAAACATGCCCATTCCATGTAGGCTTGTCCTCGCCGAATACCTGCGCCCCGTCGAATGGCTCGCAGTCGCCGCGTACAGGCGTGCCGTCGATGCTCAGCGTACCGGCCACCAGATGCACGGGGGCATTGAGATGGCGTTCCAGTTGCACGGCAAGCGCAGCGCTGAGCAGCATTCCGGTTCCGGGCTGCTGCGGGAACACTTTCAGAAGATCGGCGGCGCAGGCGGCGATGCGCGCCTGGTCGGCCTCGGTCCATGCGTAAGCCTTGAATGCCTTGGCGGCGGCCCAGCCATGGGTGGCGGCGACGCGCTGGCCAAGTTGGACGAGGTCTTTCACGGGAGGCATGGCATTCTCGGCAGGAGAGGACGGGGCTTGGCCCATAGGCCAGTCAAGCCGCCCGGCTCAAGCCCGTCCGGCGTAGATCATCCGTCCCTTGCCGAGAAACCGGAAGACATCGTCGAGCTTGTTCTCACCCACCGCGAAACAGCCCTGGCTGCGCCCGAGCTTGCCGTGCGCGCGGATCATGTCGTCATTCGCATACCACGCGCTATGGATCACGACCGCGCGGTCCAGCGCATTGTTGTTGGTCGTATCGAGCCCGATCAGGCGCTGCGAACGGCCATGCTTGCCGACGTAATAGTCGTCGGTGAGAAAGGCGCCCTCGCTCGACGCATTGGAACCGAAGGCGTTCGAAAACCGCTCGGCAAAGCCGGTATGGTGCGGGTCGGAACCCGAGCCGTGAGCGACCAGCAGCTTCGAGGCCTTGCCATCGATAACGTCGAGAAAATGCATGCGCATCTCGGAAGATGGCGCGTCGAAATCGACTATCGCGATGCGATCATGGGCCTTGATCAGCTTCGAATGCCGATCGAGCGAGGCGAGCGCCTTGCGCAGCAGCTTGGGATCGACGGTGGAGAATGCCGAACGCGGAGCGGCGGGACGCGCTTCGACCAGCTTCGGCGGTGCCGAAATACGCACGGGCGCTGGCGGCGCCAACGGCCCGAGCGATCTCGAGGTGGACTGCGCCAGCGCGCCGATTCCAACGGCCGCGCTTCCGGCCATGAGCATGCGCCTGCTCAATCGGGAGGATTCTTCCGTCATGAGCCCGATATGGGGATTCTCGAGGAAACTTCAAATCGGACCATATCCGTTACGGATATGCCTTGGGGCATTTTCGCAAGGGCTTTTCAGATCGAGCGGCGCGGATCGGAGCCGTCCCAGGCCGCCGCCGCGCCCTTGATCATGGCGAACAGCTCGACCATCGGCGGCAGCGGTGCGATGACCTCGATCAGAGGGCTGAGGCCGTCGCGAGCCGTGTCCAGATAGGCGAAGCGCGACAGCGGCAGGCGGCCTTCCAGCAGCACGGGCACGCCGTCCGCCCGTGCCTGTGCCAGCGTGGCCTCGTAGTCGTCGATCCAGGTGCCGTAGTGATGCACGCCGCTTTTGCCGCTTTCCAGGAAATCGCGGTAGGTGGACGGCGCCGCGCCGGGCTGGATCAGTTCGATCATCGTGTCGCCGCTGTAGCTGATCGAGACGCCTCCGAAGATCGGTTCGTCCAGCGGCGCCGGGCTGTCGGCGACGGAAAGTTCCTCGAAGGGAAGGGGAATCGGGAAGTCGTAGAACGGTCCGACTCCCATCGATTTCGTCCAGTGCTCGACCGCTTCGTCGAGGTCTGGGACGACGTAGGCGATCTGGAAAATCCTGCCATAGATGCGGCTCATCTCGGTCACTCTCCCGCTATGCCGCGTTCCCGCGTCCGGTCGGCACGGGTGGTCGCGATCCTTCTTGAAAAACATTCATGACTGTTTTCTACTGAATGTCCACCCCGAGGGTGAGTCGGACATGAGAGACGGCCGCCCGGTGGATCCCAGAGGAGAGGGATGACCATGATGAAGCTCGATTTCGACGACTGGAACATCCATGTCGGCACGCCGCATCCGTTCAACGCGCGGGTTTCGCCCGCGATCGACAACGGCACCGGGCGGCCTGACCCGCGCCGCTACCACGACCGCGCTTTCATGCGCGAGGAGTGGGAAAAGGTCTTCGCCAGGAGCTGGCTGCTGGCCGGGCCTGCCTCCGACATTCCGGAGTCGGGGGACTTCTTCACATTCGATGTGGGACCTGAGAGCTTCATCGTCGTGCGCGGCGACGACGGCGCGATCCATGCGCACTACAACGTCTGCCCTCACCGTGGCAGCCGCCTCGTGACCTCGGACTTCGGCTCGCTCGACCGCTTCACCTGCCCGTTCCATTCGTGGAAGTTCGACCTCGAGGGCCGCAACGTCGCGGTGACCGATCCGGAGACGTTCCGGCCCGAAGTCCTGTGCCATGACCGCAATCTCACTTCGGTACGCTGCGAGGTGGCGGTGGGGCTGGTGTTCATCTGCATGGACCCGCAGGTCGAGCCGCTGAAGCAATGGCTCGCGCCGATCCTGCCGCATCTGGAACTCTACGACATCGATCGGATGTACGTGGTGCAGCACCGCCGCTCCGACTGGGGCGCGAACTGGAAGGGCGGGGTGGATGCCTTCGCCGAGATCTACCACCTCCATGCCGTCCACCCGCAGACGCAGTGCCTGATGGACGACCGCACCCAGATCGACCTTTGGCCGGGCGGCCTCTCACGCCAGTTCGTGCCCTTCGCGCAGCCCGCCGCGCGCTATGGGGATCAGGAGACGGTGAACCCCGGCATCCAGTCGATGCTGCGCGACGCCGGGATCGATCCCGAGACGTACGATGGCACTGCCGCCGAAACCCGCCGGGCGGTGCAGCAGGCCAAGCGCCGCCGATCCGCAGACCTCGGGCTCGGCTATGAGCGGTTCAGCGACAGCCAGCTCAGCGACTCCGTCGTCTACGGCCTGTTCCCCAATGCCCAGATCGGCTGCCATCCGGAGGCGATCTTCCTCCATCGCTTCCTGCCGCATGCCAGCGATCCGAACCAGTTCACGTACGACACCTGCATCCTCTACCGCCACGTCGACGCGCCCGGTTACAGCGCTCCGGCATGGATGGGGCTGGGGGAGGACACCGACCTTTCCGGCGCCACCCGGCCCGAGGTCGTTCACACTGGCCTCGGCGAGCCGCCGGGGCTGGGCGAGGTGCTGGATCAGGACTCCGACCTCCTGCCCATCGTGCAGGCGGGCGCCCGCTCGCGCGGTTTCCGGGGACCGCTGTGGAGCGAGCAGGAAGGCCGTCTACGCCACTTCCACGCCGAACTCGACCGCCGGATGGAGGCAGGCGTATGAACTACGATCCGCGCAGCTGGACCGTCCACAAGGGCTCCGATCATCCGTTCGACCAGCCCGCCCCGGCGATCGACAACGGCACCGCACGCCCTGATCCCGCGCGCTATACCTCGCCCGAATTCTTCGCCCGCGAATGGGACGAGGTCTTCGCCCACACCTGGCTGCTCGCCGCGCCGTCCAGCGATATTCCCGAGCCCGGCGACTGGGTGAAGTTCGATACCGGACCGGAGAGTTTCATCGTCGTGCGGCAGGCGGACGGCTCGGTCGCGGCGCACTACAACGTGTGCCCGCACCGGGGCAGCCGCCTCGTCACCGGAGAGATGGGCAGCCAGGACAGCTTCACCTGCCCGTTCCACTTGTGGCGTTACGGGATCGACGGGCACAACCAGAAGGTGACCGACGCCGAGACCTTCCGTCCCGAAGTGCTCTGCCATGGCACCGACCTGACCTCGGTTCGCGCGGAGGAAGCGGCGGGCCTCGTCTTCATCAACATGGACGAGGGCGCGCGGCCGCTGGCCGAGTTTCTCGCACCGATCCTGCCGATGCTGGAGACTTACGGCATGGACCGGATGCACGTCGTCCAGCATCGCCGGTCGGACTGGGCGGCGAACTGGAAGGGCGGGATCGACGCTTTCTACGAGAGCTATCACCTCCACGCGATCCATCCGCAGACGATGGGAGTGATCGACGACCGCACGCACATCGACCTCTTCCCGCACGGCCTCTCGCGCCAGTTCGTGCCGATGGCCCAGCCCAACTCGCACTTCCCGGATCAGGAGAGGATCAATCCCGGCATCGCCATGCTGCTGGCCGACGCGGGCGTCGATCCGGACAGCTTCACCGGCACCGCCATGGAAAGCCGCGCCGCGGTGGCCCATGCCAAGCGGGAGCGGGCGGCGCGGATCGGGCTGGACTATTCGCACTTCTCCGATGCGCAACTGACCGATGCGACGATCTTCGGGATATTTCCCAATACCCAGATCGGCTGCCACCCCGAGGCGGTGTTCCTCCATCGCTTCAAGCCGCATGCCAGCGATCCGGAGCAGTTCACCTACGAGACCACCATCCTCTACCGCCACGTCGATGCCCCCGGCTACGGTGCGCCGGGCTGGATGGGGCTGGGCGCGGAGGTCGACGTGACGGGCGCGACGCGGCCCGAGGTGGTCCATACCGGGCTCGGCGAACCGCCGGGTATGGGCGAGGTTCTGGATCAGGACTCCGACCTGCTGCCGATCGTTCAGGCGGGCGCGCGTTCGCGGGGGTTCCGTGGCCCGCTCTGGGGCGAGCAGGAAGCGCGGCTAAGGCATTTCCATGTCGAACTGGATCGGTGGTTGGAAGGTTAGACGGTATAAATGTTCCGGTTATGATCTGGTGACGGATTGACACTCGGCGCGGCGGCGGCAAGGAGGCGCGGATGGAACAGCCTCTCTATCGCCGCACGATGCCGTCGCCGGTGGGCGAACTCACGCTGGTGGGCGGCGACGCCGGGCTGGTCGCGGTGTTGTGGGAGAATGATCGGCCGGACCGGGTTCCCCTTGGTCCGCTGATCGACGAAGAACATCCGGTGCTTGCCGCCACGCAGACACAATTGCGCGAGTACTTCGCGGACGGTCGGCGCGTGTTCGACCTGCCGCTGGATTTCCGGGGCACGGAATTCCAGCGCAAGGTCTGGGCCGCGCTGCTGGAAATTCCCTTCGGCGAAACGCGAAGCTACGGCGAGATCGCGCGCGGGTTCGGCACTCCGGGTGCAAGCCGCGCGGTCGGTGCGGCGAACGGACGCAACCCCATCTCGATCATCGCGCCGTGCCACCGCGTGATCGGCAAGAGCGGCAACCTCACCGGTTTCGCCGGCGGCATCGACGCGAAAGCCTGGCTGCTGGCGATGGAGGAAGGGCAGCCGCTCCTGCTCTGACCGGTCAGAACGGCCTGATCGTCACGCCGTTGTCGATGACAAGCTCCGCGCCGGTGATGAAGCGGGATTCGTCCGAGGCGAGGAACAGCACCAGCGCCGCCACGTCCTTGGGATGGCCCGGCGTGCCCGGAGGCAGGACGCCGTCCGGGATTTCCTTCGGCTTGTCGAGGCGGCCTTCGGCGGTCTGCACCATCGGCGTCTCGATCGCGCCGGGATGGACCGAATTGCAGCGGATCTTGTAGCCCTTTTCCTGGCACATCACCGCGACCGACTTGGTCATCGCCCGCACCGCGCCCTTGGCGGCGGAATAGGCGAAGAAGATCGGATAGCCGAGCAGGGCGCCGGTCGAGCTCATGTTGACGATGGAGCCGCCGCTCCCCTTGTTCATCAGCGGGATCGCGTGCTTGCAGCCCAGGAACACGCCGTCGGTCATGATCGCGCTGACCCAGCGGAACTGTTCGAGCGTGGTATCCTCGACGTCGGCGCTGAGCACCACGCCTGCGTTGTTCACCAGCACGTCGAGCCTGCCGAAGCGCGCCTCGATCTCCTGCATGACGGCGATCCACTGCCCTTCGTCCGCCACGTCGAGCGCCATCGCCAGTGCGCCGCCACCGATGCGGTCGGCTACGGCGAGCGCGGTCTCCAGCTTCACGTCGGTGACGACCACGGTGGCGCCTTCACGGGCGAGCGCCTCGCAATCCGCCGCACCCAGCCCCGAGCCGCCGCCGGTGACCAGCGCGACTTTGCCTTCAACCCGGCCCATGTCTCTCTCCCGTTTTCGTCTTAGGAACAAACTTGTTCGTCATTGCGAGCGTAGCGAAGCAATCCAGCGCGGCATTCAACTGCCCTGGATTGCTTCGCTACGCTCGCAATGACGAAGAAAAGGGCATGGGCTACGCAGCCCCGTCCTCGCTGAAATATTCCGGCATTCCGGCGGGCCAGATCACGCCCCACTGGGCCTGCCCGCCGTCCATGATGATGAGGTCGCCATTGATGAACCGCGCCGCCGGGGAGGCGAGGTAGGCGATCGCCTCGGCCACGTCCCAGGCGTTGCCGCGCATCCGCATCGGGTTGGCCTTGTGGAAGCGCTTGAGCGCTTCCTCCGGGTACATGCGGAAGCCCTCGGTCTCGATTACGCCGGGGCCGATGCAGTTGACGCGGATGTTCCACTGCGACCACTCGGTGGCAAGCGTCTTGGAGAGGTAGATCACCCCCGCACGCGCCGCGCAGGTGTGCGCCGCCTGCGGCATGCCGCGCTCGACGTTCGCCACGATGTTGACGATGTTGCCCGGCTTGCCGTCCTCGCGCCAGCGCTTGGCGGCTTCCTGCATCATCCACCAGGTCCCGTTGAGGTTGGTGTCGATCACCGCCAGCCAGCCCTTGCGGGTGAAGTCTATGGCGTCCTGTGGGAACTGCCCGCCCGCGTTGTTGACCAGCGTATCGAGCCCGCCGAAGTGGTCATGAACCGTGCCGATCAGCGCCTCGACGCCTTCGGGATCGCGAATGTTGGTCGATACGGCGAGGACTTCGCTGCCGACCTCTTCGCGCACGAGGTCCACGGTGGTCTGCAGCTTGTCCAGGTCGCGCCCGCAGATCGCGACGTTGGCGCCCAGCCTTGCCGCCAGGAACGCCGCCGCCTTGCCCATGCCGCTGCCCGCGCCCGTAATCAGCACCGTCTGCCCGGCGAGCATGTCGTCCCGGTAGATCGTGGACTGCTGGCGCAGCGCCTCTTCGTCAAGGCCACGCGCCGGACGGTCCGGGCCATCGTCTTCGGGGCGGAACACTTTCGCGGTGTAGTTGCTGGGCGCGTTCAAATCTCTTGTCCTCACGAATCGGGACAGAGGCCGACTTGCGCCGCGTTGATCCTCTGCCCGCCACCACGGTAGCGGCGGCCGATCAAAAAGACAAACAAGATTGTTTTTACGAGACGGCGGCGCCCTTGTGCCACGGCATCAGCGCGCGGATCTGGTTCTCAAGATGGGTCAGCATGGCCGGGACCTTGGCCTTGTCCATCGCGCCGGTCTGCACCGCGATGGCCATGCCTTCGAGGATCGTCTGGGACAGGTTCATGGCCATGTCGAACTGGGCCGGAGCATCGCGCCATTCGGGGAAGAGGGCATCGGCCTGCGCGTTGAAGCGTTCGCGGAATTCCTCCTGCAGCGGGAAGAGGATCGCGCCGAGGTCCTTGTCGGTGCGCGCCGCCACGGCAAGTTCGTGGAAGGCGATGAACGCGGGTTTCTGGACCTGTGCCCAATAGACTTCCACAAGCGTGTCGACGTCGTGCTCCTCCGGCTTTTCGGCGGCGCGGCGGAAAGCGCGCAGGCGCTTCTCGTGCAGTTCGATGATCGTCGCCTTGATGAGCGCGGCGCCGTTCTCGAAGTGGTGCATCATCGCTCCGCGAGACAGGCCCGCCTCCTCGGCCACGCGCGGGGTCGTGGTGTTGGCGTAGCCGTGCTTGACGAGGCAGCGCACCGTCGCATCGATCAGCCGCGCGCGCGTCTGTGCCGCCTTGGTCGCCTGCAGGGTCGTGCCGCCATTCTTTGCGGGAGACGCCTTGGGAGCGGCGGGCTTTGCAGTGCGGGTGGTGCGCGTGCGCGAAAGAGCCATGTGATTCGCCTGGAAAATGCTGTCGGCAGTGATTGCGGATTCAATCCGCTTACGCTCTGGACCGCCCGTTAGGCAAGCACCCGAAGGACCCGGATCGCGGCCATTCCTGCGGATATCGCCGCGCTGGCATCACCTTGCCAAGCCCGTAAACAAAACAGACATGACTGATTGTATTTTTCCCACCGCTTGATAAGCTGGCGTCAAACACAGTTCGCATGATCGGGTGCTTTGCCGCGCGATCTGATAAGAGCACAGGACATGGGAGAGCGGGAATGGGCGATAGGCCGATCCTGACTATGGGCGAGATGGTGCGATCCTCGGCAGGCAAGTTCGGGGACCGCGATGCGATCGTGCTGCCGGACCGGCGGCTGACGTACACCGAACTGAACGAGGCAGCGCGCAGCTGGGCGCGGGCGTTCGTGGCGATGGGGGTGAAGCCCGGCGACAACGTCGGGCTGCTGCTTCCGACTTGCGTGGACTTCATCACCGCGTTCTATGGCATCACCATGGCGGGCGCCGTCGCGGTGCCGGTCAACGCGCGGTATCAGGCGAGCGAACTGGGCTTCGTCGCCGCCGACGCCGATCTCGTGACGATCATCACCATCGGTAAAGTCGCCGACGGTCTCGATTTCAGCGCGCGTCTCGAAGCGGCACTGCCCTCGCTGACGCAGGCGGAGGATCCCTGGGCGCTTGCCTTGCCCGAGGTGCCCCGCCTGCGCAGCATCGTGTGCCTGGACGACCGGTGCGCGCCTTACCTTGTTTCCGCCCGCGCGGCGCTGGGGGCGGGGCTGGAGACGCCCGAGGCCGAAGTGGATGCGCGGATCGACGCCGTCTCGCCGCAGGATACGGCGATGATCCTCTATACTTCGGGCACCACGGCCAATCCCAAGGGCGCGATGATCAGCCACCGCGCGCAAGTGGCGAACAGCCGCAATCTCGGTGTGCGCTACGAATGCACCGGCGAGGACAAGGTCTGGTCGCCGCTGCCGATCTTCCACATCGCCGGCATCCTGCCGATGACGATGATCCTCGACCTCGGCGGCGTCTACATGACGATCCCGCGCTTCGATGCCGGGGTAGGGCTGGCGATGCTGGGCAACGAGGGCGCGACGATCGCCTATCCCAGCTTCGTCACGATCATGCAGGACCTCATCACCCACCCGACCTTCAAGGACACCGACCTGTCGAAGCTGCGGGTGATGAACTCCAACTTTGCGGTCCAGCCCGAATGGATCAAACTGGCGGTGGCCGAGGCCATGCCGCACACCATTCAGGTCGGCACGTACGGGCTGACGGAAGGCGCGGGCACCGTCTCCACCAGCCGTCTTTCCGACAGCTATGACGTGCGCACCGGCCGCTGCGGGGTGCCGCTAGACGAGTGGAAGGTGCGCATCGTCGATCCCGAAACCGGCGAGGATTGCGGGCCGGGAGAGCAGGGCGAGATCGTGCTGGGCGGCCCGAACATCCTCAAGGGCTACTACAACGCCTCCGAAAAGACCGCCGAGGCCATCCGGGGCGGCTGGTTCTTCTCCGGCGACATCGGCTCGATCGACGCGGACGGCAACGTCATGTTCCATGGCCGTACCAAGGACATGCTCAAGGTCGGCGGCGAGAACGTCGCGGCGGCGGAGATCGAGGCCATGCTGCAGACGCACCCGGCGGTGAAGCTGGCGCAGGTCGTCAGCCTGCCGGACGACCGCTACTCCGAAGTCCCCGCCGCCTTCGTCGAACTCGCCGAGGGCGAGAGCGCCAGCGAGCAGCAGTTGATCGACCACTGCAAGGGCCGCATCGCCAGCTTCAAGATCCCGCGTCATGTGCGCTTCGTCGCGGAGTGGCCGATGTCGACCTCCAAGATCCAGAAGTTCCGCCTGCGCGAGGGGCTGATCGCGGAGTTGCAGGCGGTTTGAAACCGAAAACAAAAAAGGCAGTCGTGATTGTCTTTTTTATTGCATCGTCCGGGGCGAGGGGCTTACAGTCCTCTCAAGACTTCAAGGCCGCACTCCGACTCCGCGGCCATACGGAACAAGGAAGAAGCGAATGGATCTGGGACTGGCGGGCAAGAAGGCGATCCTCGTCGGCGCGGCGCGCGGCATTGGCTACTCGGTGGCCGAAGTCCTGGCGCGCGAGGGCTGCGACATCGCACTCACCGCGCGCAGCGAGGACAGCGTCAAGGACGCCGTCGCCAACCTTTCGAAGTACGGCACCAAAGTCGTCGGCAAGGCCGTCAACGCCAAGCAGCCCGAGGAATACAAGGCCTGGATCGACTGGGCGATCGAAGCGCTCGACGGTGTCGATATCCTCGTCCCCTTCACCTCGGCCGGCGGCGGCATGGGCAGCGAGAAGTATTGGTACAACGCCTTCGAGACCGACGTGATGGGCGTGGTCCGCGCGGTCGAGGGCGTGATCGAGAAGATGACCGAGCAGCAGCGCGGCGCGATCGTCCTGCTCGGCTCGACTTCGGTGGGCGAGGCGATGGGCGGCCCGCAGGCCTATAACGCGATGAAGGCCAGCCTCATCACCTGGGGCAAGCAGCTGGCGCTGTGGCACGGCAAGAACGGCATCCGCGTCAACGTCGTCTCCCCCGGTCCGATCGAGTTCGAGGGCGGCAACTGGGACATGATCAAGGGCACGATGGAGAAGTTCTACGCTTCCCAGCTTCGCCAGCAGCCTTCGGGCCGCCTCGGCCGACCGGAGGAAGTGGCCAAGGCCATCGCCTTCCTCGCCAGCGACGCGGCCAGCTGGTGTAACGGGTCGCACCTCGTCGTCGACGGGGGCTTCACCAACAGGACGCACTTCTGATGAAGCCGCATGTCATGGGCTGGGACCGGGCGTCGATGGACGTCAAGCGCGTCGTCGACGTGTTCCGCGTCGATCCCGAGTCCGTGGGTAACGGCACCCCGACGGAGCGTGCGCCCGATCCGGAGCTGGGCACCGACATAATCCCGGCCGCGCGCTATTACTCGCCCGAGTTCATGAAGCTGGAGTGGGAGCGGGTCTGGACCAAGGTGTGGCTGCTCGGCGGCCGCTCCGACGATCTGAAGGAGCCGGGCGACTACATTTGCACCGACATCGGCAAGGAATCCGTGCTGATCGTCCGGCAGGCGGATGGCTCGATCCGCGCCTTCCCAAACCTGTGCCTCCATCGCGGCAACCGCCTGCGTCCCGAGGGGCGCGGCAATGCCGAGAAGTTCCAGTGCATGTATCATCACTGGACTTATGGCCTCGACGGCAAGCTCGAGCATATCCCGGACTTGTGCACCTTCGTGCAGGGCGGTCCGGACGGCATGAAGCTGACGCCGCTGCCGTGCATCGAGTGGAACAGCTTCGTGTGGTTCTCGCTCGATCCGAACGTCGAGCCGTTCGACGACTTCATCGATCCGCTGAAGCGCCACCTCGAACCCTATCATCCCGAGCGGATGGCATGGATGCGCGACATCACCGTCGAGTGGGACTGCAACTGGAAGACCTCGGTCGATGCCTTCAGCGAGACCTACCACGTCCAGGGCATCCACCCGCAGCTCAAGTGGTATCTCGACGACGTCAACGTCCAGATCGACTGCTACGGCAAGCACAACCGCTACCTGATCCCCTTCGCGGCGATATCCCCGCGCGTGGCGATGCCGAGCCAGATCCCACCCGCGATCCACGAGATCATGGTGCATGCGGGAATGGACCCGGCCGAATACGAGGGCCGCGTCTCCGACATTCGCCGCGACGTGCAGCTGTTCAAGCGCGAGCACGGCGCGGCGCAGGGCAAGGACTATTCCGAACTCAATGACGAGCAGCTGACCGACGACTACCACTACACGATCTTCCCGAACGTGTCGGTGAACGTCCACGCGGACGACGTCATGCTGTTCCGTCAGCGCCCGCACGCCACCGACCCAAACAAGATGTACTACGACATCTGGATGTTCGGCCTCGTCCCCGAGGGTGAGGAATGGCCGGAGCGGGTCCGCCATCAGCGCTTCAAACACGGCGACAAGACCATCGGTCAGGTGCTCGATCAGGATGCCTTCAACTTGCCGACGGTGCAGACGGGCATGCAGTCGGACTTCTTCCCCGGCCTGCACATCGGCGATCAGGAACTGCGCATCCGTCACTTCCACAAGGTGCTGGACGACTACATCTACACGCACGGGAAGGGGCCGGATGACTTGTGACAAGGACGTCGTCCCGGACTTGATCCGGGACCGCTGGCCGAGCGTCACCCAACCCTCGGCAGGGCGCGCCTAAAGACAGCCACCGGTCCCGGATCAAGTCCGGGACGACGATTTAAGAACACCAACGGGAGAAGCGGGCGATGCAACTGAACCGCGACGAACTGCTGGGCGCCTATCGCCGGATGAAGACCATCCGCGAATTCGAGGAACGCCTGCACGAAGAGATCAAGACCGGCGAGATCGGCGGCTTCACGCACCTCTACGCCGGGCAGGAAGCGGTTGCCGTGGGCATCTGCGATCAGTTGACCGTGGACGACAAGATCGTCTCCACCCATCGCGGCCATGGCCACTGCATCGCCAAGGGCTGCGACGTGAAGGGCATGATGAAGGAGATCTACGGCCGCGCCGGAGGTCTCTGCAAGGGCCGCGCGGGCTCGATGCACATCGCAGACCTCGAAGTGGGCATGCTCGGCGCGAACGGCATCGTCGGCGGCGGTGCACCGCAGGCGGTGGGTGCCGCGATCGCCGCGCGCATAGACGGCAAGGGCAGGGTGGGCGTGACTTTCTCCGGCGACGGCGCCTGCAATCAGGGCACCACCTTCGAGGCGATGAACCTCGCCGTCGTGACCAAGGTTCCGGCGATCTTCGTCTTCGAGAACAACCACTATTCCGAGCACACCGGCGATGCCTACGCCGTGGGCACCAGCAAGGACATCGCCAGCCGCGCCGAAGGCTTCGGGATGAAGGCGTGGCGCGCCAATGGCTGCGACTTCTTCGAGACGTATGCAGCCTTCACCGAGCTGCTCGAATATGTCCGTGCCGGCAATGGCCCGGCCGCGATCGAGCTGGATACCGAGCGCTACTACGGCCACTTCGAAGGCGATCCGCAGCGCTATCGCGGCAAGGGCGAACTCGATCGCATTCGCGCCGAGCGGGACTGCCTCAAGGCCTTCCGCGCCCGCGTCACCGGCGCCGCGCTGCTGACCGACGCCGATCTCGATGCGGTGGACGCCGAAGTGCTCGCCCTGATCGAGGAGGCCGTGGCCGAGGCGCGTGCCGACGAGCAGCCCGATCCCGCCACCGTCGCCGACGACGTCTACGTTGAATACTACTGAGGAACCGCAGATGGCCATCATGAACATCCGCGAGGCAATCGTCTCGACGCTGCACGCGGAAATGGAACGCGATTCCGACATCATCCTGCTGGGCGAGGACGTGGTGGGCGGTAACGGCACCGCCGGAGGGCCCGAGGCGATCGGCGGCATCTGGGGCACCAGTCCGGGGCTCTGGAAGAAATTCGGGCCGGAGCGCGTGATCGACACGCCCATCAGCGAAAGCGCCATCATCGGCGCGGCGGCGGGCGCGGCGCTTTCGGGCAAGCGGCCGGTGGCGGAACTGATGTTCGCGGACTTCGTGGGCGTCAGCCTCGACCAGATCTGGAACCAGATGGCCAAGTTCCGCTACATGTTCGGCGGCAAGACCAAATGCCCCGCCGTGGTGCGGCTGGTCTACGGCGCGGGGATGCAGACGGCGGCGCAGCACAGCCAGTCGGTCTACGCGATGCTGACGGCGATGCCCGGCCTGAAAGTGGTGCTGCCCACCACCCCGGCCGACGCCAAGGGCCTGCTTACCGAGGCCCTGCGCGGCGACGACCCGGTGATGTTCTTCGAACACAAGACGCTCTACGGCGTGAAGGGCGAAGTGCCCGAGGGCGACCACCGCCAGCGCTTCGGCGAAGCGCGCGTGGTGCGCGAGGGCGGCGATGTCACCGTGGTCGCTTGCGGGCGCATGGTGAACTTTTCCGAAAAAGCGGCGGATGCAGTGGCGAAGGACGGCATCGGCATCGACTTGCTCGACTTGCGCACCACCAGTCCGCTCGACGAGGACGCCATCCTGGAATCGGTGGAGCAGACCGGCCGTCTGGTCGTGGTGGACGAAAGCCCGCCGCGCTGCAGCCTCGCCGCCGACATCGCCGCGATGGTGACCGAGCGCGCCTTCACCAGCCTCAAGGCCCCGCCCGCGATGGTGACCGCGCCGCACAGCCCGATCCCCTTCGCCCGCAACCTTGAACGCGCTTGGGTGCCTTCGCCGCAGAAGATCGAGGAAGCGGTCCGCCGCGTCCTCGCCTTCCGCTGAGGGGAGGGCACATGGCCAAACTCACTCCCTTCACGATGCCCAAGTGGGGCATCGAAATGGCCGAAGGCACGATCGCCGATTGGATGGTGGCCGAAAACGCCCCGTTCGAACGCGGCGCCGTGCTCACGCTGGTCGAGACCGACAAGATCACCAACGAGATAGAGGCCGAGAAGGACGGCCGCTTCGTGCGCATCCTTGCCGAAGCCGGGCAGACCTACCCGGTCGGCGCGCTGCTGGCGGTGTTGAGCGACGGCGGCGAAGCCAGCGCGGCGGAGATCGACGCGGTGATCGCGGCGTTCCGCCCTTCCGAAAGCGGCTTCGGCCCGGACGGGGACGATGCACCCGCTCCGGCCGCGCCCGCCGCCGAACCGGAAAAGCCCGCTGCACCCGTAGCGCCGCCGGTGCCCGAAGGCCTTGCCATCAGCCCCGCCGCGCTGGCGGAGGCGCAGCGCCTTTGTGTCGATCTCGCCACCGTCACCGGCACGGGCCGGGGTGGCCGGATATTCGCGCAGGACGTGCATCAGGCCGCGCGGCCCGAGGCCACGCCGCAGCTGGTCGGCGTGTTTGCGGCGACGCCGGACAGCCCCGTGCTTTCCACCCCCGTCGCCCGCCGTCTGGGCGTGCTGCACGGGTTGGACCTTGCCACGATCAAGGGCTCCGGCGCGCGCGGCAAGGTGCGGCGTGATGATGTGCTGGCGATCGTTCAGCAGGCGGCCCCGACACCGGCACCCGCTCCGGCGCCCGCCAGCGCGGCGCCGGCACCTGTCGCAGCGGCTCCCGCACCGCGTCCGGCTTCGGGCGATGTCGATGTGCTGCCGATGTCCTCGATGCGCCGCACCATTGCGCGCAGGCTGACAGAGGCGAAGCAGCAGATCCCGCACTTCTACGTCCGCCGCCGCGTCCGCGCCGACCGGCTGCTGGCCCTGCGCGCCTCGCTTGGCCCGGAGAAGCCCAGCGTCAACGACTTCATCGTCAAGGCCTGCGCCCTCGCGCTGCTGGAAGTGCCTGCCGTCAACGTGCAGGTCCACGGCAACGAGATCCACCGCTTCGGCTCGGCCGACATTTCGGTGGCGGTGGCGACCGAGAAGGGCCTCGTCACCCCGATCGTCTTCGGGGCCGACGATCTCTCCGTGGCCGAGATCGGGAGTGTGATGAAGGGCCTCGCCCAGCGCGCCCGCAGCGGCAAGCTGAAGCCGGAGGAATTCACCGGCGGCAGCTTCTCGCTGTCCAACCTCGGCGGGTTCGGGGTCGAACAGTTCGACGCCATCATCAACCCGCCGCAGGGCGCGATCCTTGCGGTCGGCACCGCCCGGCCCGAGCCCATCGACGACGACGGCGCGATCCGCATCGTGCCGGTGCTCCATCTGTCCCTGTCGTGCGACCACCGCGCGATCGACGGGGCCGACGGTGGCCGCTTCATGGCCGCGCTCGCGAACCTCATCGAACAGCCCCATTTGCTCTGACGGAAAAGAAACGATGAACTTCAAGCTGACCGAAGACCAGCTCCAGCTGCAGGAAGCCGCCCGTACTTTCGCCCGCGCCGAGCTGCCCGCCATCGCCGCCGAGCTGGAGCGCGACAACAAGCCGCCGAGCCGCGCGCTGGTCAAGCGCTATGCCGAAATGGGCTTTCTCGGCATCAACGTGTCGAGCGAACTCGGCGGTCTGGGTCTCGGCAACATCGAGGCGCTGATCGTGCTGGAGGAATTCGGCAAGATTTCCTCGGCGGTCGGCTTTCCGATCTTCGAAAGCTCGGTCGGCCCGGTCCGCGCGATCGAGCATTTCGCGTCCGACACGCTGAAGAAGCGCGTGGTTCCGGCCGTCTGCTCGGGTGACATGGTGGTGGCGGTCTCCATGTCCGAACCGGATGCGGGCAGCGCGCTGACCGACCTCAAGACCAAGGGCGTGGTCAAGGGCGACAAGCTGATCATCAATGGCACCAAGCGCTGGTGCTCGGGCGGTGGCCACTCGGACGCTTATGTCGTCTACTGCCGCCTTTCGGACGATCCGGGCGCAAAGGGCATCGGCGCGGTGCTGGTGGAAAAGGACGCGCCCGGCATCTCGTTCGGCCCGAACGAGGAGCTGATGGGCTTTCGCGGCGTGCCGTCGTCGGACATCAATTTCGACGACTGCGAAGTGCCGCTCGACAATATCATCGTGCAGGCGGGCGGCGGGTTCAAGAAGCTGATGGAAGCCTTCGACCTCGAACGCTGCGGCAATGCCACGATGTCGCTGGCGCAGGCATCGGGCGCGCTGGAGGACGTCAGCGTCTACGTTCAGGAGCGCAAGCAGTTCGGCAAGGCGATCGCCGAATTCCAGGCGGTGCAGATCAAGCTGGCCGAGATGCAGATGAAGATCGAGGCCGCCCGACTGCTGATCTGGCGCGCTGCCTCGCTGGCCGAGGACGGGCTGCCTTCGGTGCTGCACAGCTCCACCGGCAAGTGCTTCGCCAACACCATCGCGCGCGAGGTGACGGGCGATGCGATGCAGTTGATGGGGGCCTACGGCTACTCCAAGGAGTTCCCGATGGAGCGTCGCCTGCGGGACTCGTGGGGCTGGGGCATCGCCGGCGGGGCGATCGATATCCAGAAGGTCAATATAGCCGGGGCCATGCTCGGGCGGCGGTTCGATCAGCGGCGGTAGTGGCGGAGGGGGCTTCGACAAGCTCAGGGTGAGCGGGGTTAAGTGTAAACCTCCCAATTCCGCTCAGGCTGAGCTTGTCGAAGCCCCCTCGGTTACAGAGCCATGAGGGGGTGGCCCGGCACCCGCGTTTCTAGCGCGCGGTGCCGGCCATCCGCTCCCTCGCGCCGCGCGTGTAGACCAGGTTGATGCTGGTGAAAGTCACCGCCTCGGTCCCGTCGTCGAGGAGCACGGCGTAGCGTGTCATCGCCGTGCCGCGATCGGTGCGGGTCTTCGAGGGTTCGAGGCTGACGATCTCGCTGGTGACGTGGATCGTGTCGCCGGCCCGGATCGCGCGTTTCAGGCGCAGTTCGTCCCAGCCCACGCCGCAGACCCAGTCGATGTCCCAGTTTATCTCGTGGTCCATCTGCCGCCACAGCGCGAGGACGTGGATGCCGCTCGCCACCACTTCGCCGAAGACCGACTGCGCGGCGCTTTCCGGGTCGGTGTGGAACCATTGCGGATCGTACTTGCGCGCGAATTCCAGGATTTCCTCCTGCATCACCGTGCGCGAGGAGGAGCGGCGGAACTCGCCCAGTTCGAGGTCTTCGAACGTGCGATGGGGTCTGGCGGGGACGAACGGCTCGGAAGTCACAGCTTTCCTTCGCGTTTCTGGTCCAGCATCCGCGCGAGGCCTTGCTGGCTGACGGTGGCGACGAGGGTGCCGTCGCGGCGGAAGATATTGCCTCGGCCGAGCGCCAGCGCATCGGTCGCGGCGGGACTGTCCATCGCGTAGAGCATCCATTCGTCCACGCGAAAATCGTCATGGAACCATATCGCGTGGTCGAGGCTGCTGCTCTGCAGGAAGTCGTTGGCCCAGCCGATGCCCAGCGGGCCGAGTGCGGTGTGGAAGATATGCAGGTCCGTGGCATAGGCGAGCAGGCGCTGCTGCACATCCAGCGGACCGTCCACGGTGCCGTTGAAGCGGAACCAGAAGTCGCGCGCCGCCGGGCGCACCTCGCGCTCGTCGAAGGGGAACAGGCCGATCGGGCGCCAGTCCACCTGCTGGCGGCGGCGCCAGAACGGGCGGTGCCGCTCGGGCAGGCGATCGCCGTAGGCCGCCACCAGTTCGGCCAGGCTGGTGAGGCCCTCGGGCGGGGGCACGTCGGGCATCGGGAAGCCGTGGCGGCCCGAGGGTTCGGGCGCCTTGAACGAGGCCATCAGGTTGATGATCGGCGCGCCGTCCTGGGTCATGCGCACGGTGCGGTTGGAAAAGCTGCGTCCGTCGCTTTCGCGGGTGACGGCGAAGTCCACCGGCCGGTCGATGAGGCCGGGCTGGAGGAAGTAGGCGTGCAGGCTGTGCGCCGCCTTGTCCTGCGGCACCGTCAGCCGCGCGGCGGCGAGGCATTGCGACAGCGCCATGCCGCCGTAGAGCCGCAGCAGCCCGCTGGGGACCGGGGCGACACGGAAGCTGTCGGGGCCGGTTTCCTCGAAGGCGTAGGCGAGGCGGCGTTCGAGTTCGGGATCGTCGATATAGGGGTTGGTGTCAGGCAAGCAGTCCATCCAGTTTCGTCATCCCGGACTTGCTCCGGGACCGTGGGCCGTGTGACGCGGGGGGCATCGACAAGCTCAGCCTGACCCTTCGACAAGCTCAGGGTGAGCGGGGTTAAGTGTAAACCTCCCAATTCCGCTCAGGCTGAGCTTGTCGAAGCCCCAGCCGTCAGCACTGACCTAAAGACCGCCTACGGCCCCGGAGCAAGTCCGGGATGACGCAGCGATCATGCCACGGCCAGCTTATCGAAGGCGAACCCGCAGTCCGGATCGACGATCTGAAGGAGTTCCACGACGTTTCCGTCGCAGTCCCGGCCATACGTCGCCCGCGTCGCCGCAGAGCCGCCGGGCGGGCAGTTGAACTTCATGCCCAGGCCGAGAAGACGTTCGTATTCGGCGAAGACATCGTCGCAATAGAGGCACAAGTGCGTGATGCCCCGGTCGCACATGCGGGGGTGGACTACTTCCGGGTCGTTGCTGGCATACTCGAAGACCTCGATATGCAGATTACCCAGCCGGATCATCTCGTAGCGGGCGCTGCTGTCTTTCAAGCCGACCATCGTGTCTATGCGGTCGTTGCCGGGCTGCCAGCCGCCTTCCTTGCCGGCGCGTTCGAAGCCGAACCAGCGCTGGTAGTGATCGACGAACCGTTCGAGGTCCGGGGTCGATATGGCGAGATGGTGGACGCCCCGGATCATGCCGCCTGACCCACTGCGGATTTGGCGGCTTTCACGGCGGAGACGATCTCGGCGTTGGTGGGATTGCGACGCAGGGTGAGGCCGCCGTTCACTTGCAGGACCTGCCCGCTCATGAAGCAGGCATCCCCTGCGAGCCACGAAACGGCCTCGGCGATGTCCTCGCTCGTGCCGACGCGGCCGAGCGGATACTCTTTCGTAAATGTATCGATTATTGCATTGTTTTTCGATGCTTTCTCGGTCATTGGCGTGACCGTGAAGCCAGGCGCGATCGAGTTGGCGCGGATGCCGCGATGGCCGAATTCGTTGGCGACGCAGCGGATCACGTGGTCGGCGCCGGCCTTGGTGCCCATGTAGGCGGCGTGGTCCTCCAGCATGATCGATGCCGTGGCGGACGAAATCTGGATCAGCGATCCGCCGTCGCGCATGATCCGCAACATGGCCTGGTAGAACAGGATCGCGCCGGTGAACTGCAGCGCCGTCATCTGCTCGATCTCGGCCTTCGTGGTGTCGAGGAAGGGCTTGAGCAGGCCCCAGCCGGTGGCGTTCACGGCAATGTCGACCCCGCCGTAGGTGGCCTTGGCGGTGTCGCCCAGCCGGGCAAGGCTGGCCTCGTCGGTAAGGTCACATCCGGTAACTGCCAGCCCGCCGATCTCTGCAGCGAGGCGTTCGAGTTCTTCCGCCCTGCGGCCCGCGACGATTACGGTTGCGCCATCGGCGGCAAGGCGGCGTGCGATGACCTGCGCCATGTTGTCCCGGTTCGCCGCGCCGGCGACGACGGCGATCTTTCCAGCCAGATCGGCCATGCGTGTTCTCCCGTTATCTTGTGTTCTCGTCCCGTGTGGGGCGGGGCAAAGTCAGTCGCGCTGTACCCAG
Organism: Novosphingobium sp. fls2-241-R2A-195; assembly: GCF_030209485.1. Taxonomy (NCBI): domain Bacteria; kingdom Pseudomonadati; phylum Pseudomonadota; class Alphaproteobacteria; order Sphingomonadales; family Sphingomonadaceae; genus Novosphingobium; species Novosphingobium sp. fls2-241-R2A-195. The sequence continues at coordinate 85,700 of NZ_JARVRY010000004.1, forward strand.
TCGCCCAGAACCTGCTCGACCCGCGCGTGCTCCGGCACCTGGTTGAGGCCGATGCGGCGGTCCAGTTCCTCGTGCCAGTGATAGATGCGGCGCTCCTGATAGTTGAGCGGCATGCCCTTGAAACCCGGACTTTCAAGCGATTCCTGGATCTGGGGCGCGTACTGCAGGTCCTCGTAAAGAATGCGCTCCCAGTTGTTCAGGCGCGTGGGCCAGAGCGGGTGCGGATTCTCGGGATCGTGGTCGGGCGCGAGCCAACTGGAGACGACGCGGGTGCGCCTGGTCCCGATCGGCCAGAACTGCAGGATCGGGATGCCTGTGGGCGCGGGCGGCATTATGAAGTTGGGATAGATCTGGTAGCTGACGTTGTTCTTCGCCGGGAATTCCGTGATCGATGCGATCTCGGGCATGCCTACGGTGCCGGGATCTACCCAGTCCGGACGGCGGTTCGGCGTCGCCATGCGGCTGTGACCGCCCGGCCAGAGCGTGACGATCATCGCGCGGTGATCGAGGAAGCGGTCCACGGTGTTGATATGGATCGACTTGAGGTGATAAACCTCAAGAAAAGCGTCGAGCAAGACCTTGGCATTGCAGTCAACTTCGTAGCTGCGGCTGTCGACGAGGCGAAGCTTTTCAAGCTCGAACTGTTCGAGCTGTTCTGCCATCGGGCCGATGTGCTCCATCAACGGCTGTGCATCGGGATCGCGGTTGATGAAGATCAGCGACCCCAACAGCTCGCAACGTACCTGCACCAGAGAACGACATGACATGTCGAGATCGACGAAGTCGCGCTTGTCGCGCACCGCCGTCAGCTTGCCGTCGAGCGTGTAGCTCCAGCCATGATAGCCGCACACAAAGCCGCGCCCTTCACCCGCTTCCTCGGTGACGAGGGGGGCACCGCGATGCTGGCAAGTGTTGTAGAACGCCTTGACCTCACCTGTCAGGTTGCGCGCGACGATTATCGGCACGCCCGAATTGCGGGTCAGGAACCAGGAGCCGGGATTGGGCACCTGATCAGTGTGGCCGGCGTAAAGCCACGCCCGGTCCCACATCATCTCCTTTTCGAGGCGGAGGAATTCGGCGTCGGTGTAGCGAGTGCCGGGAATGTCGGGGAGTTTGGGAAACCCCTCGGGCGGCCCCTTGCGATCCCGCTCGTAGTCCATGCGCGCGAAATCGTTCTCGGGGGTTTGATCTGTGACCAGATCGAGCATCGGCCTTCTCTCCCTTGCCTTGAACCGCGACGCCCTGAACTGTGACTGTCGCCGGGTCGGCCTGACCGAATCAAAAACAGACATGAATGTTTGATTCTGTCGATGTGATGCTTGCGATCCTACCTCCCGCACGATAAAACAGTCAACAGTGATTGTAATTTTGCCATCTCGACAATCGGGCGCTTCAGCCCTGACCGAAGTCCGCGACACGTTTCTGCGCGTAAGCGGCGATGCCTTCGCGGCTGTCGGCGCTGGCGAGGGTCGCCTTGCCCCAGGCGTTACCGACTGCCAGCGCCTGCGCGGTATCCATCCCGGTGGAGAGTTCGTAGAGTTCACGCCCGTTGTTGATCGCCTGCCAGCTGTTCGCCAGCATGGCCTGCGTAACTTCCAGCGCGCGGCTCAGCAGGCCGTCGCCGGGAACCACTTCGGTGACGACGCCCAGTTCGTAGAGCCGCCGCGCCGGCAGCAGTTCGCCGGTCATGATCATAGCCAGTGCCGTGGCGCGGGGGACCTGCGCGGCGAGACGCTGGATGCCGCCGGCGAAGGCGAAGAGGCCGCGCTTCACCTCGCTCACGCCCATCAGTGCGTGTTCGGCGGCGAAGACCATGTCGCAGGCCATCATGATCTCGAACCCGCCGGCCACCGCCGTGCCGTTGATCGCGGCGATGAGGGGCTTGGAACGGCGGCGTTCGGTGATGCCGCCGAAACCCCGGCCCGGGATCAGGCCATGCCCGGCGCCGATGCGCTCCGCTTCCTTCAGGTCCATGCCGGCGCAGAAGGCGCGGTTGCCGGCGCCCGTCACGATCATCGCCCCCACAGCCGGATCGGCTTCCGCGGCCGAGATTGCTTCGTCCATCGCGTGGGATGTGGCCGCGTCGAGCGCGTTACGCGCATCCTCGCGGTCGATCGTCAGCAGGCACACGGCGCCACGGCGTTCCACGATCAGGCCAGTCATTGTGCTATTCTCCCGAAGTTATCTGCCGTCTTCGGATGGCGAGAACCGTTTCTCGAATCACGACAGCGTATAAGCTGATCGATAATATGGGATGAGGATAAATTGAAAGCTTTTGAAAAGCTCCATCATCATGGATTGATAGTCGAAGATATTCATCAATCCATGGATAAATTGAGAAATGGACTTGGTGTCGAATGGGCACCAATTCGAAAATTCGATCCTATTCGCGTATGGCTGCCTGATCTCGGTTGGTCCGAAGCACATCTAACCGTCACGTATTCGCGGCAGGGGCCGATCCACGTCGAACTGATCCAGATGGTCCCCGGCGGCGCTTACGAGGCGCTGCGTGCCGTTTCCGCCGCCCATGTCGGCGCCTGGGTGGACGACGTCGGCTCGGAAGTGGAAGCGTTGCTGGCCGAAGGCTGGCGGGTCATCGCAGCGGGCGCGTCTCCCAAGCATCGCTACGGCCAGATGGCCTACATGGCGCGTGGTGACGGCCCGGTGCTGGAACTGGTGGGCGAGCCCATCCGGCCGATGATCGAAGATTGGATTCGGTCATGAGCGGGGGTGTGAGCGGGGCGGCTGTCGCTTTTGCCGAGCCGGAAGAGCAGGCGACGCCGCTCCCGGCAGATACCGAGTCCGCGCCCACTGCGGCGGCGTGGTACCTGATCTTCGTGCTGACCCTGACCTATACCGCCAGCTTCGTGGACCGTCAGGTGCTGAACCTGCTGGTGGTGCCGCTGAAGGCAGACTTCGGGCTGTCCGACACGCGCCTCAGTCTGTTGCAGGGGGTGGCGTTCACCGGCGCTTATATCCTGTTCAGCCCGCTGTTCGGCAGGCTGGCCGACACCGGCAGTCGCAAGCGCATCCTGATCGGCGGCTCGATATTATGGAGTCTGGGCACCGGCCTCTGTGGCCTCGCGCGCGGGTACTGGCAGTTGTTTTTCGCCCGTGCGGCGGTGGGCGGTGCCGAGGCGAGCGTCACGCCCGCCGCATGGTCGATCATCGCCGACAGCTTTCCCACGAGGATGATCCCGCGCGCATTCAGCATCTTCCTGATGGGACCCTACATCGGCGGCGGGCTGGCGCTGATCTTCGGTGGGCTGCTGCTGGAGGCGGCGCAGGGCTGGGATCTGAGCGCGGTGCCCTATCTGGGAGCGCTGCGCCCGTGGCAGGTCGTGTTCCTCGTCGCGGGTATCCCCGGCGTCCTGATCGCGCTGATGATGCTTCGCATTCGCGAGCCCGTGCGCAAGCTGGCGCCTCGGGATTCGGCGCAGATGCCGTTTGCGCAAGTTTGGCGCACCTTTACCGATCGCCGGGACTTCTACGGCAATTTCTATGCCGGCATGGCCTCGCTGGTGATCGTGCTGTACGCCTTCCCGGCGTGGATGCCGGCGATGCTGATGCGCCGTTTCGGGGCGAGTGCGGCCACGGTGGGCGTGCAGTACGGCGTGGCAGTGCTCGTCACCGGTTCGATCGGCGTGCTGGCAGGGCCGATGGTTGCCGACTGGCTGCGGCGGCGGGGCCACCATGACGCGCTGATGCGGGTGCCTTTCTTCGCCGCGCTGGCGCTGATCCCGATCTCGCTGGCGCTGGCCTTCGCGCCCAGCTACGAATTCGCGATGGTGGTGGCGACCCTGGCGAGCTTCACCTATTCGCTCCCGCAGGCGCTGGCGTCTTCGGGCCTGCAGATGGCGACGCCGAACCGGATGCGGGGGATTTCCTCGTCGGTCTACGTCTTCGTGGCGAGTGTCATGGGGCTCGGCGCCGCGCCGACGATCGTGGCGCTGCTGACCGACCATGTCTTCGCCGACGAGCGCAGCGTCGGGCTTTCGCTTTCGGTGACGTGCGCGGTTGCGGCGGGGGTTTCGGCGTTCTTCGTGGGCCGCGCGCTCAAGGGCTATCGGCGGGTGCTGGCGCTGCAGTGAACCGTCGTCCCGGACTTGATCCGGGACCGCTGGCAATTCTTGAGGCGAATGCTGGCCGTGAGACGTCCTGACGCGAGGTGGGCTGTTCACGGCCAGCGGTCCCGGATCAAGTCCGGGACGACGGCGCATTCCGACTTACAAAGTAGCCACACTCCCCAGCACCACCGTCGCCTGACTCGACAGGGTGCCGCCGTTGCCGTGCGCCAGCGCCACGTCCACGCTGGAAAGCTGGTTCGCCGCCTCTCCCCGGATCTGGCGGGCGGCCTCGATCACCGCGAAGAGGCCGTACATCCCCGGGTGGCAGCACGAGAGGCCGCCGCCGTTGGTGTTCACCGGCAGACTGCCGCCCGGTGCGATGGCGCCGCTGCTCACGAAGCGGCCGCCTTCGCCCTTGGGGCAGAAACCGAGGTCCTCGAGGAACAGGATCGTGTTGATCGTGAACGCGTCGTAGAGCTGCGCGGTGCGGATGTCGGAGGGAGAGACTCCCGCCATCGCCATCGCCCGCGCGCCGGACTCCCTGGCGGCGGTAACGGTCACGTCCTTGGCCTGCGCGATCGAGTTCCACCACGTCGCAGCAGCCGCGCCCAGCAGCGGCACGGCCGGTTTCGCAAGATCGCGGGCGCGGGACGTGCGGGTCATCACGATCGCCGCGGCGCCGTCGGTGACGAGGCAGCAGTCGCGCACCGAGATCGGGGTGCTGATCATGCGGGCGGCAAGGCACTCCTCCAGCGACAACGGGCCTTTGGCGAAAGCCTCGGGATTGGTCTGCGCCCAGGCCCTTGCGGCCAGCGCAACGGCGGCGAGGTCTTCGCGGGTGGTGCCGTATTCGTGCATGTGACGCGCTGCCGCCAGCGCATAGCCGGTCAGCGGAAATATGGGCGCGTAAGGCGCATCCCACTGATTATTGGTGATCTTCGTCGCCAGCTTGCCGCCGTTGCTGCGCTGGTTGGAGCCGTAGGCAATCAGCGCGCAGTCGATATAGCCCGCCTCCAGCATCATCGCCGCCACTGCCATGTGGCTCATGAAGGCCGAGCCGCCGGTACGGTTGTTGTCGGTATAGCGCGGCTGCAGGCCGAGGTATTCGGCGAAGGAGAGCCCTGCGAAGAAGTCATCGGGCTGGCAGATGAACAGCGCATCGACGTCAGCCAGCGTCAGCCCGGCATCGGCGACGGCGAGGAGGGCGGCCTGCGCGGTCAGTTCCATCGAACTGTATCCAGGCGTCTCGCCGATGCCGAAGGTGGCGAGGCCCGCGATGGCGGTGCGGGCGCGAGGGAAGGTGTCGGTCATCGTCAGTCCTCCACCGGCCGAAACAGCAGCAGCGGTGTATCCCCGTCGTGGTCGACGAAGGCTTCCACCCGCATCCCGATGGCCAGCGTTTCGGGCGTCACGCCCTCCACCCGGCTCATCAGCCGCGCGCCTTCGTCGAGGTCTATCAGCGCGACGTGATAGGGCTCGGCGGGCGGCTTCCGGTTGATCCACGAGAGCGTGTAGACCCGGCCGCGCCCGGATGCCTCGAACCATTCGAGCGGCCTGCCGCTGCCCGGTGCGGCGAGGCGCGGGGGGAACACCGCGCTGCCGTCCGGCGCGCGCTGGAGCAACAGGCAACCTTCCGCCAGCGCCGTGCGCCAATGGGTTTCGGGGCTCATGCCGCTGTCCTCACCGCGCCGCGCGCTTGGAGATCGGCGATCTCCTCGGCCGAGAAACCCGCTTCGCGCAGGACGTCGAGGCTCTCGCCGCCCAGCGCCGGGCCGGGATCGCCGATGGCGCCGGGGGTTTCGGAGAAGGTCGTCGGGATGCCGGGAAAGCGCAGGGTGCCTTCCGGTGTCTCGCGCTCCTGCCAGAAGCCGGTTTCGACCAGATGCGGATCGTCGAGCAGGTCGGTCAGGCTCTTGATCGCGGTGGCGGGGATGTGGGCCTGACGGAACAGCTCCACCCATTCCTCGGTCGTTCGCGTCTCGATCACTTCGGCCACCTTCGCCAGCACGGTGCCGATGTTCTGCGTGCGCGATCGCATCGAGGCGAACATGGCGTCCTGCGACCACTCCGGGTTGCCCAGCGCATCGAAGAAGGCGCGCCAGTGCTTGTCGTTGTAGATCATCACGCCGATGTAGCCGTCCGCCGTGCGGTAGGGGCGCCGCGCTTCCGAGGTGGCGCGGGGGTATTCGGGCGGCCCCTGGGGCGGCACGAAGAGCGAGCCGCACAAATGCTCGACCATGGCGAAGGACACCAGCGTCTCGAACATCGGGACCTCGATCTCCTGCCCGATCCCGGTCTTCTCGCGCGCATAGAGCGCTGCGATCACCGAGTAGGCGCCGGTGAGGCCCGCCACCTTGTCGGCGATCACCGTCGCGGCATAAGTCGGCTCGCCGCCCGAGAGGCGCGCCTGCAGGTCGACGATGCCCGAGGCGGCCTGCACGATGTCGTCGTAGGCGGGATAGTCGCGGTACGGGCCGCTCCGCGCGAATCCGTAGAGGTTGGCGTAGATGATCTTCGGGTTCACGGCCTTCAGCGCCGCATAGTCCAGCCCGAGCCGCCCGATCGCGCTGGAACGCATCGAGTGGATGAACACGTCGGCGCTTTCCGCCATCTTCAGCAGCGCGGCGCGCGCCTCGCCCTGCTTGAGGTCGAGCACGATCGAGCGCTTGCCGCGATTGACGTTGAGGAACATCGCCCCGCGCGAGGCGTCCGGCCCCGGCGGGATGAAGCGTGTGGTGTCGCCCGAGGGGCTCTCCACCTTGATCACGTCCGCGCCCAGATCGGCGAAGATCTGCGTCGCATAAGGCCCCATCAGCACGCTGGTGAGATCGAGCACCCTGACACCTGCGAGGGGGCCTTTGCCCTTACCGCTCATTCGTATTCTCCGATGATGAAGCGACCGCGCTGCGGCCTGAATTTCGATGCTTGGACGCAGGCGTGGCGAGCCTTACGCTCGGGCGCATACACGCACACACGTGAGGGGAGTTTGCCGGAATGAAGGTCCACCTGATCGCCGCGGGGAAGTTCCACGACATCGATTATGCCCGCCTCGAATTGCTCAAACTGCTGGCGGAAACCCCGCGCATCCGCGCCTCCGTGGCCTCCGACTACGCCGATCTGGCGAGCCTTGCGGCGGCGGACCTGCTGATCACCTACACCTGCGATCTGGTGCCGACGCGCGGCGAGGAAGTCGCCGCGCTGGAGGCGTTCCTGGCGCGCGGCGGGCGCTGGCTGGCGCTGCACGGGACCAACGCGGTGCTGCGCTTCGGCGCGGACGGCGTGGTCGATACCCCGGACGAGGTGCCCACCTTCACCGGCCTGCTCGGCACGCGTTTCGCCGGCCATCCGCCGATCGCGCCGTTCAAGGTCTTCGTCACCCAGGGCGATCACGAGATGACGCAAGGGCTGCGCGACTTCCGGGTCGAGGACGAGCTTTACCTGACGCACCGCACCGCCGAGATCGACGTGCTGCTGCACACCAGCTTCACCGGCCGCTGCGACGAGTTCCGCGATGCCGACTGGGACGAGGCGGAAGTGCCCGTGCTCTACGAGCGCAAGGTCGGCGAGGGTGCGATCCTCTACCTGACGCTCGGCCATTGCCGGGGTCACTACGACCTGCTGCCGGTAAGCCCGTTCTGGCCCCATCCGCAGCGCTGCGCGTGGAATTACCCGGTGTTCCACGAACTGCTGCGGCGGGGCATTCGCTGGGGTCTCGCTCATGCCGCCTGATCCTGCGGCCTGAGGGCGTGGAGCTGGGTTTCGAGCGCTTCGAGCACCGGCTCCACCAGCCCGGCGTCCATGGCGCCCGTCAGCAGGTTGATCGCCATGCCTTCCATCGTCGCCTGCGAGATCGCCATGGCCAGCGCGAACTTCTCCGGGCTTGCCTGCCATTCGGGATAGAGCTGGACGGCGAGTTGGTTGAACCGCTCGCGGAACTCCACCTGCAGCGGCATCAGCACGGCGGCGAGGTCGGGACTGGTACGTGCCGCCACCGCCAGTTCGTGGAAGGCGATGAAGGCGGGCTTCTGGATCTGCTTCCAGTACGTGCGCACCATCGCTCCGTGATCCAGCGCACTGCGCTCCGCCGCGCGGCGGAAGGCGCGCAGGCGGCGCTCGTGCAGGTGCATGATGGTCGCCTTGATGAGCGATACGCCGTTGTCGAAGTGGTGCAGCATCGCGCCGCGTGACAGCCCGGCCTCGATCGCCACCTGCGGCGTCGTGGTGCGCGAATAGCCGCTGCGGACGAGCACCCGGATCGTCGCGTCGATCAGCCGCGCGCGGGTCTGGGCGCTCTTGAGCGCCTGCATCGTCGGTTCGTCCGCGCCGGGTCGTCTCACTGGATCGCGCTCTCCCACGCCGTGCGGGCCGGTGGGTTCCGGCCTCGCCAACCTGATCGGTAGCGCAATCCGGTCGATAAAAAAAGACATTCATGAACGTCTTTTATAATTATACGGACGTCAGTTGCGCGCATTTCGTCATCCCGGACTTGATCCGGGACCGCTGGCCGTGAACAGCCCACCTCGCATCGGGGCGCCTTGCCGGCGACCGTTTCCTAAAGACGGCCAGCGGTCCCGGATCAGGTCCGGGGCGACGGGTCTTTCAGCGCCGCTTCCATCCGGTCGATCAGCGCCGACAGCCGCTCCGTTTCCGACGGTCCGCGCGGTTCGCCCGGCTCGGACAGCACGCCGCAGAGCAGCACGTCGACATACCGCTTCGCCTCCGCGTCGATGTCGAGCGGGCGGCCGATGAAGCTGGTGCGCATGGCGACGTGCTCCAGCCCGCCGAACATCATGTCGCGGATCATCACCGGATCGACGTCGGCGCGGACTTTGCCCTCGTGCTGCGCCTGCTGCACCGCCTCGACCACGCTATGCGCGAAGACGTGGTTGAGCTTGTGCAGCGCCGACCCGCGATAGTCCGCCCAGCGCAGTTCCTGGTAGAACACACGGTGGAAGCGCGGCGTCTCCTCGATCGAGCGCATGAAGCGCGCGGCGATCAGCGTCAGCTGCGAACGCAGGTCGGTGATGTGCCGCAGTTCTGCGATCAGGCGCTCGACGAAAGGCGTCGCCCAGTCGACCAGCACCTGGTTCACCAGTTCCTGCTTGCTGTCGTAGTATTTGTAGACGGTAGCCTCGGACACGCCCGCCAGCTTGGCGATCCGCGCCATCGAGGTGGCCGTGGTGCCTTCCTCCTCGATCAGCCGGCGCGCGGCGGCGAGGATTTCCTGCGGGCGGTAGTCCTTGCGACGCCGCCAAGCGAGGGGTTCGGCCTCCGTGGTCTTCACCGGGTTCGCCATAATAATTGAACCATCCTCATTACTGGCCTCGATTGCGGTTGACTCCGGCGAAGCCCGAGGTCAGCTTTACGCCCAATCGCGCGACATGCAACACGTGGGCGCGGACTTACCAAGCAGCCATTCCGGGAGAGGCATGGACCATTTCGCGATACCGCCGGGGCGCTTCCTGCTGTCTGCCGGGCTCGACGATGCGATCCGGCGGTCCTGCGCCGCGCCGCAGCGCCGGGCCAAGGAAGCGCACCCCGTCTTCGCCTTCGTCGCGGCGCTGGGCGGCATGGGTGCGCGGGTGGGCGACGTGTGCCGTGCGCTCGGCCTCGCGTTCGACGAGGGGGCGGTGCTGGGTCGCTGCCGGATCGACTACGACGCGCCGCTGACGGTTGATACCGGGTACGACGTGGCCGCCCGCGTGGTCTCGCTGGAGCGCAAGGCAAGCCGCAGGTTCGGCGCGGCCGACCACCTGACCCTGGGCATGACGGTCAGCGCCGCCGGGCGGCCGCACGCGCGAGTCAGCCTCACCACGATCATGCCCGCGCCCGGACCGGCCGTGCAGGCACCCGCATGAGCGCGTGGGAACTTGGCGCCGTGCCCGCCGAGGCGATGGCGCTGTGGTGCGAGGCGCTGGGCGACGACAATGCGATCCACGTTGACCCCGCCGCGGCCGAGGCGCTGGGCTTCGGCCCGCGCACGGTCAATCCGGGGCCGACGAACCTCGCCTATCTGCTCAACATGGTGATGGAAGCGCGGCCCGACCGGGAGATATGCTCGATCGAGGCGGCGCTGCTGGGCAACGTACTGGCGGGCGACGGCGTGCTGGCGCGCGGGACCTGGGACCAGGACACCTGCGACGCGGAACTCGTGGTCGCACCGGACAACGTCGTGCTCAGGGCAAGAATAGAAACGGACGGGAGAGACAGCGATGATGGAGAAGGCTTTCGCAGCCAGCGTCTATGACCTTGTCGCCATGCGCGCGCGGGCGACCCCCCAGGCGCTGGCGATCGTGCAGGGCGGGATGCGCCTCGGCTATGCCGAGGTGCTTGCCTGCGTCGATGCGGTGGCCGCCGATTTCGCCACGCGCGGGCTCGTGCGCGGGCAGCGCGTGGCGATCCTGTCGGAAAACCGCTTCGAGTACACCGCCGTCCAGCTTGCCTGCGCGAAGCTGGGGCTGATCGCGGCCTGCCTCAACTGGCGGCTCTCCGATGCCGAGATGCGCCACTGCGTCGAACTGGTGGACCCCTCGCTGCTGGTCGCCTCGTCCCGCCATCAGGTCCTCGGGGAGAAAGTGGCGAACGGTCGTCCCTTCGCCGCCATCGATCGTCTCGGCGCGGCGGGAGAGACCGCCAGCGTGGCCGAACCGGAAGACGGCCTGCTCATCATCTACACCAGCGGCACGACGGGGCTGCCCAAGGCCGCCGTGATCAGCCACCGCGCCGAAGTCGCGCGGATGTGCGCCATGCGGCTCGACATGGGCGTGGCGATGACTGACGCCTACGTCTCGTGGGCGCCGATGTTCCACATGGGCGGGACCGAGCACCTGCTGGCGACGCTGATGTGCGGGGGCACCGGGATCATCATCGACGGTTTCGACGTCGATGCGCTGGTCGATGCGCTTGAGGAATTTCCGATAGGCTGGCTGATGCTGGTGCCCGCGACGATCGAGCCGCTGCTCGAACGGCTCGAGGCGAGGGATGCCAGGGTGCGCGGGGTCAAGGCGGCGGGCTGCATGGCGGACCTCGTCCCCTCCGCCACGATCGCGGCGATCACCCGGGCGCTGGGCGCGCCTTACCTCAACTCCTTCGGTGCGACCGAGACGGGAATGCCGCCGCTTTCGGCCGATCTCATCCCCGTCGGCACGATGCCTTCGGCTTTCCCCAAGCGGCTGAGCCTGCTGTGCGACCTGCGCCTGCTGGGTGCGGACGGCAACGAGGTGCCCGACGGCGCGACCGGCGAGGCCTGCGTGCGCGGGCCGACGCTGTTCAGCGGCTACTGGAACGCCGAGGCCACCAATGCCGAGTGCTTCGCCGGAGGCTGGTTCCACATGGGCGACCTGTTCCGCCGGACGCCTTCGGGCTACGACTTCGTCGGCCGCTCCAAGTACCTGATCAAGTCGGGCGGCGAGAACATCTACCCGGCCGAGATCGAGCGCGTGCTGTTCGCCGATGCGCGGGTCAACGATGCCATCGTCGTGCGCAGGCCGGACCCGCAATGGGGTGAAGTGCCGGTGGCGGTGATCGCGCGCAACGATCCCTCGCTCGACGAGCAGGTGGTGATGCAGATGTGCCGCGACGCGCTGGCCGGATACAAGCGGCCCAAGGCGGTACGCTTCATCGCGATGGAAGCCTTCCCTCGCAGCGCCAGCGGCAAGATCATCCGCGAGGAAGTGGAGGCGATGATCGGATGAGGCAGGTTGACATTTATCGCCAAATGGGTTATAAGCCCCAGCATCCGATCCGGCGATGATCACGCTGGAAAGGTGTATCGGGTCGGCGTCGTGGGCCGGGATGCGGTTTCAAGCCGCGATCGTGCAAACCACGCGTCAGTTCGAAGACCCGGACTGTCCCTGAGTTCCCGGAAAGTGTCATCCGCCCGATCCTGAGATATACGTCAGGACACCGGATGTCCCCGCCGGACAACCATCGGCCGATAACGCTGCGAGCCCTAACGACGGCTACATGGGACTTTCCGATGGAATACAGGTCGAGCCGGGCTGACCACCGCTACCCGGTCGCTCGCCAGAGCAGGTGGAAAACAAACCCCCGCGTCCCAGCTTGGACGCTCCCGACGCCGACCCGATGTTACCTTCGGATGCGTTGACTTTCCCCGGCGTAATGGCCCGCACTCGCCAGCGGGTATTGTCGTATCTGCAAACCCCAAGTTCGTCATTGCGAGCGCAGCGAAGCATTCCAGGGCCGCGTAAACCGCCCTGGATTGCTTCGCTGCGCTCGCAATGACGAATGGTGGGTGCAAATTCCTCCCCGGCATGGGGAGGGGGACCACCCGCAGGGTGGTGGAGGGGCGCCCTCGCGAGGACGCTTCCCCTCGGCCTCACATAAACCGCCTGTGCCCCTCCACCATGCTGCGCATGGTCCCCCTCCCCCAGGGGGGAGGAATCAACCCCTCCCGCGTGATTTCTCATAGGCGATCCACGTCGGCAGGCGCTCGGGGAAATCCGCCGGCATGGGCTCGGGATAGGCGTGGTTGCGCAAGGGCGTGGAGAGGATGCCGGGATACTCCTCGATCGGCACGTAGTAGAGGAACCCGATCGTCCGCTCGGCGAACTTCCAGCCTGCGTCCGTGTTGCGGTACTTGTCATCGTAGCGGATGGCGGTGACCATCATCCTGCCGCCGCGCCACAGTTCCGCATGGCCGATAACGCGGCCGGTCGCCGCCTCCGAACCGTCGCCGACGAAGTCGATCTGGACGTCGTGCATGAAGTGGTGCCCCGGCCCCAGCACGTCGAAGCGCCCGTCGTACTGCGTCATGATCGCATCGACGCCGGTGGCGTTCATCACCCCGTCCGCCGATTTCAGCACCGCATCGGGCGCGAAGAGGGCGCGGATGCCGTCGATGTCGCGGTCGTCGATGGTGAAGCAGTAGCGGGCGACGAGCTGGCGGATCTGCGATTCCGCTTCCAGCCGGGCGATGCGCTGTTCCAGTGTCGGCATGTCTCTCTCCTCTTTTATCGGGCGTCTTCCAGGATCATGTCGGCGCACTTCTCGCCGATCATGATCGAGGGGGCGTTGGTGTTGCCGGACGGCAGGCTCGGCATGATCGAGGCGTCGGCGACGCGAAGCCCGGCGATGCCGTGGACGCGCAGGCGCGGATCGACCACCGCGTCGGCGCTGACACCCATCCGGCACGAACCGACCGGGTGCAGGTTGGCGATGGCGGCGGCGCGCACGTAAGCCTCGATCTCCGCGTCGCTGCGGGCATCCGCGCCGGGCGATATCTCGCCAGCATTGTAGGGCGCGAGCGCGGGCTGGGCGGCCACGCCGCGCACCACCTTCACCGCCGCAATCATCGCGTCCACGTCGATGCGGTCGGTCAGGAAGTTTTGGCGGATCACCGGGTCGGCCAGCGGGTCCGGCCCGCGCAGCCGCACCGTGCCGCTGGCGCGCGGGTTGAGGTGGACCGGGCTCATCGTGAAGCCGGGGAAGGGGTGGGCCTTCATGCCCGCCGCCGTGCGGCTCTGGACGGTCCAGATGTTGGTGTTGACCTGCAGGTTGGGCCGGTCCTGCCGCTCGTCGGTGCGGGTGAAGATGCCCGCATAGATGCCGTTGCTGGCGAGCGGCCCCTTGTTGAACAGGACGTAGTCGATCCCCGCCTTCAGCTTGCGCAGCGGGCTGTTGGCCAGTTCGTTGATGGTGATCGGCCGGGTGCAGCGGAACATCAGCGAGATGTAGAAGTGGTCCATCAGGTTGGCGCCGACGCCCGGCAGGTCGAGCACCGGCGCGATGCCGCTTTCGCGTAAGTGCGCGGCGGGGCCGATGCCGGAAAGCTGCAGAAGCTGCGGCGACCCGAAGGCGCCGCCGCAGACCACCACCTCGCGCCGCGCCTTCGCGGTGACCAGGCCCGCTTTGGTGCGGTACTCGATCCCGGTGGCGCGGCCCCCTTCGACGAGCACCCGGGTAGCATGGGCGCCGGTCTCGATCTTCAGGTTGGCCCGCCCCCGCGCCGGGGTGAGGTACGCCTGCGAGGTATTCCAGCGCCGGTTGTTGCGGGTGGTGGTCTGGAAGAAGCCGGTGCCTTCCTGCTCCGCGCCGTTGAAGTCCGGGTTGTAGGGAATGCCCGCTTCCTGCGCCGCCTCGACGATGGCGACGGCGATCTCGGAGCGGCCCGGCTGGTCGGACACCGTCAGCGGTCCGCCGACGCCGTGATAGGCATTGGGTCCGCGCTGCTGGTCCTCGGCCTTGCGGAAGTAGGGCAGGACGTCGGCGAAGCTCCAACCCTCGCATCCGCGCTGGCGCCAGTCGTCGTAGTCGCGCGCGTTGCCCCGGATATAGAGCATGCCGTTGATCGAACTGGTCCCGCCCAGCACCTTGCCGCGAGGCTGGTACATGCGGCGGCCGCCGAGTTCGGCCTCGGGCTCGCTCTCGAACATCCAGTTGACCTTGGGATCGGCGAACAGCATCGGGTAACCCATCGGCGGCCTGATCCAGAACGCCTTGTCATCCGGCCCGGCCTCCAGCAGCAGCACCGAGTAACGCCCGTTCTCGCTGAGCCGCGCCGCGACGACGCAGCCCGCCGAGCCCGCGCCGCTGACGATGAAGTCGAACTCCTCCATTTACGCCGCCTGCCCCGCAAGGTGTCTGCCCGCGATATAGGCGAAGGTCATGGCAGGGCCGATCGTCGCCCCCGCGCCCGGATAGGCTCCGGCGAAGACGTTGGCTTGGTCGTTGCCCACTGCGTAGAGGCCCTGCACTGGCGCACCTTCGCCGTCGAGGACGCGGGCGTGGCGGTCGGTCTTGAGCCCCGCGAACGTGCCGATGATCCCGGCCTCCATGCGGATGGCGTAGTACGGCCCCTTGGTCAGCGGGCCGAGGCAGGTGTTGGGCCGGTGCTCCGGGTCGCCCTGATAGACGTCGTAGACCCGCCCGCCGCGTCCGAACTCGGGGTCCACTCCGGCCTCGGCATTGGCGTTGAAGGTCGCGACCGTGCGTTCCAGCGCGGCGGCGTCGATGCCGCACTGGGCGGCGAGTTCCTGCAGCGTCGCGGCGCGCTTGAGGTAGCCGCTGCGCACATGCTCGCCGTGGGGAATGGGGAAGGGGCGGACCATGCCGATGCCCCATTTCTTCACCGCCGCCGCGTCGCCGATCAGCCAGCACCATGCGCTGGCGTCGCCCTCGCTCGCCCGGGTCATTTGGGGGACGAGGTCGTGGTAGGCGCTGGACTCGTCGCCGAAGCGGCGGCCATCCGGGCGCACGGCGATGAAGCCGGGCTTCTGCCGGTCGATCAGGTGCGGCCAGACGCCGGTGAAGTCCGTCGATCCCGGCAGGACCGAGACCGGCATCCACGGCGCGGCATGGGCGACATTGCCGTTGAAGACGCCGCCGACGCTTTCGGCCAGGCGGATGCCGTCGCCGGTGTTGCCGGGGTTGGTGGGGTTGCGCTGCTCGCGGTTGTTCGCAGGTGCCGGGAAGGTGGCGGCGCGGCGCTCCGGGTCGTTGGGATAGCCCCCGCAGGCGAGGACGACGCCCCGGCGCGCGGTGATCCGCACGCGGCCCTGCGGGGTGTCGATCTCGGCCCCGGTGACGCGCCCGTCCTCGTGGGTCAGCCCGGCGACGGGGGAGGAGAGCCAGATCGGCACATCGAGGTCGAACAGCGTGCGCGCCAGCCGCGCCACCAGCGCCCGCCCGCGCACCACCTGCTGCCCCTCGCCATAGCGCAGCACGTCGGCGAAGTGCCGGGCCAGCTTCTTCGCGACGAAGCCCAGCGCCTTGACCGAGCGCCCCGCCTTCATGAACTGGATCATTTCCACGCCCGAGCCCACGGCGAAACCCAGGAACAGCGTCTGCGGCAACTGCTGCTTGAGGGTCTTCAGGTGCGGCCCGAGTTCGCGCGCCTCGTAATCGACGGTGCCGATCGAGCGGACGATGGAGCTATGCGCGCTCTCCGAGTGATAGTCGGGATAGTCCATCCCGTAGAACCGGACGTGGCTGTTTTCTTCCAGAAAGCGCACCATGCGCGGCGCGGTGTCGAGGTAGGCCTCGACCCGGTCGGGCTCGATGTAGTTGCCGGTTTCCTCGACCAGATAGGCGCGGGCGCTCTCGATGTCGTCGCTCTGGCCGGTGGCGCGCTGCATGGCCGGGGAGTGGTGGTTGCCGGGCACCCACAGCACGCCGCCGGAGGTCGCGGTGGTGCCGCCGAAGACGGCTTCCTTCTCCACCACCAGCACGTCCAGCCCGGCGCGCCGCGCGGTGACGGCGGCGGTGAGACCCGCCGCGCCGGTCCCGGCGATGAGGACGTCGACGGTCCTGTCTCCCATGGTCATGCGTTCACCTTCTCTTTCGCGGCGTTGGCGCCGGCGATGCGGCCGAAGACGACCGCGTTGCCGATCGAGGCGCCGCCCGCCGCGTAGCATTGGCCGAACATGCCGCCGGTCGTCTCCCCGGCGGCGTAGAGGCCCGGCACCGGGCGATCGTCGGCGCCGAGCACGCGGGCTTCGGTGTCGATACGGATGCCGGTGCCCGTCCAGCAGATCACGGCCGGGCGGATATGCGCGGCGTAGAACGGCCCTTGCGCGACCGGCCGCAGCATCGCCGAGGGCTTGAAGTAGTCCTCGTCGTTCCCTATCTGTACCAGCGAATTGTAGCGCTCTGCCGTCGTCGCAAGACGGGCGGCGGGCACGCCGAGTTTCCCGGCAAGGTCCTCCAGCGTCGGTGCGCTGATCAGCGTTCCGGCCTCCACATGGTCCAGCAGCCGGTCCGCCGTCCAGTTGGGGGCAGGCCGGTATTTGGTGGTCTTCGAGGCGAGGCGCGATGCCTCGTCGAACACCGCGAAGCAGTCCCGTCCCGGCTGTTCGTCGAGGACGGCGGCGAGGACCGAATATTCTATCGTTTCGTCGATGAACCGGCGCCCGTCGCGGTTCACCATCATCAGCCAGCCGGGGAGGTAGCTTTCGAGGTCCTTGACGAAGCCCGGAGTGATCAGGAGCAGGCCGCGATTGGCCTTGCTCAACTGCCCCTCCACTTGCGCGGCAAGGCCGAGGCCATCGCCCCGGCAGGTAGGGGCGCCGATATACCAGTGGAGGTCGCCGTAACGCGAGGCATCGGGATAGAGTTGCGCCAGCATCTCGGGATTGGCGCCGAAGCCGCCGGTGGCGATCACCGTTGCGGCGCTGCGCACCGGCGCGCCGTCGGCGACGATGCCGCAGACCCGGCCGTTCTCGACCAGCAGGGTCTCGACGCGGGTATCGAGGACGGTATCGATGTTCCTGCCGGACAGGAAGCCTTCGAGGCCCTCGACGATGCCTGCACCGCCGTCGGTGGCACGGTGGCCGCGCCGGACCTTGTCGACTCCCGATGCATAGAGGTTGTCCACCGTGAACCCGATGCCGAGCCCGCGCAGCCACTCGAACGCCTCGGCCGAGCGTTCGCAAAGCGTGCGCACGAGCGCGGGCTCCAGCTTGTACTGGTTGAGCGTCATGTAATAGTGGAACATCGCCTCGGCCGTGTCATCCTCCAGCCCGGCCTCGCGCTGGAGCGATGTGCCCGCCGCGTAGAACACGCCGCCGGACAAGGCGCTCGACCCGCCGGTGCGGTCGGCCGCCTCGACCATGAGGACACTGGCACCGCCTTGTGCTGCAAGCGCCGCGGCGCTGAGACCCGCCGCCCCGGTGCCGATGACGATGACGTCGTAATCGAGAGCCTCACTCATCGCCGCTTCACTCCCGCGACGGGCGACACAACGGAAATCCTCTCAGCCATGACCGGCATCGGGCGCCTCTCCATCCATGATTGTCGTTGGGCCTCAGCGCCTCCGCACGAAGGCGGTCACGCTCGCGGCCGATGACCCGAAGCATGGCGAGCGACGGGTAATAAGTCTAGCTCAATTGTTGCTATCTGACCGCACTTTGAATGCGGCCTATCGCTGAAACCCGCAGGTTTGGCGGGGTTGCGGGCTCGCGTGCGTCATAAAAAAGCAATCATGATCGACTTTTTTATTGTCACGGCGGATCATCCTGCGCATAAAGCCGGGCAGAAAAGAGGTTGGATCACCACGGCGACGAATCGCCGGGTGCTCCAGGGAGCGGGATGAAGACTGGCTCCACCGCGCACTCCGGCATGTCCGGGGGCTGTGGTCATGCCTTCGATTTTCTAAATAAGTCATCCTTCGCAGCGAAGAGATGAACGGGGAGAAGAGAATGAAGGACCTACCGAACTTTCATCGCGCCTGCCTGCTAGCCGGGCTCATGGCGTCGGCTTCCGCGATCGGCCTCGCCAGCCCCGCGATGGCTCAGGACGCCGCCCCTCAGGCGGCTGCGGGCGGCCTCGAGGAAATCGTCGTCACCGCGCGCAAGCGTTCGGAATCGCTGCAGGACATTCCCGTCGCGGTGACCGCCTATTCGCCCGCGCAGATCGCCCGTCAGGACATCTCCAACATCGAGCGCATCGCCGCGACGACGCCGAACCTCACGGTAGGCCGCGCGACGACGGGTTCGGGCGCGCAGATCTCGCTGCGCGGCATCGGCACCCCGGCGAGCGCGTTGGGCATCGAATCCTCCACCGCGATCATCGTCGACGGCATCTATTACGCCAGCGGCCGCATCCTCAACGAAGGCTTCTTCGACCTGTCGCGGATCGAGGTGCTGAAAGGCCCGCAGGCGCTGTTCTTCGGCAAGAACGCGACGGCGGGCGTGATTTCGATCACCACCGCAGATCCCGGCTCCAGCTTCGAGGGCTCGACCCGCGTGGGCTACGAGTTCCGGGCGAAGCGGCCCTATATCGAGCAGATGATCTCCACGCCGCTCACCGAAACGCTCGGGCTGCGCGTGGCGCTGCGGGCATCGAAGATGTATGGGGGCTATTCGCGCAATTACGCCACGGCGCAGCCCTTCACCGTCACCGACCAGGCCGGCGGCCCGGTACAGAACCTGATTGCGCCTCCGGGCGACCGCCGCGGTCCGAAGGAGAAGGAACTGGTCGGCCGCCTCACGCTCAAGTGGGAGCCGACCGACACCATCACCAACACTTTCAAGGTGTCCGCCAACGAGACGACCACCAACGACGGCGCCTGGAACAACATCGTGTTCTCCTGCGCCACCGGGTTCAGCACGCTGCAACCCGGCGTGCCCTGCAAGCGGGACTGGAAATACTACCACAACCAGATGCCGACCGAGATCGCCGCGAACTTCCCCTTCGCGCGCGCAGATGGCGAACTCTACACGAAGTACCGCTCCTGGCAGGCGACCAACAATCTGGAATGGAACCTGGGCGATGTGACGCTGACGTCGGCCACGAACTACCAGAACCAGAACAACCGCTGGCTGACCGACAGCGACTACCAGCAGCGCGCCGTGCAGATCTACGTCGGCTCGCGTGAGAAGTGGTGGGCGTTCTCGGAGGAACTGCGCGCGCAGACCAACTACGACGGCCCGGTCAACATGATGCTGGGCGTACTGTACCAGAAGACCAAACTGCAGTCCGACCAGTACGTCTATTCGGGCAACACGCGCGTCAGCACCCAGCGGCCGGAATGGGAATACGTCGCCTTCGGCAAGGATTCCTACACCAAGGGTGAGACGATCTCTCCCTTCGCGCAAGTCACCTGGAAGGTCGTGCCCGAGGTCGAACTCTCGTCGGGTATCCGTTACACGCATGAGACCAAGGACAGTTTCTTCGTCCACCCGGTCAATCGCCCCGGCCAGATCAACCGCCTGAACGACCCGATCTACAAGAACCAGACCTTCACCAACTGGAGCCCGGAAATCACCGCGTCGTACAAGCCGGTGCCGGGCGTCAACATCTATGGCGGCTTCAAGACCGGCTACAAGTCGGGCGGCTTCTCAAACCAGAGTTCCTATACCAACGCGTCGATCCCCGCCGATCTCGACTTCGAGCCGGAGAAGGCCAAGGGCTTCGAGGGCGGCGTGAAGACCACGCTGTTCAACAACCAGCTGCGCTTCGATGTGGCGCTCTACACGTATGAATATACCAACCTGCAGGTCGATTTCTTCGAGGCGCAGACGTTCCGCTACATCACCACGAACGCGGGTTCGGCGCGCACCAAGGGCATCGAAATTTCGACCGAGTGGGCGCCGCATGCGCTTCCGGGCCTGACGATGCGCGGCGCGCTGAACTACAACAAGGCGCGCTACGTGGACTTCATCGCACCGTGCGTCACCGGCCAGACCCGCCTGCAGGGCTGCAATCCCACCGCGAGCAGCCCTTACGGCGGCCTCTTCGTGCAGGATCTGAGCGGCAAGCCGACGGCCAACGCGCCGCGCTGGACGGCGGCGCTGGGCACCAGCTACGAGGCAGACCTCAGCCCCGACATGTCGCTGACGCTCTCGGCCGATGCCCGCTATTCCAGCAGCTACAATGCATCGCCGTTCAACAACCCGATCGCGACGCAGCCCAAGTACGTGAACCTCGACGCGTCGCTGACGCTCAGTTCGAAGGCGGGCTGGGATCTGGCGGTCATCGGCAAGAACCTGACCAACCAGTTCGTCATCTCCGGCGCGCTGGATGCGCCGGGCACCGGCCGGGGCACCGGGACCGACGGGGGCGTGCTGGGCGACCAGCGCGGCTATGCCAACATCCCGCGCACGGTGCAGGTGCAGGTCACCTACCACTACTGATCGGGGGGAATTTTCCCCTCACACCTTGGCCGGTGTGCGATCCTCCAATCGCGCACCGGCCACTCCATATCGATAATAGAGGGCAACGATGCGGCTTGAAAGCAAGGTCACTGTGATAACCGGCGCGGCGAGCGGGCTTGGCGAAGCGACCGCGCGCCGGTTCGCGCGCGAGGGCGCCGTGCTCGTGCTCGGCGACATCAGGCACGATGCGGGCCAGGCGCTGGCCGAGAAGCTTTCCGCCGCTTTCGTTCCCTGCGACGTCACCCGCGAGGAGGACGTCGCCGCCCTCGTGGACCGGGCTATCACATTGCATGGCCGGCTCGACTGCATGATCAACAATGCCGGCCAACTCGGCGCCGTGGGCCGGGTCGAGGAGATCGGGGAGTCGGCATGGCGCAATACGCTGGCGGTGCTGCTCGACAGTGTGTTCTACGGCATGAAGCACGCCGCGCGCGTCATGCGGCCGCAGGGCTCGGGCGCGATCCTCTCGACCTCGAGCGCGGCTGGTCTCGCGCCGCTTGGGCCGCATGCCTATACGGCGGCCAAGCATGCGGTGGTCGGGTTGACCCGGTCCGTCGCGGCGGAACTGGCGGCAGACGGCATCCGGGTCAACGCAGTGGCGCCCGGCAACGTACCGACCCGCATGACAGAGCTTGCCTATGGCGATGCGGAGACGATGCGAAAGGCGGCGGAGGCCCGCAATCCCCTGCGTCGCGTGGTCGAGGCGGACGAGATCGCCGGAGCCTTCGCCTATCTCGCCAGCGACGACGGCCTCAACGTGACCGGGCAGGTGCTTGCGGTCGATGCCGGGCTGGTCGATTGCCGGCTGGGCGCGGACTATTATGCCCGCACGCCGACCTACTTCTCCGCCGAGGGCGATCGCGGCCTCGCCTGATCAGCCCTTGGGCCGCAGGGTGCGGATCTTGTCTTCCAGCATCTTGAGAAGCGCCGGCACCATCACTTCGTCCAGCGCGCCGGTCATGAGGCCGGTCGCCATGCCCTCGATCAGCGTCTGGGATAGGGCCATGGCCTGTGCGAACTGCTCGGGCGCGGACTGCCATTCGGGGAAGAGGGCGATCGCTTCGGAATTGAAGCGTTCACGATATTCGACCTGGAGAGGCTGCATGATCTGGGCGAGATCGGCATCGGTGCGCGCCGCCATCGCCAGTTCCTGAAAGGCGACGAAGGCGGGCTTCTGGACCTGTTTCCAATAGGCGGTCACCATCGTCGTCGGTTCGTGCTCGGTGATTTCCGAGGAGCGGCGGAAGGCGCGCAGGCGCCGTTCGTGCAGTTCGACGATGGTGGCGCGGATCAGCGTCGCGCTGTTCTCGAAATGGTGGAGCATCGCCCCGCGTGACAGTCCGGCTTCGACCGCGACCAGCGGGGTCGTAGTGCCGGAATAGCCGACCTTGACGAGGCACTGGATCGTCGCCTCGATCAGCCTTCCCCGCGTCTGCGCGCTCTTGAGCGACTGGCGGGTCGGAGTGCTTTCGCTCGTCTTGCCGTTGGGGGCGCGGGTGGAAGCGCGTTCGGGGCGCTTGCGGGCAGGACTGACGGCCAAACTGGGGGTTCCGTGTGCAATTGCGAAAAGGTTGCACTCCTCCTGCCTTGTCCGGGATGGATGGGGCAACAGGAAAGATGCACCATCGCATGCAATTTCCTGGCGGCCCGTTCCGACATGGTAGCGTAGCATGGCGGTCGTAAGCGCTTCGCCGATCCATCCCGGAGAACGCATACATGGTCCGACTACTGCCTGTCCTTCTCCTGCTCGCTTCCACGGCGTCGCTGGCGGATACCGTGCCGGAAGCTCCCCGGGCGGCCGCGCCCGTGGCGCTTCGGATGGCAGCACCAGAGGCGCATCAGGGCGCTGCATCGGACGGCGAATACGTCTATGCGATCGACAACGACCGCATCGGAAAATACCGTCTCTCCAATGCCGAGAAGGTCGACCAGTGGAAGGGCGAGCGCCGCCTGTTTCCCCACATGAACAGCTGCACGGTGGTCCAGACGAAGCTCTACTGCGCCGCCTCCAACTACCCGGCGGTGCCGCAGACCAGCGCCATCGAGATCTTCGACACCCGCCCGCTGCGCCATTCCGGCAGCGTCAGCCTCGGCTTCGGACCGGGATCGCTGACCGTGATCGACCGGCATGACGGCAAGTGGTGGGCGGTCTTCGCGAACTACGAAGGCAAGGGCGGCGAGCCGGGCCGCGACTATCGCTACACCGTGCTGGCGCGGATGGACGAGCAGTTCCGCATCGAGCAGACCTGGGCCTTCCCCGAGGAGGTTCTCGCCCGTATGGCCCCCAAGAGCTGCTCGGGGCTGAGCTGGGGCGCGGACGGGCTGATCTACGTAACCGGCCACGATCGCCCCGAACTCTACGCCCTGCGCCTGCCGGAAGCGGGCTCGCGCCTCGAACTGGTCGAGACCTTCGCCATCGCCACGCCGGGGCAGGCGATCGACTGGGATCCCAAGGCCAGGCGGCGCCTCTGGTCGATCGCCCGCGACCGCAGGGAGATGGTCGCCAGCGACATTCCCGAGGTCGCTCCGAAGCGCTGAGGTTTCTTCGTCAGTCGGACACCGGCGCGCTGCTCGCAGGACAGCGGCGGCGGCTCACGAGCATCCTGTGGCATCATGATCATTCAGCCCATCCAGGAAGCCGTCGTCAGCACGTTCGACATCGACCGCCTTGCGGCGCCCTTGACGCAAGTATGCGGCTATGACCGCGTCGACTTGCCCGATGCTCCGCCTTCGCAGTTCGCGGCATGGCATGTTCCGCAGCAGTGCACGCGGATCGAACAGGCGCTGTTCGTGCCGCAGGACACCGCATCCGGGCGCGGCGCGCTCAGGCTGGTGCGCTTCCACGGGGTGGAGCAGAAGGTCATGCGTTCCAGCCAGCGAACGTGGGACACCGGGGGAATCTTCGACGTCGACATGTTCTCGGCCGACGTCGATAAGGTCTATCGCGGGCTGCAGCGCCACGGCTGGACGGCGTTCGGCGAGCCGGTGGATTACAGCGAGGCGCACTTCTCGGTCCGGCAGGTCGTGGCGATCGGCCCGGACGGATTGAACCTCGCGGTGATCCAGCGTTATTCGCCCGAAGTGCCGGGGCTAGATCCTTCGGGCAGGCTTTCGCCGGTGTTCAATTCGACGCAGATGGTGGCGGATATCGAAGGTGCCATCGCGTTCTACGTGGACGTGCTGGGCTGGCACAAGGACCTAGACTTAATGGTCGAGGGCGTGGCCGAGCCGGGTGCCGATGTGCTCGGCCTGCCGCTGCCCGCCGCGATCGGGGCGCAGCGCCGGGTGGTGATCTTCAACCCGCCGGGGCCGTCGGTAGGCGGAGTCGAGTTGATCCACAACGCCGCGATGTACGGCCGCCGCTGCGACGCCGACTGCGCGGCGCCCAATGTCGGCATCCTGTGCCTGCGCTTTGAGGTGGACGATGCCCATGCCTATGCCGCCGCGATCGTCGGCCGGGGCGGGTCACTCCATATCGAACCAGCGGCGTTCGTGATCGCGCCTTACGGGACCGTCACGCTGTTCGCGGTCCGCTCGCCCGAAGGCGCGATCGTCGAGTTCTTCAGCCCCGGCGGATGAAACGAGGCCTGCACGGAAGCGATGCGCCGAAGCTCGCGTCAATTGATCTTATAAATATGAATTTCTATACGGTGATGCATCGATAAACTCCGATGGCCATGATTCGGGCCATGTCGCTGCGTCATGAGCAGTCGTCTCGATTGCCACTGCCAAGCGGCCGGGCGAAGATGCGATCTCGGCCGGGGACGTGGTTCAGGCGATGGCCACCGGGTTCGGTGCAGGAGCGGTTTCTGTGGTTTTGATGCCTTGCGTCCCTTACGCGGACTTCCGGTGAGCGGGCCTTTCATCGCTGTCGATTGGGGTACGACCAATCGTCGTGCCTACGTCATCGACAAGAGCGAGGTCGTCGCCTCGGAGCAGGATGACGGCGGAGTCCTCTCGGTTCCAGCTGGCGGCTTTCCGGCCTCCGTCGCGGACCTGCGCGCGCGGCACGGCGGGTTACCGATGCTGCTCGCGGGCATGGTCGGCTCCAACCGGGGTTGGCATGACGCGGGATACGTCGCCGCGCCTGCCGGGATTGCCGAGCTTGCGGGAAACCTCGTCTCGCCGGTCGAGGGCGTCGACATCGTCCCCGGCGTCTGCCGCGACAGCGGTGGTCGACAGGACGTAATGCGTGGTGAGGAAGTGCAGCTTCTCGGCGCCGTCGCGGCGGGGCTTGCGCCTGCGGACGCATTGCTGTGCCAGCCGGGCACCCATGTCAAGTGGGCGGTCATGCAGGGCGGGGTTCTGGCGGACTTCACCAGTTCCATGACCGGCGAGATGTTCGCCATGCTCAAGGCCCACTCGCTCATCGGCAGCGAGATGACCGGCGGAGTCGATGCCGACGAGGAATTCCGCAAGGGCGTCGAGGCCAGCGCCGACGGTGATCTGCTCGCCGCGCTGTTCGGCGTGCGCGCGGCCTCGGTGCTCGGCGCGCGCGCTCCCGGTGCGGCGGCGGCCTATGTCAGCGGCCTGCTGCTCGGCACCGACTGCCGCGCCCGGATCAAGCCGGGGGAGACCGTCTACCTCCTCGCGGATGGGCTGCTCGCGCGGCTCTATTCCGCCGCCATTTCAATCGCCGGGGGAGAGGCCGTCATCGTCGACAGCCACGCTGCCTTCATCGCCGGCATCACCCGCATCCGGGATATGACTCCATGATCGACCTTGCCACCGCGCTTGCGCAGCTTCCCCTCGTCGCGATCCTGCGCGGCATTCGCTCCGACGAAATCGAGGCCGCCGCCGACGTTCTGGTCGAGGCGGGCTTCCGCCTGGTCGAAGTGCCGCTCAATTCGCCCGACCCGCTCGTCACCATCGAGAAGCTGGCGCGGCGCGTCGGCGACCGGGCGATCGTCGGCGCGGGCACGGTGCTGACGGTCGGGCAGGTCGCCGAGGTGCAGGACGCGGGCGGCGCGATGATCGTCTCGCCCAATACCGACGTCGCCGTGATCGCCGAGAGCGCCCGTCGCGGCCTCGTCTCGCTGCCGGGCTACTTCACGCCGAGCGAGGCGTTCGCGGCACTCGCGGCAGGGGCAAGCGGCCTCAAGCTGTTTCCGGCCGAGGCCGCCAGCCCCGCGGTGGTCAAGGCCCAGCGTGCCGTGCTCCCCAAGGACGTGCCGCTACTGGCGGTGGGCGGCATCTCGCCGACCAATATGGAGCCCTGGCGCCAGGCGGGCGCGGACGGCTTCGGCCTTGGCTCGGCGCTCTACAAGGTTGGCCTGAGCACCGCCGAGATCGCCGCGAACGCCCGGGCCTTCGCACGGGCGTGGGCGGAGATGGAGGGCCGCGCGTAATCCGGGGTCAGGCCGTCTCCAACAGCGGCGCGCGCCGGTAGAACGCGAGGTCCTGCATTTCGTAGGCCGCTGGGGTGTCCGACGTGCGCGCGTCGTGGAGCCGTTTCCAGTGCGCGAAGAGGCCCATGATGTGCGGCGGGTCGCCGTGGATCTCGGTGAACCCGCCGTTCAGCGCGCGAGTATCGAAGTAGGCCGCGTTGACCTCGTCCGCCCATAGTTCGGTGGCCAGCGGATAGCCCATGTCGATCCAGCGCTGCCGCTCGCCCGCGAAGTCCGAGACCAGGTAGGCGATGTGGTGGAAGCCTTCCTCGCCTTTCGCGAACATGTCGCGGTAGATCGAGGGCTTGTCGTCGTGCTGCTCGATGAACTGGATCATCATGTCGCCGAGATAGCCGAAGGCATAGGAAACGTCCGCTTCCTCGGTGGTGCCGCGATAGGTGAACTCGTCGCAGTGGTGGTGGCGGACCATGCAGAACGGCCCGGCGCCGAAGGCGTCGGACCACTTCTGCGCGGCCTCGTCGATGCTGTTCACGAACCAGGCTTGCTGGAACAATGCGCGCTTCATGGCCTCTCCTCTTTCCCGTGGTGCCGTAGACCGGCAACCACAGGGTCAAGGAGTCCCCGCCCGGCCGCAACCGGGCAAAAGGGGAGGTCATGCTGCCGTCAGAGCCTGGAAGCGTGCCGCATATTCGTCGTCGTCCCCGCGAAGGCGGGGACCCAACTGACGCTCTTGCAACAGGCACCGTCAGGAGATGGGTTCCCGCCTTCGCGGGAAAGACGACGATGTGATGGGCGCGGACCGTGCTTCAGAACAGACCCGGCACCTCGCGCTGCGGGGTGCTGGGCCGCGCCGGGGCGAGGATGTCGCGCTTTTCCGAGGTGTCGGCCGTCACCGCCATGCGCGCCATGCTCTGGCCGACGATCGGCGTGCAGCTCTGCCCGGACAGGAATTGCAGAGCCACGCGGGTCGAATCCTCGCGCGGATCGCCCATGTCGTAGCTGATGTCGTCGTTGCTGGTGCAGGTGCTTTTCATGCGGTCGGCCAGACCGTTGAAATAGCCGCCTTCGCCCGCGCTGTTCTGGACCTTGATCGCCACGATACGCAGGCGGTCGTCGCATGAGGGCTGGTCGATCGCGATCTGTCCCACCGGCTTGCCGTAGGTATTCGCGCCGATCAGCGCCACGTCGGCATTGAGGTAGGGAAGGAAGGCGTTGATCACAAGCTCGCTCGCCGAGGCGGTGCCGCCCGAGGTGATGAAGGCGATCTTCGTCGGCGCGACCGATTCGGCCTGCGCCGCGAAGTAGGCCGTGGTGTTTTCGGCGGACTTTTCCGGCCGGAAGACGGTGTGGGAGAAGACGTCCGACGCGGTGCGGTTCGCGCCCATCAGGTTGCCCATCAGCTCGGCCACGGAGATCAGCCCGCCGCCGTTGTAGCGCAAGTCCACCACCAGCTGCGTCACGCCTGCCGCGCGAAAGGCAGCGAAAGCGGTGCGCATCTGCGGCTCGGCGGTGGAGATGAAGGTGCGCAAGTTGAGATAGCCGACCTTGCGCCCGCCCTGGTCGATGACCTTGTAGCCGTAAGTGCTGGACACCGGCTGCAGCGCGAAGTCGCGCTTGGCGACGGTGATGTTGCGCGTTCCGCTGGCGTCGCTGATCTGGAGCACGCGGGTAACGCCCGCCTCGTCCGGGCCGAGCGCATCGGCGACCGCGTTGACGCCGCCTGCCACCCAAAGCGACTGCACGGTCTGCAGGTTGCCCGAACTGGTGCCGATGGCGAGGATTTCCGTGCCGCGCCGCATCCCGGCAGTCGCCCCCGGACCGGTTTCGAACGCCTCGATCACGAACAGGCGGCGAGCGGCGGAATTGACGCCGAGGCGGACGCCGAGCCCGGCCGAGGAGCCCTGCTCGTAATAGGCGTTCTCTTCGGCGATCGAGGTGCGATAGGTAAAGAACCGATCCCAGTTCTGGGCGCGGGCATTGGAGGTCAGCGAATCGATGTAGTCGTCAAGCGTGGTGTAGGCGGCCGGATTGGCGTTCGCGGGCAGGGTCTCGGGGAAGAGATACCATTCGCGCAGCTGCGCTTCCGCCCAGTCCTGCCGTTCGCGCAGCGAGCACCCGGCCACCGGCGTGGGCGTCGAAGTGGGGGCAGGGGTCGGCGTTGGCGTCGGCGTGGAACCGCCTCCGCTCCCGCCGCTTCCGCCGCCGCCACATGAAGTCACCAGCAGAGCCAGCACGCACGCGCATGCCGTCCACGTCTTGTTCGATCGCACCAGTAGTCCCCCGTTTCAATGATGCGGCAGTCGCGGCCGCGTCCCGAAGCGGAATGAGCCGACACCAAACCAGCATCGTCATTGCGAGCGAAGCGAAGCAATCCAGGGCGGCGCAATGTTGCCCTGGATTGCTTCGCTCGCAATGACGAACGATGTCGGTCATCACGCCTCTAAAGCATTGTAGAGGCGGTATTACACAAGTGCGTCTTTGGTCAGGTTAAATATTTGTCACGGGATTGTTTTTTGGAGAATTACGGCATGAAGAACCCGCCGTTGACGTCCAGCACCGTCCCCGTGACGAACGCGGCACGCTCGGAGATCAGGTACTCCACGCCCGCGACGATGTCGTCGGTCTCGCCGAGGCGGCCGACGGGGATGTCGTCGGTGTATGTGCCCTTGTCGCCGAAGCCTTCGCTTTGCGGGGTGACGATGCGGCCCGGCGCGATGCAGTTTGCGGTGATGCCGTGGGCGCCGACCTGCCCGGCGAGTACGCGGGTAAAGCCGATCACGCCTGCCTTGGTCGCGCCGTAGTGCGCGCCCGACAGGCGCGAGCGCATGCGGCCGCCTTGCGAGGAGAAGTTGACGATACGGCCCCATCCGCGCGGCTTCATCACCGGCAGCACGGCCCGGCACATCAGGAAGGTGCCGGTGAGATTGACCGCGATCACGCGGTGCCATTCGTCGATATCGGTCTCCTCGACAGGCAGTGAGCGGCCGCCGTGACTGGGACTGATCCCGGCATTGTTGACCAACACGTCGACATGGCCCCACTCGGCGGCGATGCGCCCCACGCAGTCCTCGACGCTGGCCGGGTCGGCCACGTCGCAGCGCAGGGCGAGGCTACCGGGCGGGGCGTCGGCGACGGCATCGAGGCCCTTGACGTCGAGCAACGCCAGCCGGTGCCCTGTCGCCGCCAGCTTTTCGGCGATGGCGCGGCCTATGCCTTGCGCGGCGCCGGTGACGACGGCGACCCTGGCTTCATTCATGTCATGTTCTCCCGGGAAAATCGCGGGCCTGACCCGCGTGATAGTGGCGATGCTGCATTGCAAGGGCTTGCGCCGGGGGCAGCAAGATGGTCATGATCGGCGCGGCGGGCCATGGGGCCTTGCCGAAGCAGCGCGGCCGGGACAGGAGGGTAACGCCATGCACGACACCATCCGATCCGATCCCAATGACACCGCAGCCAGCGAGACCGGAACTGCGCCGGAGCGCGGCCGTCGCCGCCACGTCACTTCCGCCGCGACGCGGATCAAGATCATCGAGGCCGCCGAGAAGCTCTTCGCCGATCGCGGGATCGACGGCGTCGCCCTGCGCGAGATCGCGGCGGCGGCAGGGCAGGGCAACAATACCGCCGTCCAGTACCACTTCGGCACCAAGGAAGCGCTGGTCTACGCGATCTTCGACTACCGCACCGAGATGTTCGAGCCGCTGCGCGCCGCCATGCTCGACCGCGCCGAGGAAGCCGGGCTGCTCGGCGATGCGCGCACGCTGCTGGAGATCATGTGCCTGCCGCACCTGACGATCAGCGACGAGAACGGGCGGCATCCGTACTCCGCCTTCCTCGCCCAGTACCTCACCCGCACCCGTGCGGAAGGCATTCCGCACCCTTACGACGATCCCGAGGTCCCCGTGCCCGCTCTGCGCCGGGTGCGCCGGCTGATCGTCGAGCGCGTGAACTACGTGCCGCCGGTGGAGCTGCGTTTGCGCGTGGGGCTGTGCAAGCTGATGTTCCTCAACATGCTGATGCGGCGGGACAGCGGCTTTCCGCACTTCGATCAGGGCATCACGCTCGATGCGCTGGTGGACGATACCATGGTGCAGATGACCGTCGCGCTGACCGCGCCTTACAACCATCATCATGCGCCGCTGTTCGCCGACATGATCAAGGCCGACTGACCTTCACGTTCGTCCGTTGAGCCCGCCTCCTCATGTCCGTCATTGCGAGCGCAGCGAAGCAATCCAGGGCGGTGTAGGGCTACCCTGAATTGCTTCGCTGCGCTCGCAATGACGATGAAGGGTGACGTGCTGCCAAGGAGGTTTGAAGCCATCCGGTCTTACGCCGCCTCGTCCAGCATCCGGCGATACGTGGGCAGGGCGCGGGCGATGAACACCGTCGATGCCGCCGCCGCGACGGCGCAGGTGATGGCGAGGGAGTCGCCCACGCGGCCCTCGTCGCCGAAGACATGGTCGGTGATGAGCGCGACGAACGTAGGTGCCAGCGCCAGCCCCGCCACGCTGACGACGAAGACGTAGATGGACGAGGCGATGCCGCGCATCCGGTTGGGCGTCACCAACTGCAGCGCGGAGGACGAAAGCGCCTGCGGCAGGCTGTAAAGCACGCTCGCCGCCGTCGCGATGGCAAAGGCGGTCCAGTAATCGGTGGCGGCCATGAGCGCGAGGCTGAGCGGCACCATCGCGACCGAGGCGCCCAGCGCGACCAGAAGCAGGTTGTCGCGCCGTCCCATGCGCTCCACCGCGCGGGCCACCCAGGGGCTGACCAGCACGCTGAGCGATCCGGTGATGAGCACGGCAATGCCGTACTGCACACCCACTTGCGCGGCGGAGACGCCGAACTTGCGGATCAGCACCGTCGGCATCCACGCGGGGAAGGCGTAGAGCGGGATGATGAACAGCGGCATGCCCAAGTAGAAATTGCCGTAGAACCCGCGCCAGCGCCGGAACGTTGCCCAGATTTCTGCCGACGACATCGTCTGTACCTCGGCACTTGCGGTAGAGGCGCGGCGGGCGGGTTCCTTCACGAAGACCAGCAGCAGCGCGATCAGCACGCCGGGCAGGCCCGCGCAGAAGAAGACCAGCTGCCACGGCTTCATCGCGCCCAGCAGCGGGATCGCAGACAAGTCCCAGCCTTCCGCGCCCTGCAGCAGCAATCCGCCGAAGATCAGCGCGAGGCCGCCGCCAAGATACGGCCCCATCATGTAGACGCTGAACGCGCGCGGGATCAGGCGCGGCGGGAAGGCGTCGGCGATGATCGACCATGCGGCCGGGGTCAGGCAGGCTTCCGCCCCGCCGACGCCGAAGCGGGCGAGGAACAGCTGCCAGTAGCTGCGCGCGAGACCGCAGGCGCTGGTGCCGATACTCCACAAGGCGATGCCGAACATCAGCACGCCCTTGCGACTGCCGACGTCGGCGATGCGTCCGAACACCGGGCTCATGACGACGTAGGCCGATGTGAACGCAAGGCCCTGCAGCAGGCTGAGGCGGGTATCGTCGAGCCCGAACTCGGCCTTGATCGGGCCGACCAGCAGGTTGAGCACCTGCCGGTCGATGAAACTGGCGGTGTAGGCCAGGGTGAGGACGAAGATCAGATACCAGCCCGCCCGCGATCCCCCCTGCGGTTCGGGGGCGGCCTCCGGGTAATCGG
Organism: Novosphingobium sp. fls2-241-R2A-195; assembly: GCF_030209485.1. NCBI lineage: Bacteria > Pseudomonadati > Pseudomonadota > Alphaproteobacteria > Sphingomonadales > Sphingomonadaceae > Novosphingobium > Novosphingobium sp. fls2-241-R2A-195. The sequence goes on from NZ_JARVRY010000004.1 coordinate 117,380, forward strand.
CGCCGGCTTCGCGGATGGGCGTCACGACCGTCACTTCGCGAGGCCGGCCGGGTCGATCTTGCGTTCCGGCGTGAAGCCGCGCAGCAGTTCGAATTTCTGGACTTTGGTGGCGCTCATCGGCCAGCTTTCGACGAACCGGACGTAGCGCGGGATCTTGTAGCTGGCGATGCGCCCCGCGCAGTGGCGAGCGACGTCCTCTTCGCTCAAGGCTTCGCCGGGGTTGAGTTCGATGAAGGCGGCGGCGACTTCCATCAAACGCTCGTCCGGCACGCCGACGACTTGCGCCATGCGGATCGCCGGGTGCGTGGCGAGGAAGCTCTCCAGTTCGACGGCGGCCACGTTCTCGCCGCCGATCTTGAGCATGTCCTTGAGGCGCCCTTCGTAGACCACGCGCCCCATCGCGCCGATGCGGCCGAGGTCGCCGGTATGGAGCCAGCCCCCGGCATCGACGGCCGCGGCGGTGGCCTCGGCATCGTCGAAGTAGCCCGCGAAGACGCCGAAGCCGCGCATGCGGATCTCTCCGGGCTCGCCGTCGGGGACGATCCGGCCGTCCTCGCCGAAGATCGCCAGTTCCATGCCTTCGCAGATCGGGCCGGAGGTTTCGAATAGGACGTCGTCGGGGTCGTCGATCTCGCTGTAGCAGGGGACGCCGGTGCCTTCGGTCAGGCCGTAGCTGTTGACGTATTTCGCCCCCGGAAACAGCGTTCCGTAGCGGCGCATCAGATCGACCGGGCCAACCACGTGGTTGATCCGCAAGTCCGACTGGTCGTAGCGGCCGAACTGCGGATGCGTCACCAGCGCCGAGATGATCGTCGGAAAGCCTGCGTACTGCACGGTCGGCCGCCGCTCGATAAGCAGGTCCATCGCCTCGTCGGCGGAGAAGTGCCCCATGCCGATGAAGCAGGCGCCCGTTGCCCGGCACCCGGCCATCGGCAGGATCGTAGACATGTGGAACAGCGGCAGCGGGTCCCAGACCCGGTCCTGCTCCGTCAGCCGGAAACGCCCCGCCATCGCGGCGCCCATCCGGCTGAGCGACCCGTGCGTGAGCATGCAGGCCTTGGGGCGCGAGGTGGTGCCCGAACTGAAGATGATCAGGCCCACGTCGTCAGGCCCGACCGCCGCCGCCCGCTCCATCACGGCGTCGGCGCCGACGCCCTCGGCGGCGGCTTCCAGCATGGCGAGGCCGGGCCAGTTGCCGGGGCGCTCGTCACCCAGTTCGATCACGCCGCGCAGCGCCGGTGCGGCTGCAACCGACAGTTCGCCCCCGCTCCATCCGGCCAGCTCGGGAAAGACCTCCCCCAGCATCGGGCGGTAGTCGCAGTGCCGCCAGGCATGGCCGCCCACGAACAGCAGGCTGATCTGCGACTTGGGGATGACGTAGGCGAGGTCGTCCGCCCGATACCGCGCATTGAGCAGAACCGCGCAGCCGCCCACCATCTCGATCGCATAGTACAGGACCACGTAGTCCCAGCAGTTGGGCGCCAGCACGCCGACATGGTCCCCCGGCTTCACCCCCAGCCCGACCAGCGACCGCGCCCGCTCGACGACTTGCGCGAAGAGTTCGGCATAAGTCGCCTCCCGCCCGTCGTAGACGAGCGCGGGACGGTCGGCGAACCGGTCGGCGGCACAGGCAAGCGTGCCGCCGACCGTCAGCGCCTGCAGCGCCGAAGAACCGTGAAGATCGAGAAGGTCGGGTTGGGGCAAGGCTGTCTCCGTGAATATGATCGGCCGCCGCTCAGGGCATGCGCCAGGTCAGCTGCAGCGCGATCGTGCGCGGCATGGCGCCGAACCCGGCCTGGTCGGCGATGCGGTTGGCGTTGGTCCCGGTGCCGAGCCCCGAGCCGGAGGCGTCGGTGACGCCGGTGACGACGAAGCGGTTGGTCAGGTTCTTGCCCAGCAGCGCCAGTTCCCAACGCTCGTCGGCGGTGCGGATGTGGATCTGCGCGTCGAGGTTGATGTACGATCCCTGGCGCGACAGCGGCGAGCCGAAGGCCGAGGTCAGGTAGCTGGAACTGTAGCGGCTATCGACCCCGAACCCGGCGGTCAGCCCGTCGCTGATGTCGGTGTCGTACTTCATCCCCAGCGTCGCGGTCCAGCGCGGCGCGGCGAAAGTGGACACGCCGTCGAGGTTCTGGCCCGGCGTGCCCGGCCGCGCCGGAGTCGTGCCGGTCGCGGGCACCGGCGGCACCAGCAGGCCGGGCGTGCAGCCGTTCGCCAGCGACTGGCCGCCGTAGCACGGCGCGATGCCGTCCCCGTAATTCGCCTTGTTGTAGTTGATCGATCCGTTCAGCCCGAACCCGCGAAGACCGCGCGGCGCATAGTCGAACTCCACCTCGACGCCGCGCGTGCGTGCCGAACCGGCGTTGACCGAGTTGTAGCTGAGCGCCGCCGAGTCCAGGTACGTCACCTGAAGATCGGTGTACTTGAAGGTATAGAGGCTGACGTTGAAGCGCAGCTGGCGGTCGAACAGCATCGTCTTGATGCCCGCCTCGAAGCCCTTGCCCTTTTCCGGATCGAAAGTGAAGAAATCCGCCTGCGTCAGCGGCGTCAGGATCGAACTGTTGGAGAAACCGCCCGACTTGTAGGCCGTCTTGTAGGCGCCGTAGACGTTGATGTCCGGCGTCACCTTCCACGCCACCGTCGCTTCGGGCGACCAGTTGGTGAACGTCTGGTTGGCCGCGAGGCGCCGGGTCACGTCGTAGTTGACGCCCGCGAAGCGCGGATTGGCGTAAGGCTGGAAGAACGTGCTGTCCTTGGTCTCGTGGATGTAGCGCACGCCGCTGGTCACCTCGATCTCGGGGATGACCTTCCAGATCAGCTGGCCGTAGCCCGACAGGGTTTCGCCGTCGGTCGTCGATTCCTTGGCATACTGGACGTAGCGATAGCCTTCGGGCGCGGCGCTGTTCTCGGCATTGGCGTTGATGACGACCTGGTCGAAGGTGCGCTTCGTGTTCTGGTAATAGCCACCGACGAGGAAGTTGAGCGGGCCGTCGAACTGCGAAAGCACGCGCAATTCCTGGCTGAACGCCTTCCACCGGCTGACTTCGCCGCCCCAGATGTTGACCGTGGGCGACGACTGGTAATCGATGTCCGCGGTCCAGTGGTTGCGGTTGAAATTGTAGTTGGTGACCGAGGTTACCGCGAGGTCGCCTAGCTGGTAGTCGATGTTGCCGGTAACGCCCCACGAACGATAATCGTTGAAGTTGTGGTCCTTCACCAGCGCGGTCTGGTCCGCGATGTCCTTGGGCAGGTCGTTCATGCGGTTGTAGAAGCCGGGCGTGCAGGCGACGCCGGGCGTCGTCGTGCTGGTGCCGCCGTCGCACGCGAACACGTTGTAGTTCCAGGCGCCGCCGTAAGTCCTGTTCCAGCCGTAGTTGGCCTTGACCGTCGCGGTCAGGTCGTCGGTCGGTTCCCAGCGCAAGGTGCCGCGCACGAGCACGTCGCGTTCGCGCGGGCCGCTCTTGCTGGGCAGGGCGGTATGCGCGGTGTTGGGGGCCACCGTGGTCGCGGTCGGCGTGTCGCGGGTGTTGTAGGTGATCGGCCCGGCGCGGTTGTCGAACAGAGACCCGAAATCCTTCGAGGCGCGTACGGCAAGGCGGAAGCCAGCCGTGTCGCCGATCGGGCCGGAGACGAAGCCTTCGCCATAGACCTTCTGCGCGTTGAATTCGTATCCGGTGCGCATCTGCGCGGTGAAGTGGTCGGTCGGGTTGGCGGTGGTGATCGAGATCACGCCTGCCGTGGCGTTCTTGCCGAAGAACAGCGACTGCGGACCTTTCAGGATTTCCATCGAGGCGAGGTCGAAGAAGCCCTCGTTGATGGTCCGGCCCTGGCCGTAGTAGACGCCATCGACGATCACCGCGACCGACTGCTCGACGCCGATCGACAGCGAGTTGGAGCCGATGCCGCGCAAGGTCAGCTGCGCGCCGGAGCCCGAGACATTGCGCCCGATCACCAGCTGCGGCGTGGCGGCGGCGATGCGTTCCAGGCTGGTGAGGTCGCGCCGCGCGATGTCCTGCGCCGAGATGACGGTGACGGCGACCGGCACGTCCTGCGCCGATTCCGCGCGGCGGCGGGCGGTCACGACGATATCGTTGGCGCTGAAAGCCGGAGCGTCGCCTTGCTGCGGCGGCGCTGCGTCCTGCGCGAGCGCGGTGGTCGCACCGGACGTGACGGACAGAAATGCGGTGCCCGCGAGCAGCAGGGCACGGCACGACCTATGGTTCGTTGCTTCGATCATTTCAGGTTCCCCTCGACCAGCTTGTTTTTGCGTTTGCGCTTGGTTCGAGCCGCGATTGTGTCGTTAAATTTGGTGCGGCGGACTTAACTTATCGCGGTTTAAAATTAAGGCAACTGCCTTTTTAAATCGGGCCGATTTTGCGGATGCAGAGGGTGTTTGCGGCCATGTCAGGTCGCCTGAAGGCGCGCCCTGGCGGTGGTGTGACGCGCTTGAGTGCTGCTGGTTGCCGTTGAGTGCCGTTGAGTGCCTCCTCCCAAACCGTCGTCATTGCGAGCATAGCGAAGCAATCCAGAGCCTTTCTGCGCCGCTCTGGATTGCTTCGCTACGCGCGCAATGACGAGGTGGTCTTTTCGATTCGAAGGTGATTCGGGACTACGACCGGCGCGCCCATTCACGGGCCTGATCGCTCGCTACCCACCGCACCGCATTGCCCACCAACTGCCGGTAATATGGGCACTCGTAAGTCTGCGTGCTGTCGCCCGGCTGGATGTAGACGAGCGGGCTGTTACCTGCCGGTTTCGCCCACGCCAGCAGTGGGTTGAGCCGGTCGGGGTGCCAGGGCTCACCTTCGCCAGCGCCAAGCCGCTGCACCGCGCGGCGGGCCGAATGGAACCGTTCGGGCGCCACTTCGTCATCAAGACAGAGCAGGGGATGGATGGCCGGATCGTCGAACACCTGCTGAAGATACAGTTCGTCGACAAGGTCGATCCGCTCGGGGAGCCCGGCCATGACCGGGTGCCACGGATCGGCGATTTTCGCGGTGTAGGCCACCTCGCCAAGGTAGCCGGAGTCGGGTCGCGGTGCCCCGTCGATCACGGCGTCGCGATAAAGGAACTGCCCGCCGATAGCCTCGGCATAGCGCGGCCATGCGGGCCATCCGGCGATGGCGTGATGGAGCATGACCATGCCCTTGCCTTCGGCCATAAGTCCCTCGAAACCCCGTGTGAAATACTCGGGGGGAGCGATGAATCCGGGCCGCTCTGCCGCCGGAGCGCGAAAGTTCAGCCCCGGCATGTCGTAGAACAGCAGCGCGTCGTAGCGCCGCATCTGCTCGGGATTGAGCAGCACGGCGGCGGCGGGTTGGTCCACGAAAGTCGGCTCGCAGCCGATGGCGCGCAGCATGTCCTCCAGCCCATCGCGCGAGAAGGCGTGGCCCTTCACGACGACGAACAGTTCGATGCGGTCCTGCTTGTCGGTCATGGGCGGACGCGGAAGCGGATCGGCAGTTCCCGCAGGGGCAGGGTCAGGAAGTTCGCCCGGTGGATCGGTTCGGCCAGCGGGCGCGCCAGTGCGATGTCGTCGAGCCGTTCGAGGATGGCGGTGACGCCGATGGCGATCTCCTGCCGCGCCAGCACGGCGCCGACGCAGAAGTGCGTGCCCGCGCCGAACGCCAGGTGGGTTCCGGCGTTGCTGCGCTCCATATCGAACATGTGCGGGCAGGCGAACTTCGCTGCATCGCGGTTGGCGGCGCCGTAGCGGACGATGACAACGGAGTCCTTCGGGATCACCGTGCCGCTCAGTTCCACTTCGCGCGTGGTGCGGCGGCGCAGGCCCTGCGTGGGGCTTTCGAAGCGGATGACTTCCTCGACGAAGTTCTTGATCCGCTTGGGATCTTCGCGCAGCCGCGCCATCTGGTCGGGGTGGTTGAGCAATTGCATCATGGCGTGCCCGATGGCAGTCATCGTCGATTCAAAGCCGCCGCCGATGAGCTGGCTCATCACGCTCTGCAGCTCCGCCATCGACAACGGCTCCTCGGTATCCGCATGGGCGGTGGCGAGCGCGGAAATCCAGTCCCCGGTTGGCCGCGCCCGGCGCTCCTCGAACAGCGTGGCAAGGTGGTGCTGCGCCTCCAGCTCGATGTCGGCGTTGCGCAGCAATTGCTCCTCGCTCATCACGTAGGATGCCGGGGCGAGCATGGCGTCGGCCCATGTCTTGAAGGTCGCAACCTGGTCCGACGGCAGGCCCATCTCCTCGGCAAGGATCGTGCCGGGCAGCAGCATCGCGTATTCGCTGATGAACTCGCACTCCCCGCGCGCAGCAAAAGTATCGATAAGGCGGTGGGCGACGTCCTCGATATGCGGCGTCATCTCCCGCACGCGCCCGACGGCGAACACGCGGTCCACCAGCTTGCGGTAGCGACCATGATCCGGCGCATCGGTACGCTGGAGCGTGGAGATATGCGGCCACCCTCGTTCTTCCATATAGACGCGCAGCTTCTCCGCATTTTCCGGCCCCTGCAGCGAGGCGCGGTCCACCTTATTGGAAAACGTCACCGGATCGGTCAGCACCGCCCTCAGATCGGCATAGCGCGAGACGATGTAGAACCCCGTCTCCGGCATCCGATAAATCCCGGGCGCGTCCTGCATCGCCTCGTACATCGCAAACGGATCGCTCTGCGTCATCGGATCAAGCAGGCTGAATCCCTCAAGCCGCTCCGCCGCGCCAAGATCGGCCATCAGAATCTCTCCAGTCATGGTTTTTCTAATGTTGGATCATATGACTTAAAAAATAAAGGGCTAAAGATCGAGGAGAGATTCCGTGCATTGTCGGGCCAACGATGATGCCGATATTCCTCTCATAGCGTCCACATACAAAGGGCCGGCCATCCAAACGGAAGCCCGGCAAGAACCGCCGAGTGGGTCGAAAGATAGGCGTAGCTCTGCTCGATCGTCCAGTTGTCGGCGGCGCTGGTGTAGGCTTTGTTATTGAACAGATTCGTCAAAAATGCCTGGATCGAGGCAATGCCCAATCGAACCTACCGCGTACGTTGACCTTGTTGCATCGCTGGTCGTGGCGAGATTGGCTTGATTAGAATAGAAATCCGACTTGTAATTCTAGTCCGCTCGCGCGAACCAAGTCATGTCATCCTGACCCTTCACGTTGCCGCCAAATTGAACACCAAGATTCGCTGAGTATTTCGAGGTATTGGGCATTTCGTTCCCGCTGTATTCGGCGAATCCGGAAAGTGCAGTGATTGTTGAGCTGACGAAATCGCGAATGTTGGTGACGTTAATGGCAGCGCCACCGTCGATGCTGTCGATGCTTATGAGTTCTACCGGACGCCAAGCGAATTGCCCTCCCACACCGTAGAGGTTGACGGAGCCCGAGTTGGAATAGCCGCTCACGAAGGAAACGTACCCGATGCCGTTCGTGCAAGTGCCGTTAGGCAGGGTCAGGAGGATCGAGTTGATCTGCTTGCGCCACTGCGCATAGTACGCGGCGATCGAGTAGGTCATGCTGCCGTCGAACAGCCGGCCCTTGGCTCCGACTTCGTAGTGTGCCATCTTCTCGGGATCGACGGTCAGCGTCATGCCCGCATCGGCCGCGGCTTGCTGGATGGCGGCCGACTGGCTAAGGATTCCGGTAGAACTGGGGCGGATTGATGCCCTTTGCCCACGATGCATAGAGCATCAGCTCCGGCGAGACCTGATAGTTCAGGATCATACGCGGGGTGAATTTCCTGAACGTCTCGTTCGCCAACAGCATACCCGGAGCATAAGTGCCGGCCGGAACGAACACGTCGGCGGGAACGGTAAGGCCCGAAGAGGACACATAGGAAGCGAGTTCGTCGACCTGGCAACGCCTTTCGCGCTCAGCGCGAGGCCGTCGGTGAAGTCGCAAAAGTAGACGCCCGTGGTCTTGCTCTGGTCCTTGCCGCCCTTGGAATAGATCGATGCCAAAGCCGCGGAGAGGCCGCTGCCGAGCCCCGAGTAGGTACGCGCATAAAGATAACTGTTACCTATGACACCGCGCAGCTTGCCGAATCGAAGTTGAGGCGCCCTTTGGCGGACCAATCCCTGTTGTCACGTTCGATCACATAGGGAAAATCGAAGTAGCCCGATGGCGAGTAGGCGGAAGTTAGCATGGAGGTGTCGAAGCGGTCGAGATCGATCAGCGTGGAAAACTTTTCCCGGTTGAAGCCGCCGAGCACCGAAATCGAAAATCGGTCGTTCAACTCGCAGTTGAGCGTGCCGTGTGCGTGTCCGGTGTGCCGCAGTAAGCCATAGTGATCGACCGTATTTTCCGACGACACGACCCGATTGGTGTCCACTGCCAGCAGATTTCGGATATTCTCGGTCATCTCGGTATTGGCGGAGACGACGTTACTGCAGCGGGGCAGAGTGCCGCAGATGAACGGGTTGCCGTTGACGGTACAGTTGGCCTGGCTGGCGTAGACGACGTTGCCGCTGGGATCGACAATGTTCTGGGCGCTGATGCGCGTCTGCGCGGAGGGGGGCGTCCTCGCCCCGCACGATCATGCCGAAGAGCTTGACGGTGAGCTTAGCGACCACCAGCAGGGTTCCGGTGGTGGAGGCTGGTCCCCAGGGTCTCACCGGCGGCGTCGTTCTTCCACGACCCATTCTTGCTGAACTTTTCGCCGGTAGCCCGGAAGGTCAGGGCATCGCCGATGATCGGGCCTGCCGCGCCTGGTCGAAGTTCCGATCGTTCCCCTGTCGTTGCGGCGCTATGACAGGCTGTAACTCGAAAAGGCGCAGGAGGAGCACCGTGAACTCGTTCAGGCGCTCGAGATCAGCGACGCAGCCTGGGCTCAGGCAATCATGACGACGCACATCCATCGGTCGCGCCGCGTCTTCTTCGATGGTTAGAGACGGTCGAAGACCGAACCCATGCGGGGGCTGAACAGCCGCTCGTAAGTCTTGAGCAGGTGCGTATCGGTCATCGCCGCGACTTGATCGCAGATCACGCGAAGATCGCCGTCCGACGCATTCAGGCGGTCGAGGGCATCACGCTGCAGCAGGCGGCGCGGGTCGGCGGCAAGCGCCTCGAACACGGCGACGACCATGGCTTGGCCTTTGAACTCGAGTTGCTGGACCTCGGGGCTGGTGATGACCTCGCGCACCACGAAGTCCTGCAGGGCGTCGAGGAATTCGCGGCGCGGCCCCTTGAGCGCGACGCGCCAGCGCAGGAGCGGCTCGCGAAACCCCTTGACCTCGACATATCGCGCGCCGGTCAGGAAATGGTGGACGAGGCGGCTGATGTAACGCTTGCGCGTGTTGGCGTCGCCAAACAGGTCGTCGACCATCCGCGAGAAGACGTCGTTCTCGCTCTCGCCGGGGTACTTTTCCTTCAGCGCATCGAGAAAGGAGGCGCACTTGCCGTTGATCGCGGCGGCAAATGCATCCTTGGACACCAGTCCGATCGAGATCGCGTCCTCAAGGTCATGGACGCCGTAGGCGATGTCGTCCGCCACGTCCATGATGGTGCAGTCCAGCGACTTGTGGAGCGTGCGCGCGTGCTTGCCCTCGGGGCGTTCCAGCGCCTGGAACCGGTCGCGATCGGAGGCGGAGACGGATGCGAGGATCCAGTCGACGACGTCCTGCTCGCTGTCGAAATGGCATTTGGGCGGCTTGCACGAACGCGCGTCGAGCACCCGGATCGTCGAGGTACCGGCATGGAGCGACGGCACGAGCGCCGGGTTGCGGGCAACCGACCAGGCCACCGGATACTTGAGCACGCCCAGCATCGTGCGACGGCAGAGATTGGCTCCGGCGCCGGCCGAAAAAGATTCGAGGCGAGCAAGGATGCGCAGCGTCTGTCCGTTGCCCTCGAACCCACCGGCATCGCGCATGCAATAGTTGAGGGCCACTTCGCCGCCATGGCCGAACGGGGGGTGTCCGAAGTCATGCGTGCAGCCGATCGCGTGGATCAGGCTGTGATCCGGCAGCAGCGCGGTGGCGGTGTGATCGGGGAACGACTTGGCCAGTTGCCGGGCAAGCCCTCCGGCGATCTGCGCGACTTCCAGCGAGTGAGTCAGGCGGGTGCGATAGAAATCGCTGTCCCCGAGGTTCAGAATCTGCGTCTTGCCCTGAAGGCGCCGGAAGGATGCGGAGTGGATGACCCGCGCATAATCGATGTCGCCATCCTCGCGGGCGTCCTCGGCCTGCGGGTTCCAGTTTTCGCGTCGGGCGTGCCAGCTCATGCGACCGGCTATTCCAGTTGCAGCCGGGCTCGGCAAGGGCGGGGCCATCGATGGAACGGGATAATCAGTCCGTCACGAAGCGGCTATTGGCATATACCGGGTCGCCGCTCCCCCATTCGCCGATGGGGCGCAGGTCGGCATGCATTCCTTCGTTGCGGATTTCGTTCGAGGGCCGGGAATCGTTCCAGTCCGTGACGACCTGCCGACGCAGGATGCGCCACTCTCCCTCGCGGAGTTCGAGGCGATCGAGATAGCGCCCGGCCATCACGAACATCTCGTTGCCCTGATCCAGCCCGCTTCCGGCCAGCTGCCTAAAGTAGCGGCTCCCGAGCAGGGCCTCGACTATCCCGGCCCGAACCCGGCAGGCGGAATAGAGGTAGCTTTCCGCGACAGCGAAATCGCCCGAAACCTCTATGTGGATGTTGAGCAGGCAATGCGTGCCCATGGCGAAGTACTGCGTGATCTCGCCGATGATGAAGGGCACGAATTCGCTGGCGCGGCCGACATAGATGCCGTGAATGTCTTCGCCATCGGGCCAGTACACGGTTTCCATGAGGGCAAGGTCGGCGCGGTCGAGGGCGCGGCAGTAGCGCGTCAGCACCGCCTCCACGTCGCGTACCGCGATCAGTTCGGCAAGGCGCTCGCGGGCGGAAAGGGGCGCGCTCACGGCCGGTTGGCCCACACCGGATCGCCGAGGCCACGTTCGCCAAGCGGGCGCAGGGTGGCGAACATGCCCTGATCGAGAATCTCGTTCGAGGGGTGGTTGTCGTTCCAGTCCATCACGACCTTGCGGTGCAGGATGCGCCATTCTCCCGCGCGCCGCTCGAACTGGTCGAGATAGCGCCCACCGAAGTAGAAGGTGTGGTGCGCCGGATCGAGACCTTGCCCCGCGAACATTCGCATGTAGCGCGAACCGAAGATTTCCTGCGCCTTGCTTTCCCGTACCTTGTGATAGGCGAAGAGATAGGTTTCGGTCGCGGCGCGGTCACCCGCGATCTCCATGTGCACGTTCATGAGGCCGTGCATGGTGACCTCGAACCACTCCTGGATTTCGCGCACGATGAAGTCCGCGAAGTCGGCCGCATTGCCGTCGAAGACGCCGTGGCTGTCGGTGCCGTCGGGCCAATAGACGCTGCGCATGAGGTCCACGTCGCAGCGGTCCAGTGCGCGGGAATAGCGGGTGAGAACGGCATAAATGTCGCGTCGCGCGACAAGATTCTCGATCTCGGCATCGGTGACCATAGGGCCTCTCCTATAGCGGTCGGCAGCATGCTTTGGACGCCGATCCATGTGGTCGAGGATAGGGCTTCGATAAAATAAAACAATCGTGATTGGTTATATAATTGCATGGCCGGCAACCAAGGCCCGGCGGAATGTAAGCCCGATCTTAACCATAGATTATGGAATATCGCCTAGTCGCGCCTCTGGATGGGAGGCCGCTTGTGCGTGTCTCGGGACTCAGGGGGAAGATTTCTATGGTTCGTATGGTCAGTCACGTTGCGCTGGTCTGTGCGGCTGTCATGAGCACGCCGGTCATGGCGCAGGAGCAGGCTCCCGGTGCGGCGGATGCCGATGGCGACATCATCGTCACCGCCCGCAAGCGCGAGGAACGCGCGGTCGATGTGCCGATCGCGGTCACCGCGGTCAGCGGCGCGGCGCTGGAAAAGCGCGGTGCGGCGAACCTGGCGGATTTCTTGCAGGAAGCGCCCGGCGTGGGCATCTATGACGGCGGCTCGGCGCTCGGCACGAAGATCACCATCCGCGGCATCTCGACCTCGCTGGGTGCCAACGAGAACGGATACTACCTCGACGACCTGCCGTTCACCGGCGTCACCGTGCCGCTCAGCCCGGACGTGCGCGCCTGGGATCTCGACCGCGTCGAAATCCTGCGCGGGCCGCAGGGGACGCTGTTTGGCGAGGGTTCGATGGGCGGCACCGTGCGCATCCTGACGCGCGGCGCTGACCTCGACCAGTGGGAAGCCAAGGGTCTGGGTATGGTCTCGGACACGCGCGGAGGCGGCACCAACGGGGGGGCTAAGGGTGCCTTCAATGCACCTATCGTGCCCGGAGTGCTCGCCGTTCGCGTCGCAGGCACCCATGAACGCTACCAGGGCTGGGTGGACAACAGCAGCACCGGCGCAACCAACGTCAACGACCAGACTTACGACACCTTCCGTGCGAGGCTGCGCTTCGATCCCGTCGATCGCCTGTCGATCACTGGCAGCTACTGGTGGTCGAAGTCGGACTTCCCGGCGGGCGGATCGAGCGCGCGCGACGACGATCAGCAGACGCGCGGTACGGTGCCATACAGCAAGAGCCGGATGGAGCTTTACGGCGCCACCGCCCGCTATGATCTCGGCGGGGCGGAGCTGTTCTACAGCTACACCCACAGCGATTTCGGGGTGCCGCAGAGCGGCATGTCCTCGATCGGCAGCATCGAGACGAACATCGACATCGCACTCGACGCGCACGAACTGCGCCTGGCTTCGACCGGCGACGGCCCGCTCAAGTGGACCGTGGGCGCCTATGCGCGCGATTCCCAGCGCAACGACACCGTCAAATTCCCCGCACGCGGCATCGACAACGACGCGCAGATCAACTCGCGCGCCCGCGCCCTGTTCGGCGAGGCGACTTACACGCTGCCCGGCGTGCCCGTCGATCTGACCGCCGGCCTGCGCTACTTCGAGGACCGACTGCGCGGCTTCGAGGCGAATTCCGGCGTCGTTACCGACCAGCCGGGTGACACCTACAAGTCGTGGAACCCGCGTTTCTCGGTGGCTTGGCATCCGGTGGAGAACACCACGATCTATGCCAGCGCCGCCAAGGGCTTCCGCTCGGGCCAGTTGCAGCCGACGGTGCCGCTGATCCTCGGTCCGATCTACGGCGTCGAACTGCCCGCGGCACTGAGCCAGGATTCGATCTGGACCTATGAAGTGGGCGCAAAGGCCGAGCTGTGGGAGCGCAAGCTCTCGATTGAGGCTGCGGTATTCTACAGCGACTGGAAGGACGTGGCGGTCCGCATCCCGATCCCGGGAACGTCCTTCAACGGACTGGTCAATTCCAACGGCACCCACACCAAGGGTGCCGAACTGAGCCTCGTCGCGCAGCCGGTCTCGGGCCTGACGCTCTCGGCGGGCGGCGCCTACGTCGATGCCGAGTACACCGATGCCGTTGCCGGTACGGCGATCGTCAAGGGCTCGGCCGTGGACGACGTCGCGAAGTTCACCGCCAACGCCTCGATCGACTATGCGGCTGCGATCACCGACACCGTGCAGGCGTTCGGCCGGGTGGGCTGGCAGCACAGCTCGCCGCGCCGCAATTCGTCCTACGCCGCGTTCCTGCCGGGCGACACGATCGACCGCGTGGACGCGCGGATTGGCGTCGAGTTCGCGCAGCTGACCATTGCGCTGTTCGCCGACAACCTCACCGACGAGAACGGCGCTACCAGCTTCCGCCAGGTGCAGCAGATCGGCCCGACGAGCTTCGATATAACCTCGAACCGCCTGCGTCCGCGCACGCTGGGCGTGGAAGCCAGCTTCCGCTTCGGCGGCCCTGCGCGCTGACCCATATCTGCCTCGCCGCGAGCCCATCGCGGCGAGGCGTCCTTGCGATATTCGCGCGCGGCGATATATGGTTCATATACGAATCATATATGGAACTTCCCAATGGGCATCGTGAACATCGATGACGACCTGCACGAGCAGGTCCGCCGGGCGAGCAAGGTTTCTTGCCGCTCGATCAACGCGCAGGCCGCGTACTGGATCAAGGTCGGCATGCTGTGCGAGACCAACCCCGGCCTCAGCTTCGCCGAGATCATGGAACGCGAACTTAGTTCGGCCGGGGTGTCGCCGCCAACGCTGGGGGTAAGGGCCGCGTGACCAAGACGCCTGAAGAACTGGCGCTGATGGCGCAGGCCGGGCGTCTGCTGGCCTCGGTGTTCGAGATGCTGGACACCGTATCGCTGATCGGCCGATCGACGCTCGATATCGATACTCTGGTCGAGCGGTTCATCGTCGACGACCTGCAGTCCCGCCCTGCCAGCAAGGGGCAGTACGGTTATGGTTTCGTGCTCAACTCCTCGGTCAACGACGTGGTCTGTCACGGTGTGCCGTCCTCGTCGGACGTGCTGCGAGACGGGGATATCGTCAACTTCGACATCACGCTGGAGAAGGACGGTTTCATCGCCGATTCCAGCAAGACCTACATGGTCGGCAATGTCGATCCTGCGGCGCGGCGGCTTGTGCAGGTCACTTACGAGGCTCTGTGGATGGGCATTCGCACCGTCCGCCCCGGCGCGAGGCTGGGGGACATTGGCGCTGCGATCGAGAAGCACGCCAAGCGCCACGGCTATTCGATCGTGCGCGAATACTGCGGTCACGGCATCGGCCGCGAGATGCACGAAGACCCGCAGATCCTCCACTTCGGCAGGCCGAACACCGGCATGCTGCTGCGCGAGGGCATGGTCTTCACTATCGAGCCGATGCTCAATCGCGGCCGCCGCAGCGTTTGGACCGAAGGCGACGGCTGGACGGTGCGGACGAAGGACGGCTCGCTGTCCGCCCAGTTCGAGCACACCGTCGCCGTCACCGCTACCGGCGTATCGGTGCTGACGCTGCGCTCGGACGAGCGCGAGATGGTGCGGCGCAGGAAGGCCGCCTGAACTTTTCACCAACCTCGTCATTGGCAGCGTAGCGAAGCAATCCAGGGAGGTTTAGGCAGCTCTGGATTGCTTCGCTACGCTCGCAATGGCGGAGAATGGTCATTCCCGCGAAGGCGGGAACCCATCTCCTGACGGTGCCTGTTGAAAGAGCATCAGTTGGGTCCCCGCGTTCGCGAGGATGACGACGATGTGTTGCGAGCAGGCGCCCGACACCTCACTCCTCCGGCTTCAGCCCGTGGCGTTCGAGGAAGCCGAAGATGCTGTTCCACAGGTGCACGCTGATGTGCGGGCCGCGCACGGCGTGGGTCTGCCCGGGATAGAGCATCATCTCGAACGGCGTCGCCTCGCCCTGCATCTTGGCGATGAGGGTGGTGCTGTTCTCGAACACCACGTTGTCGTCCGACATGCCGTGGATCAGCAGCAGCGGATCGGCGATCTTGCCTGCATCATCCAGCGTGTCGGCCTTGCGATAGGCATCGGCGACCTTGCGCGGATCGCCCATGTAGCGCTCGGTGTAATGGGTGTCGTAGAGTTCCCACTTCGTCACCGGCGCGCCGGAGATGCCCGCAGCGTAGAGGCCGGGGTCGGCCTCCAGCATCTTGAGCGTCATGTAGCCGCCGTAGGACCAGCCGTAAGTCGCGATCTTGGCCGGGTCCACGAAGTCCAGCGTCTTGAGGTATTCGGCCCCGGCGCGCTGGTCCTGCACCTCGACGGTGCCCATGGCCTGATGGATCTGCGATTCGAAAGCCACGCCGCGATTGGCGCTGCCGCGGTTGTCGATCTCGAAGTAGATGTAGCCCTTGTCGACGATGGCCTGTGCCAGCGCGCCCTTCCATCCGCGCGTCACCGTCTGCACATGCGGGCCGCCGTAGTGCTCGAAGAACACCGGGTAGCGCTTGCCGGGCCTCAGCGGCGGAGTGATCATCATCCAGTGGAGGTCGGAACCATCCGCTGCCTTGATCGTGCCGAACGTGGTTGGGCGGTGACTGGCCAGATAAGGGCCATAGGGATGCGTGGCATCCAGCTTGTTCTCCTCCACCCAGGCGAGCCGTTTGCCGTTCTCGTCCGCGATGTAGGTCTGCGAGGGCTGGGTGGTCGAAGAGCGGGTGACGAGCACCGTCGATCCGTCCCGGCTGCCCGATGCGGCATTGGCCCAGTCTGCCTCGGTCAGCTGCTTCGGCGTACCCGGCTTCGCCAAATCGATGGCGTAAAGCTGCGGCGCCAGCACATCGTCGCGGTTGCCGAGGAACAGCACGCGGCCTTTCGCTTCGTCCACGGAAACCAACTTGGTCACCATCCACTTGCCCGAGGTCAGCTGCTGCCACTTGCCGTTCCGGAAATGGTAGAGGTGCCCGTAGCCGTCGCGCTCGGACCACCAGACGAGGCTGCCGTCCTTCAGGAAGCGGTAGTTGTCGGTGAGGTTGACCCAGCTGCCCTTGGCCGCCTCTTCGGTGAACAGGACGCGGCTCTTGCCGGTCTGCGGATCGACCGCCAGCATATCGAGGCGGGTCTGCTCGCGGTTCTGGCGCTGGACGTAGAGCATGCGCCCGTCCCGCGCCCAGTTGACGCGGGTAAGGTAGATGTCGCGGTCGGGGCCGAGGTCCACCTCGACGCGGCCGCTGCCGTCCGGCTTCATGACATGGAGCGAGACGAGGGCGTTGGGCGTGCCCGCCGCCGGGTAGCGCTGCTGGTAAGTGTGCGTGCCCTCGGCGCCGATCGCGGTGCGGGTGACCACGCCGACCGGCGCCTCGTCATAGCGCTCGACGGCGATGAGCCTGTCGTCGGGCGACCACCAGTAGCCGTCCATGCGCGCCATTTCCTCCTGCGCGACGAACTCGGCCTCGCCCCAGTGGACGGTGCCAGCGTTTTCCTTCGGGGTGATCGGCTTGTGCTCGGTCCCGCCGAGCGGGCCGACGTAGAGCCGCCCGTCGCGCACGAACGAAACGTAGGCGCCCCTCGGACTCAGCGCGGCGTTCAGCTCGTCTTCGGGAGAGTCTGTCAGGCGGCGCACAGACCCGTCGATCCCGGCGAGGTAGAGGTCGCCGTCGAGCGGGACCAGCACGGCATCGCCGCCCTCGGTCCACTCGTAGGAGATGATGCCCTTGAGACTGCCGACGCGCTGGCGTTCGCGCTGCATCTTCTCCGCCTCGCTCAGCGCGCGGCCGGAGCCGAGCTTGAGGGAATCGACCAGCATGCGCCATTCGCCATTACGGCGGTCGTAGGCCCACAGGTCGTAGCGGTCCTTGTCCTCGGCGCGGCCGCGCAGCAGCGTGATGTAGCGTCCGTCCGGAGAGACCTTGACCGCGCGCGGCTGCGGTCCATCCAGCGAGGGGCTGGCGAAGACGCGGTCGAAGGTCAGGTCTTGTACGGTTTCGGGCATGGCGGAAGCGCTCCGTTCGGCGGGGGCGGCAAAGGCGGGAAGGGCGGCAGAAGGCAGCGCGGCGAGGATGCAGGCGCTCAGCAGACGGGCTCTGTTCATGTCCCATGTCCTAATGACAGGTCCGTGCGAGGGAAAGCCATTGGCGCTGCCCCCGGCATTTCTTATGTGGAGCATCATGCGCTTACGGGTCGGCGGGGAGACCACAGTTTGAAGAAGACGTTGGCGGTGGGCCTGTCGATCGGGCTGCTTGCGCTGGCCTGTGCCGGAAGCGCGCGTGCGCAGGACGACGCATGGGCACCGCGCGCCCGCGCGGCTGCGTCCTATCTCGACGGGCAGTGGGGCAAGCCAGACGGCTGGGCGCAGAGCGAGGCATGGCAGCGGTTCGTGATCGTCGATGCCCTGCTCGACCATGCGCGCCGCACCGGAGACGATCGCTGGAACGCGCGCGTCTTCTCGGCGGTGCGTAATCGCTCTGGGCTCTATCTCAACGATGACGACTTGTGGGCGGTGATCGCCAACGTTCACGCCTGGCAGGTCGATCGCGATCCCGAATTGCTCGACTATGCCAGCACGACCTATCGGCGCATCGTCACCACCTATTGGGACGATCGCTGCGGCGGCGGCATCTGGTGGGACCGCAAGCGGACGTACAAGAACGCGATCACCAACGAACTCCTGCTCTATGCCTCGACGCAGCTTTACCTTGCGACCGGCGAGGCGAGCTATCGCGACTGGGCCTTGCGGACGTGGGCGTGGTTCGAAGGATCGACGATGATCGACGGCGATGGGCTGGTGAACGACGGCCTCGATGCCGCCTGCCGTAATAACGGCCAGCCGCGCTTCACGTACAATCAGGGCGTGCTACTGGGCGGCCTGAGCGACCTCACCCGCATCACCGGCGATCCACGGTATCGCATGCTTGCGGTCAGGACGGCGCTCGCGGCTATCCGCAAGCTGTCCAACCCCGGGGGCATCCTGCGTGAGCCGGTGCCCTCGATCGGTGCGGACGGGCGCATGTTCAAGGGCGTGTTCGCTTGTCATCTCGGGCACTTGCTGGACGACCTGCCCGACGGGCCGGAGCGCGGAGAACTGGCTGCATGGGCCGGCCGCAATGCAAAGGCGGTCTGGACCCTCAGCGATTCCGGGGCGAAAGCCATCGCCGGTGACTGGTCCGAGGCGGCATCGCAGACGGATGCGGCGGCGCAGACTTCGGGCCTTGCCATGATGCTCGCTGCCGCGGGAGCAGGGCGGGAAAGTGCTCCAGGGCATTCCGGTGCTGATCGCTAGGTTCAGGACCCTGGGATTTGATCCCGAGGGGCGGTTTGTCATAAGACGTCCGCAATGGACGCAAACGATATCGCACAAGGCATCCGCCAGTTGACCCCCCGCCAGCGCGAGCGGCGCGAGCGGATACAGGCGGCGACGTTCGCCCTGCTTGCGCTTCACGGCGGTGAAGCGCTGTCGATGCGCATGATCGCGGAAACCGCAGGCGTCGCCGAGCGTACGCTGTTCAACATCTACGGGTCTAAGGATCGCCTCTTCGCCTTCAACGCGCGGGAGCGCAGCGAGGAAACCATCGCCCAAGCCCATGAAGAGGGCGGTGAGGGCTTCGGCTTCTTCGAGGTGCTACCGAGCCGATTGGCCGAAAAGACCTTCGAGGCGCCCGAACTCGCGCGGGCGTTCGGGTCCATCCTCGTCGAGCACGCGGACATGGTCGGCCTGCCGGACGTCTACGAGCGCTTCGCCGGGGGAGCGCTGAAAGTCATGCGGGCAGAGGGGCTCGTAGCCATCGACGACATCGCCACCGTGTCGCGCTTCGTGTGCATGAGGATGGTTGGCACCATCGTGCTCTGGGCCAAGCGCGAAATACCGGACGATGCGCTCGAAACGCACTTGCGGCTCGCGATCTGCCAGGTGCTGCTGCCTTACGCGGAAGCTCCACTGGCGGCGCAGTTGAGGGACCGGGCGCGGGCACTGACCCGCGCGCTGACCAGGGTAGTTACACCCGCCTAGCATTTATTGCAGTCCACTGCATTTTTTAATGAGGATACGTTCCGCCTGGTCTCGAATACGAGGCACCCGGGGGGCGACCAAGTCAGAACAGGCCCTTTCCGGTTCAAGGGGAAAGGAGCTTTCGATGTCTGGAGAGGCAGCACGAACCGTGCGTACCGCGCTCATGGCGAGCATTGCCATGTCGGCTTTCGCATTCACATCCGCAAATGCTCAGGAAGCGGTCGTAGCGCCGCTGCCAGCACCCGCTGCGCAGGAGCATACCGAAGGCGGTCTCGGCGACATTGTTGTCACCGCGCGCCGCCGGGCGGAGAGCCTGCAGGACGTGCCGGTCGCCGTCACCGCGCTGACCGCCGAAGTGCTTGAACGCTACGACATGACCAGCTTGGAGAAGATCTCCACGCAGACGCCGCAGTTCACGATCGGCCGCGCCTCGAACGGCTCGGGCGCGCAGCTGACCTTGCGCGGCATCGGGTCGTCCTCGACCTCCATCGGTATCGAGCAGTCGGTCGCGGTCGTCGTCGACGGCGTCTACTACGGCCAGGGCCGCGTCATCAATGAGGGCTTCCTCGACCTTGAGGGCGTGGAAGTGCTCAAGGGGCCGCAGTCGCTGTTCTTTGGCAAGAACGCCACCGCCGGCGTGATTTCGCTGCGTACCGCAGACCCCACATCCAGCCCCGAATTCAAGGCCAAGCTGGGCTATGAGTTTCGCGCCAAAGAGCTGGTCGGCGAGTTCGTCGGATCCGGCCCGATCACCGATACGCTGGGCGTGCGCGTCGCCGTGCGGGCATCGAACATGTGGGGCGGCTATTTCAAGAACGGCGGCATCGACAAGACCTACAACACCTTCGACGTCGCCACCGGCGTGACGACGCCGCACTTCGCACCTGCCTATGACGGCGACAACCCCGGTAACAAGGAACTGCTCGGCCGCGTGACGCTGGTGTGGGACCCCGGCAACGATTTCAAGTTTACGCTGAAGGCAAACGGCTCAACCTCGAAAAACAACAACAATTCGTGGAATTACGTCCCCTTCGGATGTGCAACGAGGACGTATTCGCTGAACCCGGCGATCAAGTGCGGCAAGTCGTTCACCGTCTACCAGAACTATTTCCCGGAAGACCTTGCCGGCACAAACCCGTGGTCGCATGACGACGGCGCGCTGTACAACACCTACAAGAGCTGGGCGGTCACCGGCACTGCCGAATACGCGATGGACAACGTTGATCTCACCTGGGTCAACAACTTCAACCGCAACGTCAACCAGTGGGCGTGCGACTGTACCTTCGTATCGAGCGATCTGGCCGCCGCGCCTTCGTCCGAGCGGTCCATCTACCACGCATTCTCGAGCGAGTTGCGCGCCCAGACCAGGTTCGACGGGCCGATCAACCTCCTCGTCGGCGCGTACTACCAGAAGACCCATCGCAACCACCGACAGAGCGGCTCATTCGGTAACATCGAGGATTCGACCGCCCCGGCCGAATATCGCTACCTCGGCTACTTCAAGCATTCCGAAACCCATGGTGAGACGCTGTCCGCCTATGGGCAGGCGACCTGGAAGATCCTGCCGACGCTCGAGGCTGCCGTCGGCGTTCGCTACATTCACGAAACCAAGGACAGCTATCTCATCCAGCCTTACGTGAATGCGGCGTTGCAAGGGATTTTCCTGCAGGATACGCCCATCAACGCGGACCAGACCTTCAACAACTGGTCGCCCGAAGCGACGCTGACGTGGAAGCCGACGGACGACGTCACCGTCTACGGTGCCTACAAGACCGCGTACAAGTCCGGCGGGTTCTCGAACTCCGGTTTCGTCAGTGCCAGCACGGTCCCCAGCGACGTCGCGTTCGCCCCGGAGAAGGCGCGCGGCTTCGAAGTCGGCATCAAGTCCAAGCTGCTCGACAACCAGTTGCGCCTGAATTTCGACGTCTACAGCTACAAGTACGTCAACCTGCAGGTCGACTTCTTCAACTCGCAGACGTTCGCCTTCATCACCACCAACGCCGGTGCCGCCCGGACCAAGGGTGCGGAACTGGAGTTCGAATTCGCACCCTACGCCGCGCCGGGCCTCAACCTGCACGGATCGATCAACTACAACAAGGCGCGCTACCTCAACTACATCGCACCCTGTTATGGTGGTCAGTCGGTGGCGCAAGGCTGCGACACTACCTTCCAGGGTGCACCGGGTCAGGACCTGAGCGGGGCTCCCACCGCAGTCGCGCCCAGGTGGACGGGGGCGCTGGGCGTCGGCTATGAAAGCGACATCGGTGAGGGCACCAAGCTGGGTGCCACGATCGACACGCGCTATTCCAGCACCTACCTTGCCTCCAGCTTCGCGCATCCGTTCTCGCGTCAGGCGAAGTACCTGACCGTGGACGGCACGATCCGCGTGAAGTTCAACGATGAACGCTTCGAACTGGCGCTGATCGGCAAGAACCTCACCAACCAGTTCATCGTCGGCGGTGCGATCGACGCGCCGAACACAGGTACGACCGGCGTTGCCGATCAGATCGGCTTCGTTAACCTGCCCCGCACGGTGCAGTTGCAGGCCAGCGTCAGGTTCTGACCCAGCGGGCCGACGCACGATGCGTCGGCCCTTCCCATCGAAAGGAAAGGTCATGAACGACCTTCAAAGACTTATCGCCAAGGATGCAATCCGCGACCTCGCCATGCGCTATATGCGTGGACAGGACCGCCTCGACCGTGCGCTGCAACTGGATACCTTCTGGCCGGATTCGACGACCGACTACGGCATCTTCAAGGGCTGCGGACCGGACTTCGTGGCCTTCGCGCAGGACCTGCTGACCGAGCATCTCGCCAACCAGCACATCATCGGCCAGCATCTGATCGAGTTCGACGAAACCGATGCCGACCGCGCCTATGGCGAAGTCTACTACTACGCCTTTCATCGCATCCTGGCCGAAGGCGTGCCCACCGACATGATCATCAGCGGCCGCTATGTCGATCGCTACGAACGGCGGGGCACGGAGTGGCGCTTCGCCCACCGCAGCGAACTCGTCGACTGGGCGCGCACGGAGCCTGCCGCAGACGGCATCCTGTCCGGCGACCTCGCCGCCTGCCTGCTTGGCCGCCACGACATGACCGACCAATCCTACGATCGCGAATGGCTCAGCAACGCCTGACCGGAAAGAGATAACCCAATGACCCATAAGAGCATCATCGTCACCGGCGCCGCGTCTGCGGGCGGCCTCGGCTTCGCCACCGCACGTCTGCTGGCCCGGGAGGGCCACGCCGTGACCCTGACCGACCTCGATGGCGATGCCGCTGCGGCCCGTGCCGAGGAATTGCGCGCTGAGGGCCTTGCCGCCACCGGATTCGCGCAGGACGTCACCGACGAAGCGGGCTGGGCGACGCTGATCGATACGGTGAAGGCGCAGACCGGCCGCATCGACGGCCTCGTCAACAACGCGGGCATCGCGGTACTCAAGTGGACCGCCGACCTCGATCCTGCCGCATGGGACCGGCAGATCAACGTCAATCTCAAGAGCGTCTACCTCGGCTGCCGGGCGGTCCTGCCGGTGATGGAGGCGCAAGGCGCAGGTTCCATCGTCAACTTGTCTTCCGTCGCCGGGCTCGTCGGCATTCCCGGGGCTTCGGCCTATGCCGCAAGCAAGGGGGGCGTGCGGCTCTACTCCAAGTCGCTGGCGCTGGAAGTCGCCGCCAAGGGCATCCGTGTGAACTCGGTTCACCCCGGCGTGATCTGGACCGACATGCAGAAGGTCGCGATCGAGG
The DNA here is from genome assembly GCF_030209485.1 of Novosphingobium sp. fls2-241-R2A-195. Taxonomy (NCBI): domain Bacteria; kingdom Pseudomonadati; phylum Pseudomonadota; class Alphaproteobacteria; order Sphingomonadales; family Sphingomonadaceae; genus Novosphingobium; species Novosphingobium sp. fls2-241-R2A-195. The sequence goes on from NZ_JARVRY010000004.1 coordinate 140,361, forward strand.
ACAACCCGGACCAGTACGACGCCATCAACGCCATGATCCCGATGAAGCGCATGGGCGAGCCTGGCGACATCGGTAACATGATCGCCTTCCTCCTGTCCGACCGCGCCAGATACGTGACTGGCGGCGAGTTCGTAGTCGACGGCGGCCTCACCGCGCAGTGATTACATAATGACTACATAAGGACCATGCCGGGTTCCGGACGTCAGACCAGCACTTCAGCGGTCTGGCGTCCGGCAGCGCCGAAGATGCGCAAGTAGCGCTCGATTTCCGCCGGGGCTCCAGTCGCCTTGGCGGGATTGTCGGAAAGCTTGACGGCCGGCCGACCGTTCGCCTCCACCACCTTACAAACGAGCGAAATCGGATCGAGCCCGTTCGTCGCGAAAGGTGCGCAGCCGCGGAAGTCGTTCGTCAGGTTGGTGCCCCAACCGAAGCTCATGCGCACGCGGCCGTGGAAGTGGCGATAGGTCGCCTCGATGCTGTCGATGTCCATGCCGTCGGAAAAGATCAGCAGCTTGGTGCGGGGATCGCGGCCCTTTTCCTCCCACCAGCGGATGATCTGTTCTCCTCCTTCGATCGGCGGGGCGCTGTCCGGGCGAAAGCCGGTCCAGTCGGCCAGCCAATCGGGCGCGTTGCGCAGGAACGAAGCTGTACCAAAGGCGTCGGGCAGCGCGACGAGCAGGTTGCCGCCGTAGTGCGCGCTCCAGTCTTCAAGCACGCGGTAGGGAGCGCTCGCCAGTTCCTCCTCGTCGTTCGCCAAGGCAGCGTAGACCATCGGCAGCTCATGCGCGTTGGTGCCGATCGCCTCAAGGTCCGCGTCCATCGACAGCAGCACGTTGGAGGAGCCGATGAACCGCTCGCCCAGTCCTTCCTTCAGCGCCTCGACGCACCAGCGCTGCCACAGGAAGCCGTGCCGCCGCCGTGTGCCGAAATCCGAGATGACGAGGTCGGGCAGCGCCGAGAGCCGCTCCACCTTCTCCCATAGCTTGGCCTTGCCACGGGCGTAGAGCACATCGAGTTCGAACCGTCCGCGCCCCTTCATCGCCGCGCGCGACCGCAGTTCGTTGATGATCGCGAGCGCCGGGATCTCCCACATCATGGTGTGGGTCCAAGGGCCGTGGAAGCGCAGTTCGTACTGGCCATCGTGCTGGCGCAACTCGTAATCCGGCAGGCGGAAGTCGGCGAGCCACGCGATGAATTCCGGGCTGAACATCTGCCTGCGGCCGTAGAAGCTGTTGCCGGCCAGCCAGATCAGCTCCTTCTTCCCGAACCGCAGCGAGCGGGCATGATCGAGCTGCGCGCGCAATTCCGCCTCGTCGATGACTTCGGCAAGGCGGACGCTGCGGGTGCGGTTGATCAGTTCGAAGGTCGCCTGCACCTCGGGGTGAAGCTGCCGGATCATCTGCAGCATCAGCAGCTTGTAGAAGTCGGTGTCGAGGAGGCTGCGCACGATCGGATCGAGCCGCCAGTTATGGTTGTAGGTGCGCGTGGCGATATCGGTGAAGACCATGATGGACCTGCTCAGACTTTGGCGTTGATCGGGGCGTTGATCGGGCGGAAACGGAAGAGTTCTGCGGGCCGGAACGATGCGCCGGTCTCGCGCTCGCCGGTTGCCTCGAGCCAGCCCCGGTCGAGCATGCGGCGACGGAACGCCGACTTGTTCAGGGATTGGCCAAGGATCGCCTCGTGCACGTCCTGCAGGGCACGCAGCGTGAACCGCTCCGGCAGCAGTGCGAAGGCGAGGGGGAAGTAGTCGATCTTGCCGCGCAGCCTCTGCATCGCGACGCCGAGGATGTCCGCGTGGTCGAAAGCCAGCGGCAGGGCGCCTTTCCTGCCTGTGACCTGTGCCGGATTGCCGTCCGTTGCCGAGATACGCGCCAGGGTCAGCGCCGGGTCTGCCTCCAGAGCGGCGGAGAAACGATCGGCCGGAAGCAGGGCGAAATAGGCGACGCTGATGACCCGCATGCGCGGATCGCGACCGACACCGCCGAACGTATAGAGTTGCTCCACATAGGCACCGTCCATGTGGGCCTTGTAGGCGAGGATCCTGCGTGCCGCGGCGTCGAGATCCTCATCCACCGCGACGAAGCCGCCGGGAAGCGCCCACTTGCCGGCATGGGGCTGTTCGTCCCTTCGGGTCAGCAAGGCCGCGGGAGCGCCATCGACGACCGACATGAGCACAAGATCCACCGTGACCGAAGGGCCGTCATAGGCCCGGGCATCATAGCCCGCCAGGAATTCCGCCTCGTCCTGAAGCACGTCTCTCGGACCCTTATGTGCAAGTTGCACTTTACTTATGTCCGCCATGGATATATGTCAAGCGCATCAGTAACAGCAGGAGGCTTCGGTGGTTGGCTTCGTCATCGTCGTGGATATGCAGCATGACTTCGTGCGAACTTCCGGTGCGCTTCCGGTCCCCGATGCGGAGGCGATCGTGGCGCCGATGCAAAATTGGCTGGAGTCACTCGATCCGCAGGATGTAGCGGGCGTGCTGATGACCTTCGATACCCACATGTCTGCGGATTACGTCGGATCGCCGGAAGCAGAGCTGTTCCCCCTCCACTGCGAAAAGGGCACGCTGGGCTGGGAAAGCATGCTCGATTCTTCTGCAATAAACCCCGACATCCCACTCTATACACTTGAAAAAGGTGTGTTCGACATGTGGCAGGAGGAGGCCGTCGGCATCCGCTCCACTGACGGTGTGCAGATCGAGCGCGAGGCGTTCTTCCGCGACCTTGCCGCCCGGGGTGTCGATCGTGTGACCGTCGTGGGCGTGGCGGCCGACTACTGCGTGCGCTGGGCTGTCGAAGGGTTGCTTGTCCGTGGTTTCGACGTCGATATTCCGGCTTCGCTGACCCGGGGGATCGCCCGGGATGCTCATGCCGTTGCCCAGGAACTGGGCCGCGAGGACCGCCTGCATCTCGCGGCATAAGGAATTGTTCCACTGATAGATAATCCGGCAAGGTCGCCCGGTTTGTCGTCCAGTGGATAATCACGGTCGCTTTCGTGATCTCGCACTTCGATGGGGTAAGGGTCGTTACGCCCCATCCGAGGAAGGACCATGATGCGACTAGAGGAGCCCGATATGCGTCCCGATACGGGCCGGGCAATCGGACCCATGATAGCGTGGGTCACTGTCGCCACTCTGTTCCTGGCGCAGATCGTGTCCACCATCGATCGCGGGATGCTGGCTCTGGTGATTGATCCGGTTCGCCGCGATCTTTCGATCAGCGAGATGCAGATCGCGCTGCTGCAGGGGTTCGCCTTCTCCATCTTCTACGTAACCGTCGGCCTGCCGCTGGGCGCCGTGGCGGACGTGGTGAACCGGCGCCGCCTGCTTATCGGCGGGATCGTGATATGGAGCGCGGCGACGATCGCGGGCGGTTTTGCGCAGGGGTTCGGGTCGATGTTCGCCTCGCGTCTGTTCATCGGCGTCGGCGAGGCGGTGCTGGGGCCTTGCGCTGTCACGATGATCAGCGACCTGTTCCCGCCGCATCGCCGGGGACGGCCCATGGCGCTCTACGTCTTCGGCAGCATGATCGCCTACGGCCTCGGCTCGCTGGTCAGCGGGGTGATCCTGGACCTGGCGCCCAGGGGCGTGTTCGCCGGCCTGCCGATCATCGGTGGACTCGCCCCGTGGCGCATCGCCTTCGCGCTTGTGGGAGCGTCCGGCCTGCTGATCGTGATCCTGCTGTTCCTGCTGCGCGAACCCGCACGCCGCAGCGATGCCGTCACCGGGTCGGAGCCGAAGCTCTCCTTCGCCGAGGGGCTCGGCCTGCTGGCGGCGCAGCGCGGGGTGTTCCTGCCGCTTTACGGATCGCTGGCGCTCTATGCGATGGGCGGTTCGGTGGCGACGGGATGGGGCGCCGTGTTCCTCACGCGCGCTTTCGGGTATCACGTCGGCGCGGCCGGAAAGGGCCTCGGCACCAGCCAGATCGCATGGTCGGTCGCCGGAGCGCTGGTCGCCAGCGTCGTCGTCGACCGTGTCGGCGCGCGCTCGGGAGCGCGTGGGCGGACGCGGCTTGCCGGAGCCCTGTCGCTGCTCGGCATTCCGTCGTGCCTGCCGCTGCTGTCCGGCAGCGCTCCGCTGGCCATGGTCATGCTGGGCGAGATCATGCTGGTCAGCGCCATTTACGGAACCACGATGCTGTCGGTGATCTCGGAGATCACGCCCACCAAGGTGCGCGGCTTCGCGGTGGCGCTCTATGCCTTCGTCATGACGATCATCGGCGCCTCGCTTGGCCCGCTGGCCGTGGCGTGGCTGACCGAGTCCGTGTTCGCCTCCCCGGCGGCGGTGGGTCGATCCATGGCGATCGTCGGGCTCTGTGCCTTCATCGCGGCGTCGCTGCTCGCTTTCCGCGCGGCTTCGCGCATCACCTCCGACCAACGGAACTGACCATGTCCAAAATCCTGCGCGGCTATGCGCCGAGCCGCTTCGGCCAACTCCACTATCGCATCGCAAAGTGCGACACCCCTGACGCCCTGCCGCCGCTGCTGTGCCTGCACCAGACGCCTAGCAACAGCGGCGACTGGCTACCAGTGATGGAGCCCCTGTCGGCCAAGCGCACCGTGATCGCCGTCGATACGCCGGGCTACGGCATGAGCGATTCCCCGCCCGAGCCGGTCACCATCGAGGACTTCGCCGAAATCATGGCGCAGTTCATGGCCGACCTCGCCGCTGAGGGCGAGATCCCGGCCGGTCAGTTCGACGTCATGGGCTTTCACACCGGCTCGATCATCGCCACGCAGCTTGCCCGCATTCTGCCGGAGCGGGTTCGCCGCGCGGTGGTCTTCGGCCTTGCCGCCTTTCCGGCCGAGCAGCGCGAAGCCAAGCTCGCCAACCTGCTCACGGCGTTCCCGCCCCCGGGTCCGGACTTGGCGCATGTCGAAAAGCTCTGGGCGATCATCGGCGAGCTGAGCGACCCGCGCATCTCTTACGAAGAGCGTCACATCAGCATGGCCGAGTGCCTGCGCCTCGGTGGGCGGATGCCATGGGGCTATATCTCGGTCTATCGCTTCGACTTCCTCGGCGCGATGGCCGAAGTGGCGCAGCCGGTGCTGGTGATGAACCCCGAGGATGACTTGTGGGAGCCGACGCTCGCCAACTCGCACCACTATCCCAATGGCCGCCGCGTCGATCTCCTCGGGGTGAAGCATGGCGTGCTCAAGCTGGAGAACGCGCGCGTCGTCTGCGAGATCGACGCTCACCTGAGCTGATTACTTGAGCCGGGCGGCGGACATGCCACATTGTCCGCTGATTAGGTCGCCAAGGCAAAGGAAAACCCGTGAACCTCGTGCAGCTCAAGCGGATGATCGCGATCTACGAGAGCGGGAGCCTGCGCAAGGCGTCAAAGATGGTCGGCATCACGCAGCCCGCGCTGACGCTCAGCATCCGCCAGCTGGAGGAGGAGTTCAACACCAGCCTCTTCGAGCGCGGCCCCAACGGCGTGCGCCCGACCGAGATGTGCGAGAAGCTGGTCCAGCGCGCGCGCCTCATGCTGATGGAGGAGCAGCGCATTCTCCACGACCTCGCGACCGCCAACCGCGTGCCCAAGGTGGCGGTGGGGGTGCATCCGATCATCATGAACGATACGATGAGCCGCGCCATGCGCCAGTTCGTCGAGCAGGCGGGCCACGTGGATATGTGGGTGCGCGAAGGCTACACGACGCAGCTGCTGGACCTGCTGTCATCAGGCGACCTCGACTTCGCATTCTGCGGATTGCCTGAAGGTTACGCCGACGATGCGCTGGAATTCGAGCCGCTGTTCAAGCGCGAATATGCCGTCGTCGCCGCGCCGGACCACCCGGTTTTCGCTCTGGCGGAGGACGATTTCGCCAGGGGCACCGACTTCGTCTGGGCACACGTCAGCGCTTACGAGACCGCCGATCCCATCGACAACGACGACGTCGTGAACATGCTGCGCCGGTTCGGCTATGGGCGCGAGAGCAAGTCGGTGAAGGCCTCGTCCACGACGTTCGTGAAGGCCATGATCCTGCACTCGGGCATGATCGGCATGGTCGCGTGCGAGGCAGTCGCCGACGAACTGGCGAACGGCTCGTTGAAGCGTCTGGCGGGCTCGGAAATTCCGGCGCCCGCCTTCGGCTTCATTACTCTCAAGGATCGCTACGAGACTCGCACCGTCCGGCTGCTCAAGGCGACCATCCGGCAATGGTGCGCTCGCAAGCCGAACTGAGCGCCGGTCACGCTTCGTCGAGGAAGGCCTTCAGCACGCGGGCCGTAGCAGGCGGATTGTCCTGCATCACGAAGGCGCCCGAGTTCTCGACCACCATGGTCTTGCCTCGCTTCAGTTCGGCCTCGGCGGCGCTGCGGAACTTGAGGTAGGCCTTGTCGAACTGGCCATAGACGAGCAGCGTCGGCGCCTCAATGCGGCTCATGGTTCCGGCGATCTCGGTGATCGCGACACCGCGCTCGGAGGGCTGGATCCACTTGCCCGCGGCCCTGCGGCTGAGGATGCCCTCGGCATTGATCGGGCCGGTATTGATGATGCCGAAGGTCTTTGACAGCAGTTCCGGCGGCGTCGGCACCGGGTCGCCATTCTTGTCGAACAGGGTGCCCTGCTTGTCGTCCACCGCAACCTTGATCTCGGCCAGTGAGCGGCGATGGCCGAGCGCGCAGGAGACGAGCGCGAGCTTGCCCACCCGCTCCGGCCAGAATGCGGCGAGCGGCACGGCAAGGCAGCCGCCGAGCGAGGTGCCTATCAGGTCCACCTTGTCGAAGCCGAGTTCGTCGAAAGCACCGACCAGCAGCGCGGCCGTCTCGCCAAGACTCTGGATGTAGGGCGCCGGGCCGTCCCAGCGCGAGCCGCCATGACCGGGAAGGTCGAAGGCATAGACCTGCCGCCCCTCGGCCAGCATCGGCGCGACATGGCGCCAGTCGGACAGCCAGCCACCCAGCTTGTGCAGCAGCACCACCGGCGGCTTGCCCGTGATCGGCTCTCCGATCACGGCATAGTGCAGCACGCCGCCCGCACGGCGCAGTTCGCCGAAGCGGGTCCACTGGCCTTTCGGGGGCGTCGGCAGGCTGGCAGCTTTCTGCGCGGCGAGGGCGGGAAACGCGCTGACTGCTCCGGCCAGACCTATACCCCGGGCAACATCACGACGGCTCAACATGGTCCTATTCCTCTTCGAGAGTGGCTGTAGCGGTCAGGCCCACATGCGGGGTTCGCACCCCAGCGCGGGATTGGCGACGAAAGCATTTTCCGGGCGCGGCAGGCCGAGGTTCTCGCGCAGGGTATCGCCTTCGTACTCGTCGCGGAACAGGCCGCGCTTCTGAAGGATGGGGATGACCTGGTCGACGAAGCCCTCCAGCACGCCGGGCTGGTAGTTGGGCGAGAGCGAGAACCCGTCCGCAGCACCCGCGCGGAACCAGTTCTCGCACAAGTCCGCCACCTGTTCCGGCGTGCCGGTGTAGGAGAAGCTGGCGCGCGAGACGACGACGCGGCGGGCGAGCAGGCCGATCGGCAGGTCCTCTTCGCGGGCCATGCGGATGATCGACTGCTGCACCCACTTGCCGCCGTTGGTCTCGGGCAGGTCGGGCAGGCGATCATTGACCGAGAGGTGCGAGAGATCGACGCCGAGTTGCAGGCTGAGGGTGCGAAGGGCCAGAGCCTCGGGCACGAGGTCAAGCAGTTCCTCGTCGGCACGGCGGGCCTCGGCCTCGCTGGCGCGGACCATCAACTGGACCGAGGGGATGATCTTCACGTGATCCGGGTTGCGGCCGAAGGCGGCGGCGCGGGCGCGCATGTCGTCGCGGAACTCCTTCGCGACTTCCACTGAACTGGCGGCGGTGAAGATCATGTCCGCGGTGCGCGCGGCCAGCGCGCGGCCGGGGCCGGAGCCGCCCGCCTGCACGATGATCGGGTGCCCTTGCGGCGGGCGGGCGACATTGAGCGGACCGGCGACGGAGAAGTGCTCGCCCTTGTGACCCAGTTCGTGGACCTTGGCGGGGTCGAAGTAGCGCGCCGCGTCGCGGTCGCGCAGGATCGCGCCGTCCTCCCAGCTGTCCCAGAGGTTCTTGGCTACGTCCACGAACTCCTCGGCGCGGGCGTAGCGGGCGTCGTGGTCCATGTTCAGGTCGCGCCCGAAGTTGCGCGCTTCGCCGTCGCTGGCGGAGGTGACGACGTTCCAGCCCGCGCGGCCCTTCGAGATATGGTCGAGCGAGGCAAAGCGGCGGGCGATCGCGTAAGGCTCGTTGTACGTGGTCGAGGCGGTGGCGATTAGGCCGATGTGCTTCGTGACGACCGCCAGCGCGGCGAGCAGCGTGGTCGGCTCCAGCTTGCCCGCGTAATCGGTAGCGGCGAAGGCGTCCTTGCCGGAAATGCTCGGAAAGCCTTGGGAATCGCCTGAGAAGTAGCAGTGCATCTTCCCGCGCTCGGCCGTCTGGGCGAGGTGAGCGAAGTGGGCGAAGTCGTGCTGGTCTACGGCAGGCGCGCCGGGCCAACGCCATCCGCCGGGGTGCGCGCCGCTGTTGTGGATGAAGGTGGCCAAAATCATCTGGTTGGGGTCGGGCATGGTACGGGCTCCGGAGAGATCACAAGTGGCTGGCGCCGATGACGCGCGCCAGTTCGCCATCCGCCGGGGCGGAGCGATAGGCGCGCGCGGCGGCCGCGAAACAGGCCGCCGCCAGCACGAGGCAGGGCAGGACGACGAGGACGAACGAGGCGGCGATGCGCGATGGATCGCCGAGCACCTTCTCCGAGACGAAGGCGATGGCGAACGGCCCTCCGGCGCCTGCGGGCAAGGCCGCGACGACGCTGAGGAAGGCATAGGAGAAGCCGCGCATGTCGTTGGGCACGATCTCCTGCACGGTCGCGTTCATCGCGACGTTGAGCATCGGCGTGGTCAGGCTGATCGTGGCGAGCGCCGCAATGGCAAGGCCAAGGCCTGGCGCATAGCCCGCGAACGCGGTGGGCAGGGCGACCAGCGGCAGCACCGCCATCAGCCCGATGCGCCCGGCCTTGCGCGTGTCCGCCGCGAAGCCGCCGAGCAGGTAACCCGAAACACCAGCGACGAGCATGCCGAGGCCGAGCAGGTTGGCGATCTGCGGCAGGGTCAGCCCATACGTGCGCATCAGCAGCGGCGCGGTCCACGAGGTGACGCCGACAAAGGCGAGGTAATAGAGGCAAAAGCCGGCGAACAGCGGCACGACCAGCTTTCGCTGGCGGCCGAGATAGGCCAGCTTCTCACCCACCCGCGCGGGCGCCTTCGCCTCTGCGGGCAGGCCGCGCCGGGCGGGTTCGCGGATGGTCAGGAAGGCGAGGCCCACGGCCGGGCCGACGATGCCGCAGAGCAGGAACGCGCTGCGCCACGGGACGACGAGGCCATAGCCCGGCAGCGCGATATGCACCTGCGCTGCAAGGATCGCGCCCGGGATCACCGAGGACAGCGCGGTGCCGATCGTCGCGCCGATGAGGTAGGCGCTGAGGGCCCGGCCGCGCCGGTCGGGCGGGAACATGTCGGCGATCAGCGACATGGCGGCAGGCGCGACCGCCGCTTCGCCAAGGCCGACGAGGGCCCGAAACACGAAGAACGTCTCGAAATTCGGCGCGAGGCCGCCGAGCGCGGTGGACACACTCCAGACGATGATCGCGCCGCCCAGCACGCGCTTGCGTACATGTCGGTCCACCAGAGAGCCCAGCCACAGCCCGCACACTCCGCTCAGCAGCGAATAGGCGAGGCCCATGAGCAGACCCATGCGGATGTCGTCGATGCCGAGGTCGGCCTTGATCGGCTCGGCCAGCACGCCGACGATGGCCTTGTCAATGCTATAGAAATTGGCCGCGAGGAAAAGCAGCAGCATCGGCCAGAGCGTCTGGCGGAGCGGAGGGAAGGGCGCCGGGGTGTCAGTCGACACGAACGGTGCGCCCGTCGATGCAGGCCATCAGGCGGCCGTCGGCATCGTTGAGGATCTCGACCGTGTCGCCGTCGAGGTAGATGATGTCCTCGAAGTGGAACTTGCCGATCTCGGGGCCGATCCAGGGCAGGTCGCAGCTCAGGACCATGCGGTCTACCAGTTCGAAACTGTGCATGCCTCCGCCCGGATGCGGGTGATCGGTGTGCTCCAGCCCGACCGAGTGGAGGCCGCAGGCGCGGAACTCGGGGTTGCCGTGGGCCTGGATCGAGGCGACGACGGCCTTCTCCACGTCGCTGGAGAGGCGACCGGCGCGGAACTCCGGCAGCGCCGCCTGCCAGCCAAGGCGCGTGGCGTTGTAGCGCTTCAACTGTTCGGGCGAGGGCTCGCCGATGACGGCGGTGCGGCCGATGTCGCTGGTGTAGTGCGAGAACTCTGCGGTGGCGTCGAAAGTCACCATGTCGCCCTGCTGCAGTTCGGCGTTCTTGGGCAGGCGCCCGAAGCCGGGGCGGTAGGGGGTGATGAGCAGGAACACCGGGCGCCCGCCCGCCAGCGCGGCGGCGGACCAGAACACTCGCTCCGCCTCGGCGCAGGTGGCCCCGGCGGCAAGCGCTTCGGCCGAGAGCTGGAGCGAGAGTTCGGTCTTGCGGGCGGCGGCGCGCATGTTGGCCATCTCGGCGGGCGTCTTGACCATGCGCATGTCGCGCAGGAGATCGCGCGCAGGGACCACGTCGATGGTGCCGCCGAGCAGTTCGTTGACGTCGAGGCCGAGGCCGCGATCCTCGAACGCCACGCGCGAGCGGTCGAGGCCGAGTTCGCGCAAGTATTGCGCCACGGCTTCCTGATGGTTCTGCGGCAGCCCCTCGGCGGTCAGCGCGGCCTGCACACCGCCCGCGCCTATGCCGGGCTTGCGGGCGTAGCCGCGCACCGCCATCCACGTGCCCTGCCCCTGCTGGGGCTGGCCCATGTCGACCTCGACGGTCAGCACGGCGGCATCGAGCGCATGGTCGCGCGGCAGGATCGCCAGCGCGAGATCGCCGAAGCCCCAACTGGCGTCGGTGGCCCAACTGGAGAGGTAGTAGGTATTGATCGGGGTCGAGGCGACGACGACTGCGATATCCTCCCGGTCCATCAGGGCGTCGGCGCGGTCTCGATTGATGAGCATCAGGTTAGTTCCGTCTGGAGGTATCAGGCGACAGGCGCGGAGCGGCGGCCACGCACGAGGCGGCCGGGCAGGGCACCCGTCGGGGTATCGTCGCGGGCGGTGACGACGCCGGAGAGGATCGTCGCGGCGTAGCCGCTCGCCCCTTGCGTCAGGCGGCGGCCACCGGCGGGAAGGTCGAAGCTGGCGCGCGGCGGGGCGAGGCGCAGGCGGTCGTAGTCGATGACGTTGAGGTCCGCCTTGTAGCCGGGCGCGACGATGCCGCGATCGCCGAAACCGCCGACATGGGCGGTGTGGCCGGTCATCAGATGCACCGCTTCCGGGATCGACAGACGCTCGCCCACGCGGTCGCGGGTCCAGTAGGTGAGCAGGAACGTCTGCATGCTGCCGTCGCAGATCGCGCCGACATGCGCGCCGCCGTCGCCGAGGCCCAGCACGGTGTCCTCGCGCCGCAGCATGTGGTGCACGACGTCGAGGTTGTAATGCGTGTAGTTGCGCGCCGGGAAGTAGAGGATGGCCTGGCCGTCCTCCTCCAGCAGCGCGTCGTATGCGACTTCGTGGACACTGCAGCCGCGCTGGGCGGCGATAATGTCGAAGCGGGCGCTTTCGGGCGGGGCATAGTCGGGGTTCTCGCCCATGGCATAACACTGGGAGACTTCGCGCATGAACGCCGGATACGTCTTCGGGTCGAGCGGCAGCCCCATTTCCGAGAGGATCGCGGCCTTCACCTCAGGCTTGCGCATTTCCCGCGCGCGGGCGGCGATGGGAAGGTGCTCGATGGCTTCGTAAGCCGGGCAGCCGCGGAAGGGGCTCAGCGACAACTGGTGGCCGAACAAAACGCCGACCGGGCGGCCGACGACCTGTCCATAGATGTCGATCCCCTGCGCCCGGCTCGCGGCGCAGGCGTCGGCGATCTCGCGCCAGCGATCGGGCGCTTCGTTGTACTGCAGGAGCGGGAAGGTCACCGTCTGGCCCGAAGCCTCCGCCACGCGCGAGAGCATGCGGAATTCGGACGAGAAGCCGTTGCCGGTGTCGAATTCGGAAGCCGACATGAACAAGTGGCGGCCCAGCGGCTTCATGGCCATGGCGATGGTGAGCAGTTCGTCCTCGCTCGCGGTGGTGACCGGAAGCTGGTCGCCGCTCGCGGTGCGGTGGCCGATGACGCGGGTGGTGGAGAACCCGAAGGCGCCTGCCTCCAACCCTTCGCGCACGATGGCGGCCATGGCCTGCATGTCGGCGCCGGTGGCGGGTTCACGCTCGATGGCGCGCTGACCCATGACGTGGACGCGCACCGGAATGTGGGGGACGGCGACGGCGAAGTCGGCATCCATGGGGCGCTGCTCGATGGCGTCCATGTATTCCGGGAAGCTCTCCCAGTTCCACGGCAGGCCCTCGGCCATGACGATGCCGGGAATGTCCTCGACGCCTTCCATGACGTCGATCATCTGTTCGCGCATGTCGGGGCGGCAGGGCGCGAAGCCGACGCCGCAGTTGCCCATCAGCACGCTCGTCACGCCGTGATTGGTCGATGGCGAGAACTGCGTGTCCCAGGTGACCTGGGCGTCGTAGTGGGTGTGGATGTCGACGAAGCCGGGCGTAACCAGCTTGCCGCGCGCGTCGATCTCCTCGCGCCCGGAGCCGGAGACCGCCCCCGTCGCGACGATCTTGCCGCCGCGCACCGCGACGTCACCTTCGAAAAGATCGGCTCCGGTGCCGTCGGCGACAGTGCCGCCGCGAATGACCAGATCGTATTCGCTCATCGTCGTATCCATCTGCTCGAGTTGAAATACCGTGTGCGGCGGGGTGCGAGGGTGCTCCCCGCCGCGCATCGGCACTCGTCAGAACTTCACGGTTGATCGCACACCGAACGTGCGCAAGTCGCGCAGAGCCACCGCAACGCCCGAGAACGGCGAGAGGTAGGAGTTGGTGCGCTCCAGCAGGGTGAAGTCGATGGCGGCCGGATAAGCCTTGTTGTTGAACAGGTTGGTCACGAAACCTTCGAACGTGAAGCGATCGTTCCCGAAGCCTGCGCGCAAGTTCACCTGCGTCATGTCCGGCGTCTTCGTCAGGTTGGAGGCATTGGTGTAGACCCCCGACTTGTAAGTGAAGTCGGCGCGGGCGAAGGCCTCCACGTCACCGCGCAGCGGCATCGTGTAGTTGGCCGAGACCGAGCCCGACCAGCGCGAGGCCAGCGGATTGTGGTTGCCGCTGAAGTCGGTGATGCCGGTAAGGGCGGTCACCGTGGGTGCGCTCAGCTTGCGGATGTCGCTTTCGTTGTACGAACCGTTGGCTGAGACTGTCAGGTGGTCGGTCGCCGCGAAGGAGAAGTCGCCTTCGAGGCCGTACATCTTGACCTTGCCGGTGTTGAGCTGGGCCTGGATGTTGTAGACCACGCTCGTCGCCGGATCGACCAGGGTGATGACGTTGGCGTTCAACTGATCCTTCCAGATGCCGTAGTAGGCTGCAACGGCGTAGCGCACGCGGTTGTCGAACGCCTTACCCTTGGCGCCGATCTCGAAATTGTCGAGCTTTTCCGGTTTCACCGCGATGCGCAGGCCCGCGTCCGCCGCCAGAACCTGTGCCGCCGCGCTCAGGTTGGAGAGGAACACGGTGTTGAATGCCGCCGGGTTCACGCCCTTCGAGTACGAGGCATAGACCATCATGTCCGGCGTCACGTCGTAGTTGACGATCACGCGCGGGGTGAAATTCTTGTAGGTCTGCTTGGCGAGAACCGAGCCTTCCTCGTAGAAGCCCGGCGTCGCGAAGGCGGCCGAAGCGATGGTCTGGCCGCCCGGGCGGGCATAGGCATACATCGTGTCGATCTGGTAGCGGCCGTCGAAGTTGACGCTCAGCTCCGGCGTGATCTTGTAGCCGAGGCCGAAGAAGGCGCCGAAGGTGCGGTTGCGGGTCTTGCCCGAGACGACGCTGAACTGGCTGGTGCCGAGCGCGCCGTTGTTGCCGCCGCCGCCGCCCTGGAACGTTGCGTTCAGATAGCTGCCGCCGAGCGTGGCGGTGAACGGCCCGCCATCATCATAACTTGCACGAAGTTCCTGTGAGAAGTCCTTGCTTTTGGCTTCGACGAGGTAGGGATAGTCGAAGTAGCTCGGTGCTCCGGGCGCCGTGCCGACCGCGTTGGTCGAATTCGGCGCAGTGGTGTTGTAATAGAGGTCGAGGTCCGACAACTGGCTGCGGCGCTCGTTGTTGTAGCCGGTGAGCGAGGACAGCGTGATGCCGCTGCCGACCTCCCAGTCGACGTTGAAGTGCAGGTGATAGAAGCGGCTGCGCAGGCCATAGCCCTGGACGCCGTCCTCGGGATTGATCAGGCGGCCCTTCGGGTTGGCGAGGAAGTCCTTGATGAAGGGCGTATTGACCGTGTTCATCGAAGGCGCGCCAGCGGGCAGGCCGGGCAGGGTGCCGCAGAAGTAGCGGTTGTTACCGAAGGCGCAGTTCGAGGAATCCGGCACGATCACCGCGCCGTTCGAAGGGTTGGTGACGGCGTGCGCCGCCAGCAGGCCGGTCGCGTTGGGGCCGTCGTTGTTCTTCGAGATCATCGCGAAGGCCTTGGCCTTCAGGTTCGAGGCGGGCGTGAACTCCATCGCCAGCGTCGCGGCGCGGGTGCGCTGGTCGCCGAGCGTCTGGCCGGGCACGCCCTGGTTTTTCCACGAACCGCCCTTGGCCATTTCCTGCACGGTCGCGCGGAAGCCGACGAGGCCCTCGATCAACGGCGCGCCGATGGAGGCCTGGATGTCATGGTTGTTGCGCGTGCCGACCATGCCCGAGAAGCTGCCTTCGAGGCGGTCGGGCGTGGACTTGGTCACGACGTTGACGGCACCGGCGAAAGTCTGGCGGCCGAAGTAGGCGCTCTGCGGGCCTTTCAGCACTTCGATACGCTCGGGATCGGAGATCGTCTGGATCGCGGTGGCGGTCGAGACCGGCACGCCGTCGATGAACATCGAGGCGGTCTGGACCGAAGCGCTGGAGGGCGTGAAGCCGCGGATGATGACCTGCTGGAACGAGCGGTCGTTGCGGCCCGAAGAGCTCGACACGATCTTCATGCTGGGCGTGAAGGAGGCAAGGTCGGTGACCGACTGCACGCCGCGCTTCTGCATGTCCTCGCCCGTCAGGGCGGTGACCGAGATCGGGGTCTTGAGAATGTCCTCGCCGCGCTTGCGGGCAGTCACGACGATGTCGCCGGGCGCACTCGCAGTCGTATCGGCGCCGGATGCCTGCGCATTGGCGTTGGTCGAAAGGCCCAACGCGACGATCATCGACGTGCAGGACAAAAGAACGGCGCGATTCAGCGCCGACGTGCTGGTCATGATTGCTTTCCCCATTTCGATCCCTGACCATTATTGGTCTGAGTTTTGAGATCGTTCTTCCTGCGTGAAACTTTTATCGTGTTTCTTTATTAAGCATTGCATCGAGCACTGGACGGCTTGCTGTCATCAAATCGCCGCTTGATAAGTGCAAGGTAACATCGGTTTTTTCCGCTTCGGAAATCAGAACCCCTTATCACCTCCAAGGAATCCTGATTGGCGTGGGCGGCCAAGTCGTGCTCGTTATCCGCACATGTCAGGGGGCAAGGGTGGCTTCGGCCGCCGTTCCCGACGAGGGTGATCCCCGACAGGCTCAATTCTTCGACGCGAGGCGCCAAAGACGTCATGAAACTGCTTGCGTTCCTGATGCAGACCGGTGGCCATATCGCCGGTTGGCGTCACTCCCGCGCCGCCGACAATGCGCTGTGCGACGCCGACTATTTTCGCGCACTTGGCCGCACTGCGGAGAAGGGGCTGTTCGACGGCGTCTTCCTGGCCGACTACCTCGGCTATCATCCGGTCCGGGGCGCTTCGGTCTTCGCCGGGCTGGAGACGCCCAAGCTGGACCCGCTCGTGGTGCTGGCGACGATCGCGGCGGAAACGCAGCACCTTGGCCTGATCGGCACCGCGTCTACCACGTACAATCATCCCTACGATCTGGCGCGCCGGTTCGCCTCGCTGGATCACATGAGCCGTGGCCGCGCGGGCTGGAACATCGTGACCTCCACCATGGAGAACGAGGCGCACAATTACGGTTTCGACAGCCACCTCGCCCACGGCGATCGCTACGCCCGGGCAGAGGAGTTCGTGGCCGTTGCGCGCAAATTGTGGGACAGCTGGCAGGAAGGCGCCGTCGTCGCCGACAAGGCGAGCGGGCGCTACACCGACCCTTCGCGTATCAGCGCCGTCGATCACGAGGGCGCGAACTTCAGGGTCGCCGGGCCACTGACCGTACCGCGTCCGCCGCAGGGTCACCCGGTGCTGGTTCAGGCGGGGGCCTCGGCTACCGGGCAGCGCTTCGCCGCGGCGACCGCCGAAGTCATCTTCACGTCGCACCCGACGATCGAGACGGCGAAGGCCTTCCGCTCCGCAATGCACGCGCAACTGGCCGGGTTCGGCCGCACGCCGGACGGTCTCAAGATCATGCCTGCGGTCACCCCGGTCATAGGACGTACCCTTGCCGAAGCCGAAGATCTCAAGCGCGAACTGGACGACCTGATCCCGGCCGAGATCGCCATCTCCAAGCTCGAAGGGCTGCTCGGCAACATCGACCTGTCGCAGGCAGACCCCAACGGTCCGCTGCCGCCGCTGCCGGAAACGGCGCTGGCTGGCCAGAACTCGACACGCGACCGCGTGCTCGAACTGGCGGAGCGAGAGGGCCTGCCGGTGCGCGAACTGGCGCGCCGGGTCGCGGCCGGGCGCACCGGCCACACCATCGTCGGTACGGCCGAGGACGTAGCCGGGACGCTCATTGAATGGGAGAAGCAGGGCGCCGCCGACGGCTTCGTCATCTCCGCACCTTTCCTGCCGGGCGGGCTGGAGGACTTCGTCGATCACGTCGTCCCGATCCTTCAGGATCGCGGCCATTTCCGCAAGGAATACGAAGGCACGACCATGCGCGAGAACCTGGGGCTCACCGTTCCCGCCAATGCCTTCGACCTCGATCCCGGTCTGCGGTCCCGCCCCGAGATCTGGTGAGCCTCAAGGCCCCGTCCTTGCGCGGCACGTCAAGCGACGTCGCCGCGCCCTTAATCGCGTCTCAAGGAAACGTTTGCCCAATGCCCGCGCTCGCCCCTTTAATGAACCGTGCCGTCGCCGAAAGCGTGATGAGCGAGCAGGGGGTATCGGCGCTGGTCCTCTCCGACCCGACGAACATCTATCACGCCACCGGCTTCTGGCCGCAGATGGTGCTGATGGGCCAGTCGGGTGCAGCTTTCGCCGTCGTGCCGACATCGGCCGATGAACCGGTGATACTGATCACCAGTCAGTTCATCCATTATCTCCACGACGTCGAGGATCCCGCCGAGGGCGGTCCGCTGGACATCTTCCTCTACACCGCGCCCGAAGGGTTGGAGGGAGCCGCGGCCGCGCCGGTCTTCCTTGATGAGCCTCCGGGAGGACGCCCCGATCCGCTCGACATGTTGAGCCGGACGGCGACATTGCGTGTACTTTCGCGGAGACCGGCATTCCATAACGCTGCCGCTGCCCTACGGGCGGCGATCGCCCCATACAGTATGAACCTTGCCGTCGATACCCTGAACGCCGCTGCCGGAGTCGAACTGACGAGCGCGTATCTTCCGGCCGAGCCGTTGCTGCGCCGCATACGGATGGTCAAGTCACCCGCCGAGATTGCGCTGATGCGCCATGCCGCTGCCAGTAATGCGGAGGCGGCGCGCGCCGCCATCACGTCGATGCAGGCAGGATCTACATACGAGGACTTGCGCCATGCATTCTTTGGGGAAACCGGCAAGCGAGGAGGTGTGCCATTGTTCGTGTCAACCGACAGCATGGCCATGCGTCGCCGCGACGGCGTCATCCGCGACGGGCGCAGCTTCCAGATCGACGCTGTCAGCCACTATGCCGGTTACCACGGGGATTTCGGCCGCACCGTCTTCGTAGGCACACCCGATCCCATCGTCATGCGCATGGTTGAGGCAGCCGTCTGCGCCAACGACGCGATCGCGCGCGAACTGCGTCCGGGGCTGCTCTACTCCGACATCCGCCGTATCGGCCATGGCGCCGTCTCGCGCGCTGGCTACGATCTGTCGGTGGCCTGCGCCACGCATAGCGTTGGCCTGTTCCACACGGATGAGGCATTCAAAGGCGATGCGCTGAATTTCGACAAGGGTGACCATCGTATCGAGGCGGACATGGTGATCAGCGTGGACTGCCCGGTGCTGCACCTGGATGCTTCCGGGAACGTCCATCTCGAAGACCTTTGGTTGATCACCAAAGACGGCTGCGAACCCTTGAACGATCGCAGCCAGCCCTTTCTTCAAATATCACCATAGGTTTATATTTTTCAGATAGATATAACCGTTACGTCAGGTTGCTTATGATATTTTTTCTAAAATTCAAACCAATCAGATGTTTTTTCAATAACAGCATGTTATAAATAAATATTTTCTGCAAGGCACGATGCGGTGGTCGCAAGGTCTGATTATCCTTGCAGATTGGCCGGAATAGCTCCGAATTCGATGGCGGTCACGCGGTCGCGCCCTTGCTGCTTACTGCGGTACAGTTGCTGGTCGGCTTCCTTGAGCCACATTTCCGGTGTCATGTCCGGCAGGCAGCGGGCGCTGGCCACGCCAATGCTGACGGTGATAAAAGGACTGACCTGCGAACGCTCGTGAGGGATGTTCAGCGACTGCACGTGAAGGCTGATCTCCTGCGCGACCAACGCCGCGCCTTCCGGATCCGCGCCGGGAAGGATGCAGGCGAACTCTTCGCCGCCGTAGCGGGCGGGGAGATCGGAGGCACGCTTGACGGCGCGCGTGAGGGCGGCGCTGACCATGACGATACAGCGGTCTCCTGCCGGATGGCCGTAAGTATCGTTGAACTGCTTGAAGAAATCGATGTCGATCATGATGACGGTCAGCCAGTCGCCGGTCCGCCCGAGACGGCCGACCTCGGCCTGCAACGCCTGCTCCATCTGCCGGCGGTTGCTGAGGCCGGTGAGCGCGTCGGTGACGGCCAGGTTCGCCAGCTGGTCGCGCAGGCGCTTGAGTTCGACATGGTTGCCGACCCGGGCTCGCAGGATCGCAGGCTGGATCGGCTTGGTCACATAGTCGATCGCCCCCAGCGACAAGCCGCGCATCTCGTGGTCGGTATCACCGAGGCCGGTAGTGAAGATCACCGGAATGTCGGCAAGCTCTGGATCGGCCTTGATCTGGCGGCAGACCTCGAAGCCGTCGATGCCGGGCATGAGGACGTCGAGCAGGATCAGGTCCGGCGGGCTCCTCCGTGCCGTATCCAGCGCCTGCTGGCCGGACGTGGAGAACAGGACTTCGTAGTCGTCCTCCAACACCGCGTTCATGATCTCAATGTTGGAAACCTCGTCGTCGACGATGAGGATCGTGCCCCTGCTCATGCCGCTGCTCCTGTCTTGTCGACCGGCTCGACGGCGGCGGCGTCCGCGTCGAGCAATTCGATTGCCGTGTCGTAGTCGAGCTTTTCCAGCGCGCGATAGACCGGATGCATGGTCTGCTCGTCGTCGTTGAGACCGATTGCTGCGGCGTAGCGACCGAAGCTGGCGCGCGCACCAAGGCTGCGACGGCGCAGGAGTGCGCGCAACTCGTCCCGCGCCACCGCTGCCGTGCTCATGTCGCGGTCTGACTCGGCGATCGGGGCCGCAGCCTTGCGGCTCGCGGTAAGGCTGCGGGCGGCCGCGATGGCGGGAGCCAGCAGTAGCTCCAGATCGACGATCGCCGCTTGCGCCTGCAGGGCCTCGCCGTCCGCGAGCAGCCGTTCCATCTCCGCCGCCGAGCGCTGTATTTCCGGCAGTTCGAGCGACCCGGCAACCCCCTTGAGGCTGTGCGCGAGGCGCCTGGCGTCGGCGAGCAGGCCACCGGCGATATGCGTGCGCAAGTCCTGCCCGACATTCGCATAAGTCTCACCGAAAGTGATGATCAGCTTGCGCAGTAGCGAGGCCTTGCCGTTCACGCGCAGCAGCGCTGCACGCAAGTCGAACGGGGGCAGGTGTTCCGGCAGGATCGCATCCTGCACCGGAGCGGCGGCGGCAACCTGAACCGGCGCAGTTACCGGCGCGCGTACCGATGTGCTGGCCGCAGGCACCTTCAGCCAACGTTCGAGCGTGCGCATCAGCGTCGCGGGATCGACCGGCTTGGAGATGTGATCGTTCATCCCTGCATTGAGGCAGCGCTGGCGCTCTTCTTCATGGGCGTGGGCGGTCATGGCGATGATCGGCAGGCGATCGGCCGACCAAGTCTCGCGGATCAGGCGGGTGGCCGCGATGCCGTCCATCTCCGGCATCTGCACGTCCATGAGAACGGCCGCGTAGTTGCCGTCGGCTGCCTGCACCCGATCGCAACCGATGCGCCCGTTCTCAGCCTGATCGACGACGAGCCCGGCCTGTGACAGCAACTCGATGGCTATCTCGCGGTTGATCTCGTTGTCCTCGACCAGCAGGACGCGGGCGCCCTGGAACTGGGCAGCGACGGTCGGAGCGGCCGCCGGGGCAGCGTCTCCCGCCGGACCCGAATCTTGCGAGGCGACTTCGATGATCGTTTCCAGCAGAGCGCGGGGCGCGATCGGCTTGGTCAGGACCGCCGCAACGTGGGCAGGGGTGCCGCCGGGCAAGAGGCTGTCGGCGCCATAAGCGGTGACGATCAGGGTGCGCGGCAATGGCGCGGCATGGTCCATAGCCTGCATCGCCTCGACCGTCTGGAGGCCGTTCATGCCGGGCATTTTCCAGTCGAGCAGGACGAGGTCGTAGGCATGGCCCGCTTCGTCCGCGCCGCGAATGGCGCTCAGTGCCTCGTCACCCGAGGCTACGAGATCGAGCGGAATCTCCCAACCCGCGAAGATGTCCTGCAGCACCTGCCGCGAGGCCGCGTTGTCGTCGGCGGCCAACACGCGCAGGGCGCGGATGTGCGCGGGCACGGCCGGTTCGAGCGCTGCCGTCTCGTCCTCGCGCGCCATCTGCATGCGGGCGATGAAAGTGCTGCCGAGGCCGGGCGCGCTCTCGACCCGGATCGAGCCACCCATCTGCTCGACGATCTGGCGACAGATCGCGAGACCAAGACCGGTGCCTCCAAAGCGCCGCGTCGTCGAGCTGTCCGCCTGTGTGAAGGACTGGAACAGCGCTGCCTGCTGCTCGGCAGTCATGCCGATGCCGGTATCGCGCACCTTCAATTCGATGATGAACTGGTCCCCGGTCTCCTCGATGATGTCGAGGCTGACGGTGACGCTGCCGTTCTCCGAGAACTTGACCGCGTTGCTGACGAGGTTGAGCAGCACCTGGTTGAAGCGCAGTTCGTCACCCATCAGGCGATGGGGCAGGGCGCCGGATACTTCGGAAGTGACGCGAACGCGCTTGGCCTCGGCGTCGCCCGCGACCAACTGCAACTGGTTGGCGATGGCATTGCGCACGTCGAAGGGGTTGGCCTCCAGCGTCAGCTTGCCCGCCTCGTTCTTCGAGAAGTCCAGAATGTCGTTGATCAGGCGCAGCAGCGACATGCCCGCCTGCCCGATCTTGGCAACGTAGTCCTTTTGCTTGGGGTCGAGGTCGGTGCGGCCGATCAGGTGGCAGAAGCCGAGGATGGCATTCATCGGCGTGCGGATTTCGTGGCTCATGTTCGCCAGGAACATGCTCTTGGCCCGGCTCGCTTCCTCGGCTTCGCGGGTACGCTCGCGCAGGGCGAAGGATTCCACGAGCTGGTCGCTCAGCAGTACGAGGACGCTGGCCTGGAAGATGACGATGACGGCGTGGAGCAGCACACGGCCGAGGTTGCCTCCGCCCGCGAACACGACCGAGGGAAGGAGGTAAAGCAGCAGAAGGTGATGCAGCGCCACAGTCGTCGCCGCAACCAGCACGGCACGTCGATCGCACCAGCCGATCGTCAGCGTCAGCATGGCGAAGAAGTACATGTGCATGTCCATCTGCCACGCATGGCCGCGTAGCAGGACCAGCAGGATCGCAGGTTCGGCCATCAGCGCCACGGCGGAGAGATAGCGCGTCGCCGGAGCGATGCCGTGTCGCAGCCACATGAGGTGATAGCTGCCCGCCACCAGAGTACCGGCAAGCGCCGCCGCGACCGGGCTATGTCCGGTAAGCAGCGCGACTACGGCGAAAAGGGGGACATGGGCCCAGAACAATGCCAGGAGCAGGCGGCCGGACTTGCGGCGCAACTGGTCGAGTTCAACGTTCAAGAGGTCTGCTCCTGCGAAGAGAAAGGTCCGCCGCAACCCGCGACGGCCGGAACGGAAACAGCAAGCCACGCGCCTGCCTGGCGCAGCGACGCGGCGAAGTGAGCCTGCGAGGACCCGGCGATCACGACGTTAGGCAGCGAGCTGGTGGCCGCAAGCCGCCCCCCGTTGCGCGTGACGAGGTTGACGCTGTCGACCAGCGATGAGGTCGGGGCCATCACTACGAGATACTGGCCCGACTGCGTGCCCGAAAGCAGCCAGCTTGCGGTCAGGCCGACAAGCCCGGCGGCGAGCAGCGCTGCAGCGGGCAGGAAATCTCGAAGGCCGACCTCGGAAGACGTGCTCTGCCTGCCGGTAAAAGCAGGGTGGCCAGCGCGCGACTCAAGACGACGAGATGTGGACCAATAAAACATTGGCCACCGCTTACGAAACTATGGCTATTTTTTGGTTAAAACCTCGCCGAAATCTCGCCGGATTCCGCATATTTCACTATTGTAACCGTCCAGCCGTCAAGCTGACGTGCTTTTTACCGGACTTGGCGGTCATCAGCACTCCCGCAGCATCGCCCGGCACCGCGCGTGAGTAGAGGAATCCTTGCCCCAGCGTGCAACCAAGCGCCATGAGCTTTCTTGCCTGGCCTGCCGTTTCGATACCTTCGGCCACCACCTGGATGCCCAGCTTGGTAGCGATGTCGATGATGCCTTCGACGATGATCTGGCTGGGTGCATGCGAAACGATACGATCTATGAAGGACTTGTCGATCTTGATGTAGTCCACAGGCACGCTCATCAGGTGCGTGAGCGAGGCATAGCCGGTGCCGAAATCGTCGAGAGCGACCTTGAGCCCCTTGGCGCGCAGAGCCTCGACCGATCGGCGCACGACACCGGCGTCGTCCATGAAAACCGATTCGGTCACCTCCAGGCTGACATGGCCGAGGGGCACCCCTTCGCGCTCGAAGGTCTCGCTCAGCACACCGTAGATCGAAGCGCCGTGGAAGTCGGCGGACGAGACGTTGATGCTCACCTGCGGCACGGCGATGCCGCCGGCAATCCATTCTGCGATGTCGCGCGCTACGGACGCCATCATGCGCTGGGTCAGGGCGCTGGCGATCTGCGAGTCGATCGTGGCTTCGTGGAACGAGGCGGCAGGTACGACGCGATCACCGATCCGCATGCGGCAAAGGGCCTCAAGACCGATTACCTGGCCGCTGTGAATATCGACCACGGGTTGATAATGCGCCTCGATCCGGTTCTCGCGGAGTGCAGCGTTAACGTCGCGTATCGCGGTGAGCCGCTGCGTCATCCGGCTGCCGATACCCGGCCAGTAGCGCACGAATCCCCCCCGCGCGGTCTCCTTGGCGTGATAAAGCGCGAAGTCGGCGTTCTGGCGCACCTGTTCGGCCGTGGTGTCGGCAAGCGAGTATTCGGCAAGACCGATGGTGGCACCCGGCGAGACGACGTGACCAGCGCAATTGGCCGTCACGGAGATTTCGTCGATATAGAACTGTGCCGTGCGTTCGAGGTCGCGCAGCGCGGCCTCGCTTTCGATCACTATCGCGAATTCATCACCGCCGATGCGATATGCGCGGTCGGGATAGGCGGCGATGGTCAAGCGATCCGAAATCTGCTGAAGCAGAAGATCGCCCGCACGGTGCCCGAAGGTGTCGTTGACGAACTTTAGGTTGTCCACGTCGAGCAGAAACAGAGCCCAGCTGCCCGGATCGGCCCCGTCGAGCCGGTGCAGCGCGGCGTTGAAGGCGCCCCGGTTGGCAAGCCCGGTAAGGGCATCGGTATTGGCTCGCCGCTCATACTCGATCACCCGCCGCTGACGATCCAGCGCGATCGAGCACAAGTCGACGCACTGCGCGACGATATCGCGTTCAAGCTGCGACGGGCCGCGCATTTCGCGATAGTAGAAGGCGAATGTCGCAATGGCGTGGCGCTGCGCATCAAATATCGGATGGGACCAGCACGCTCTCAGGCCCAGTGGAAGGATGAAGTGTCTGAAGTCCGTCCAGCGCGGATCGTTGGCGATGTCGGCGGTCGTGATCTCCTGCCCATGATAGGCGGCGGTCCCGCATGTGCCGACTTCCGGACCGATGCTGATCCCTTCGATTGCAGCGCAGAAGGCGTGCGGGAGGCCGGGCGCGGCAAGTGTATGGATGCGCCCTAGCGTATCGACCGTCACCACCGAACAGATCACGCCGGGAACGAGGCGCTCGACTTCAAGGCACAGCCGCAAGGCCGTGTCAGCCAGCGTCTCTCCCTTGGCGATCATCTCGAGGATCGTATTCTGTAAAGCGGTCATCGCCTCCCAACCTGGTCAGCCGGGAGGCAGTCTGCTGCACGAAGGTTAATTTTTCATCCTCTACCGAATGACGCGCGGTGGTTTCGCCTTCGCTGCGGCGCTGGTTCGATGCGGTTCGTCCTGAACATCCCATCCTGCAAGGATATCGCGCCGGATCGCGTCGATGCCTGCGGTCTCGCGCCAGGTCATGCCGATATCGCGCGCTTTCGCGCCGGGGCCGTTGGAGCCGGTCTCCCAGAAGCGGGAGTCCTGCGGTCGGAACACCCCGGTCATGGTGCCGTCGCGGGCGGTGCCGTTCATCGTCGTCCAGTGGTCCGGGTGGATATGCCGGTCCATGAAGCAGTCGATGAAGATCGCCTGTCCGACGGCCGCAGGGTCGGCATAGCGTCCGTCGGCGAAGCGCGTCGTCGGATGCCATGGCCGCGCGAGCGCTACGGCGCCGTCGGGCACCCCGGCCTCGCGGGTCAGGCGCGAGCGGTAGATGACGATGCCGTGCGCCTGCGACACCTGGGTCGATGGCGCGGCGATGAAGGACTGGAACTCGCCCGGAACATAAGGCTCACTGCGCGGACGGGAGCGGATCTCGCTGTCCTCGATCAGCAGTTGCCCGTTGCCGAAGATGAAGTCGATGTTGCCCGCCACCAGGCTGCGGCGCACCAGCGCCCGGCCGCCGTTGGTGAACAGCGTATCCTGATAGCCGAGGATTGCCGTGCGATCGACGAGCACGCGGTCGCTGTGCACGTCGAGGAGCAGGGCGACGGCCTGCGGGTTGGCGATGCGCTCCGCGCTGCCTTGCGGGTGGCGGTCATTGGCGAGGTAATCGAAGGTGTTCTCGATGGTCAGGTCGCGGATCACCACGTCCTTTGCGTCCACCATCAGCGTCGCCGAGCCGGGCGTGCCCCAGCCGTCGCGGTGCCAGCCTTTCGCGGTTTGGGCTACGGCGCCGAAGTGAACCCGCGTGCGCTGCGCGCCGCTGCCGATCAGGCGCAGGCGATTGCGGGAGATCACCGGCTTCTCCGCATAGTCGCCCGGTGCCACGCGGATCGTGATCCAGTTTTCGGAACCGTCGCGTGCTGCCGCGTCGAGCGCACGTTGGATCGACGTGTAGCACGGCGCCGCGCCGTCCCCGCACGAGGGCCGCACGACGTACTCGGTCGGCGCCGCCATCGCGGTTCCGGTGGACAGCATCGCTGCCAATGTGAACGCAAGTCTGCGGATCATTCAGGTGCGCTCCCTCGCGCCGGTTCAAGGGTTTTGAGGAAGCCGTCGATCTGCTCCGCGACGCGGGGCAGCCACGGTTCGAACAGCCAGAAGTCGTGCGGCGCATTCTGGAAGGCGAAGAAGCGATGGGCGATGCCATGGCGCTCGAGCGTGGCGAGCACGGCGGTCTTGCCTTCGGTGAAGCGCGGGATGCCGCTGCTGACGATCAACGTCGGCGGTGACTGTGCGCCGACATGGCTGGCGGCGCTCGCTTCCTTCCAGCGTGCGGCGGCGTGCTCGTAGGAACCGCCAAGCCAGCGCGCGGCGGGCGATGCCTCCCCGGCGGCATTCTCGAACTGCAGCGCTTGCGGGGTGGTGAAGTCCAGCACGCCGTCGAGGTCGATCAGCGCGGCGGCGGTGCGCTCCGTGCCGGAGCCGAACAGGCCCGAAGGTCCGGCATAGGCGAGCAGCGAGGCCATCTGTCCGCCGGACGAAGCGCCGCCCACGGCGATGCGGGAGGGATCGACGTCGAATTCGGCTGCATGCGCGCGTGTCCATGCCAGTGCGTCGCCGATGTCGATCATCCCCGCCGGATAGGCCGCCTCGACCGATAGACGGAACTCCGGCAGGAACACGGTGTATCCGCGCTGGGCAAGGAGGTTCGCCAGCGCATAGAAATGCGTCTTCGCCCCCGCGCGCCAGCCTCCGCCGTGGACGAGCAGAATGCCCTGCCGGTTGGCTCCCGCCGAGGGGCGGAACACGTCGATGTGCAGGTCGCGGGTGCCGGTATTCTTGTAGGGCCGGTCGAACAGCACCGACTGACCCGCTTTCCACGTCACGGCAGGCCAGGCGATCCCTGGAAACTTGTCCCGGTACTGTGCGAAGCGCTGGCCGATCGTGTAGCTGTCATCCACCTCGCGCGCCGGGGCATGGCCCGGCAGGAGCATGGCGGCGAGGGCCAGCGCACATGCGAACTTGCTTGAACCCGGCACTCTATATCACTCCGGACAAACGAAAAAGAGGACCGCCGCCCGAGGGGTATTGGGCAGCGGTCCTTCAAGGTATCAGAACTGGTAGCGGGCGCCCACGAACCACTGCGCGCCGGTCTTGGAGAATTCGCGCACCAGATACTGAGTTCCGTCGCCGGTGCCGTAGATGCGCTCCCGTTCGTTGGTGATGTTGATCCCCTGCAGGTTGACGCTGATCTGCTTGGTCAGGTTGTAGTAGGCCGAGAAGTCCACTTGCGTCGGCCCGTACTTGCGTTCCTGCACGTGGCCGTTGCCGCCCGGTTGGCTCAACAGATAGTCGTCGCGCTTGTTGATCGAGAGGCGAAGGCCAAGGTCACCGGTGTCATAATAGGCCGTGAAATTGTAGGAGTTGGGCGACAACCCCGTGGAATCGCGGGCAGAGACATGGGTGTAGTTCGATGCGATGCCGAAGTACGAAAGCGCGCCCGGCAGGAACGTGAACGGCACGTTGAGCGTCGCCTCAAGCCCCTTCACGCTGTTGCCGTCCGATGAGTTCACAGTGCTGTAGAAGGTGTACTGCGCGGTCGCCGGGTCCGCCTGGTACGAAGCGTCGTAGCGAGGATCGGCGTAGATCGCAGCCCAGTATTCCTGGGGGACCGACTGCTGCACGACCGAGGTCGTCAGCGAACTGATGATGTTCTTCTTGAACACGCCCACCGAGAACAGGCCGCCCTTGCTGAAGTACCACTCGAAGCCGAGGTCGAAGTCGTTCGACAGATAGGGCTTGAGCGCGGGATTGCCCAGGTTGCTCACCGTGCGCGTGGTGTATTCGAACACGGGCGCGGCGATGTTGAGCGAGGCGAGGCCCGGCCGCGTCATCGAACGGGCATAGGCGAAGCGCGCCACGAGGTCGGGCGTGATGTTCAGTGCCGCGTTGAACGAGGGCAGGAAGTTATCGTAATGCCGCTTCACGTCAACCGGCGATCCGGAGATGACCGCACTCGATTCCACGTCCGTCCGCACCCAGCGCGCGCCGCCGTCGAGGCGCAGGGTCATCGAACCGATGTCGATCTCACCCGTCACTTCGCCGTAGCCGCCGGTGGTCTTTTCAACCACTTCCCAGCCCGCTGCGACGTTGGTGGTGTAGTTGCCCGAGAAAAGGCCCGACGATCCGATCGCGTCGAAGTCCATCACCGCGAACGTCGGCAGGCCCCCGGAAACCACGCCGCTGCCGAAGTGGCTGTACGGGAAGGCGGTCATGTAACTGGACGGATCGAAGGTGGGCAGCTCGCCCTGAGCCTCGGAATAACGCACGAGGCGGCGGTTGTAGGCGAAGCCCGCCTGCGCGGTGAAGCGGCCCTTGGTGAAGGTGGCGTTCGTCTTGGCCGTGAAGTTGTCCTTCACGACGTTGTTCAGGCGGTTGGCGGGCGTCGTCGCGTTGACGAAGTTGGTGGCATCGTTCGGGTCGTAATCACCGTAATCGACTTTGGCGACGTCCTTGCTGCCCGAATAGTCGTAAGCGTAGTAGTGCGGCACCGAACGGGCATAGAAGCGCAGCTCGGTGCGGTCGGCGGTGTCGCGCGCCTTGCCGACCATGGCGTCGATCTTGAGGTTGCTCGTCACTTCGTAGTCGCCCGAGAACACGAACTGGCGGAACTTGGAGGT
Organism: Novosphingobium sp. fls2-241-R2A-195; assembly: GCF_030209485.1. Classification (NCBI taxonomy): domain Bacteria; kingdom Pseudomonadati; phylum Pseudomonadota; class Alphaproteobacteria; order Sphingomonadales; family Sphingomonadaceae; genus Novosphingobium; species Novosphingobium sp. fls2-241-R2A-195. Next base: position 168,735 of record NZ_JARVRY010000004.1, read on the forward strand.
CGAGGTCTGGTGGCGGCTTTCGTACCACGATGTCACGTCGTCGAAAGCGGCGGCGACCAGCTGCTTGCCGTCAGGCGCGACGGTGAACGACAGCGGGGTCTGGCCGACGAAGTTGCCCGGGGTGCCGTGAGTCAGCAGCCACTCCATCGAGTTGTAGCTGTAGCGGTCGTTGTCGAGCTGCGAATAGAGCGCGTCCAGGCTGAGCGTGAGCCCGTCGATCGGCTTGGCCTGGATCGAGCCGGTCAGGCCGAGGCGCTTCTGGTCGTTGCCGAAGAAGTCCGCACGCGGCAGGCGCGGCGCCCACAGGCAGTCGAGCCGGTCGGCAGCGCCGCAATCCTCGGGCGTGCCGGTGACGGTCGGGTTGGTGTCCGCCCAGCTGTCGCCGTTCACATAAGGCGAGGTCCAGCGCACGCTGGAGAAGCCTTCCTGATAGACCGTGCGCTTGGAATAGGCGGCGGAAAGCAGGAAGCCGATGCGGTCGTCGGCGAAGGTGTCTGAAATCATCACCGTCGCGCGCGGGTCGACCTTGCGCGTCATCGTGTTGTATCCGCCCTGCGCCGATCCGACGACATGGAAGCCCTTGAAGTCGAAGGGCTTGGCCGAATAGAGATCGACGGTGCCGGCGATGCCGCCTTCCTCGATCGAGGCGCGCTGGGTCTTCTGCACGTCGATGCGGTTGAACAGTTCGGACGCGAAGACGTGGAAGTCGAAGGCGCGGCCGGCATTGATGGTGAAGCCGCCGGAATCGAGGCCGTCGCTGCTGGCGGGCACTTCCATGCCGTTCAGCGTCGTGCGGGTGAAGTCGGGGGAGAAGCCGCGCAGGGTGATGTTGCGGCCTTCGCCCCCTTCGCGGGAGATCGCGACGCCGGGCAGGCGCTGGATCGATTCCGAGAGGTTGAGGTCGGGCATCTTGGCCATGTCCTCGGCCATGATGCTTTCGGTGAGGTTCACCGCGCGGCGCTTCAGGTCCTGCGCCTTGGCGAGGCTGCCGCGAAAGCCGGTGACGAGGATTTCGGAGTTCGCAGCCGGTTCCTCATCCGCCGCCGCGGCCTCTGCCGCCGGGGATGCGGCCTGTGCGGCGGCGACGGGCGCCTGTACGCTCGGGGCCGAGGTCAGGCTGGTCTGCGTCAGGGTGCGCGGCGACATCGGAGGCGTGGCGCGGGCGACGATGGCATAGGAACCCGGCCCGGTGCGGCGGGCGGTGAGACCGGTCCCCGCCAGCAGGCGGTTCAGCGCGTCGTCCACGCTCATCTCGCCGCGCACGGCATTGGTGCGTACGGCATGCGTCAGGCGCCGCGCCGCGATGATCTGGATGTCGCCCTGTCGGCCAAGCTGGCTAATCGCGGTTTCGGCAGGCTGCGCCTCGATCGCGAACTGCCGCGTCTGCGCTGCCGCCTGAACCGGCGAGGCTACCATGCACATGATCGCAGATGATGCGAACAAGGCACTCCGAATGTCCGAAGTATTCATTATCCCTCCCAATGTCCCGATCCGTCAGGTTTCTTTTCACCTGTGCCCTTTAAGAGTCTCCGGAGCGGATATTCCTTCTCGTCATTTCAAATTTTTTTATCATTCGATCCGAATGAGGTTCGGATTGCTGGTGTCGAGCGACACTCCGAGGCTGGCCTTCACCGCTTCGGCGAAGCCTTCAGGGTCGTTGACGCGGAACAGGCCGTCGAACTCCTCGCGGGCGACGCGCGGGTCGGCGATGATGATCTGGCGCTGGTTGTAGCGGTTGAACTCGTCCGCCGCGTCATAGAGCGTGCGGCCGTTGAGATCGATCATGCCGCCTCGCCATGCCAGCGCCCGGTCGACGGATGACGAGATGCCGGTTTCGTAGTCGATCACCGCATGGGCGCTAAGCATCGCGCGATCTCCGGCCTCCAGCTTCATGCGCAGGCTCTGGTCGCCGTCCGCCCAGGTTTCCACGATGCCCTCGGTGACGAGAATCTCCACCCCGGTTTCACGCCGCCGCACCGAGAAGGCCGTTCCCACGGCGCGCACGCGGACGTTTCCGGCCGCAACGACGAAGGGGCGCTGCGCGTCCTTGGCGACCTCGAACCATGCCTCACCCTGCGCCAGTTGCACCTCGCGCAGCTTGGTCGCCATGCTGACGGTCAGTTCGCTGCCCGAATTCATCGTCATCACCGAGCCGTCCGGCAGCGGCAGGCGCCGGATCTCGCCGAGCTTCGTCGTATAGGCCGCCGGGCTCTGGCTCCAGCGCAGCCCGACGAAGGCGAGCGCAGCCGATGCCGCCAGCCCCGCCAGCACGCCGCGACGACCCCAGCCGGATTGTGCGGGTTCCTCTTCCTCCTCGACGGGGACAGCCGATGCCTCGACCTCGGGGGTCAGCGCCAGCCATTGTGCCTGGACCTGCAGCAGCAGGCCCTGACGCAGCGGGTCTTCGGCCAGCCATGCCTGAAGTTCGCTCTCGTCGGCCTCGGTCCAGTCGTCGGCGTCCATGCGCGCCACGAACCGCGCCGCCTCGTCGCGTGCCTGATCGCCTGCGAGCGTCACCATGACCGCGCCTCCCGGCGGTCAGCGCCAAGCATGCGGTTCTCGCTCTGCGCCTCGGCCTGCGTCCAGGCATCGCGGATGGCGCGTACGCCGGTCCAGACCTGCTTCTCCACCGCCTTCTCGGTCATGCCGAGATGGGCGGCGATTTCCTTCTGGGACCAGCCTTCGATCTTGCGCAGTTCCACCACGCGGCGGCAGCGTTCCGGCAGGCGGCCGATGATGGCCAGGACCCGCTCGTAGCTGATGCGGCTCGCGGCCTGCTCTTCGGGCGAGGGGGTTTCGTCCTGCCAGGTCTCGATCTCGCTCACGGCCTCCAGCACCACGACCTGCTGGCGCTTGAGACGGCGCAGCAACAGGTTGCGGGTGATCGAGAACATATAGGCCAGCGGCCGGTCGATATGGTCGACCGAGGGCAGCATCGCGATCCGGCAGTAGGCTTCCTGCATCACCTCGTCCACGTCCTCCGGCGAGAGGCGCGACCGGGCCAGCCAGCGGCGGACCCGCGCCTCATGGGGCACGATCTCGCGCGCGACCCAGAGGGCCGTCCCGCGTCGCCGCGCAAGTTCCTTGTCTGCCTCCCCTGGCGTGGCACCCTCCCTCAAGGCGTTCGGATTTCCCGTTTGCCATGAAAGAGACACGGCGCGGAAAATTCCTTCCGCGCGGACGTAAATTTTTCCGAGAGGGGCAACGACGCAAACCTGAATCGTCATTGCGAGCGCAGCGAAGCAATCCAGGGCAGTCTTACACCGCTCTGGATTGCTTCGCTGCGCTCGCAATGACGAAAGGGGTTTAAGGTGGGGTGCTTGCGCTTGGCGCGAGGGAAGAAAAGCTTACCAGTATCGCGTAACCTGTCGCGGTGGCGGGGCCGTCGATCTGGGCGCAGTCGAGATAGCCGAGATCAGCATGGCCGAGCGACTGCGGTTCCAGCGCAAGGAGGAACGTCATGCCTGCGGGGGTGAAGGTTTCGCCGGATGCGATGCGCTGCATCTCGCAAGTGTAAGCGCCGCGACGAACCATGGCGTTGAGGTCGAGCACCGGCCCGCCCAGCGGGACGCCATCGACGTTCGCCGCACCGTCGAAAGAGAAGGGCGCGCTGACGGGGTCGAGTACTGCGTCGACGGCTCCGGATAAATGCAGGGTGCCTTCGAGCACCGACAGCGTTCGGTCGATGCCCTCGAATGACGAGAATGGTCCGGCCTGTTCGACGCGCGCCATGCTGAGGCGCCACAGGAAATCGTCCATGCCCGCGCCGGGCGGAAAGACGGCGATCTCGCGCGTGGTGCCGCCGCCGTTCTTCCACGGAACCTCCGGGCAGTCGGCGGCGCGGATGATGCGGGCGATGGTCATGGGCGGATACTCACGAAAATACATTCGTCATTGCGAGGAGGCGAAGCCGACGAAGCAATCCAGGGCGGTTTACGCGGCCCTGGATTGCTTCGCTGCGCTCGCAATGACGAGCATGGGGGAAGGATTACAGGATGCCCGGCAGGTCCAGCCCCTTTTCCACCGCGCAGTCCCGCGCGATCTCGTAGCCCGCGTCGGCATGGCGCATGACGCCGGTGGCCGGGTCGTTCCACAGCACGCGCTCCAGACGCGCTGCGGCCTCGGGCGTGCCGTCGGCCACGATCACCATGCCCGAATGCTGCGAGAAGCCCATGCCGACACCGCCGCCGTGGTGCAGCGACACCCAGGTCGCGCCGCTGGCGGTGTTGAGCAGGGCGTTGAGCAGCGGCCAGTCCGACACCGCGTCCGACCCGTCCTGCATCGCCTCGGTCTCGCGGTTGGGTGAGGCGACCGAGCCGCTGTCGAGGTGGTCGCGGCCGATCACGACCGGGGCCTTGAGCTCGCCCTTCGCGACCATTTCGTTGAAGGCGAGGCCGAGGCGGTGGCGATCACCGAGACCCACCCAGCAGATGCGCGCCGGAAGGCCCTGGAAGTGGATCTTCTCGCGCGCCATGTCGAGCCAGTTGTGCAGGTGCGCGTTGTCGGGCAGCAGTTCCTTCACCTTGGCGTCGGTCTTGTAGATATCCTCCGGATCGCCCGAAAGCGCGGCCCAGCGGAACGGTCCGACGCCCCGGCAGAACAGCGGACGGATATAGGCGGGCACGAAGCCGGGGAAGTCGAAGGCGTTCGCCACGCCCTCGTCCAGCGCGACCTGGCGGATGTTGTTGCCGTAGTCGGTGGTGGGAACCCCGGCCGCCTGGAAATCGAGCATCGCGCGCACATGCTGCGCCATCGATGCCTTGGCGGCCTTGGCGACTGCCTCGGGTTCGCGCTCGCGCCGTTCGATCCATTCGGCGACGGTCCAGCCTGCGGGGAGGTAGCCGTTGATCGGATCGTGGGCGCTGGTCTGGTCGGTCAGCAGGTCGGGGCGAATGCCGCGCGCGTAGATTTCGGGCAGCAGCTCGGCGGCATTGCCCAGAAGGCCGACCGAGACGGGCTTGCCGTCCGCCTTCGCCTGATCGATGATGGCCATGGCCTCTTCGATGGTGGCGGCGGACTTGTCGAGGTAGCCGGTGCGCAGGCGCATCTCGATCCGGCTGGGCTGACACTCGATCGCAAGGCACGATGCGCCCGCCATGACGGCGGCCAGCGGCTGCGCGCCGCCCATGCCGCCAAGGCCCGCCGTCAGCAGCCATTTGCCCGAAAGGTCGCCGCCATGGTGCTGGCGGCCCATCTCCACGAACGTCTCGTACGTGCCCTGAACGATGCCCTGCGTGCCGATGTAGATCCACGAACCGGCGGTCATCTGCCCGTACATGGCAAGGCCGCGCTTATCGAGTTCGTTGAAATGCTCCCAGTTCGCCCAGTGCGGCACGAGGTTGGAGTTGGCGATCAGCACGCGCGGGGCATCGGCGTGGGTGCGGAACACGCCGACCGGCTTGCCCGACTGCACCAGCAGCGTCTCGTTGTCTTCAAGGCGCTGGAGCGTCTCGACGATCCGGTCGTAACTCTCCCAGTCCCGCGCGGCGCGGCCGATGCCGCCGTAGACCACGAGTTCCTCGGGCCGCTCGGCGACGTCGGGATGAAGGTTGTTCATCAGCATGCGCAAGGGCGCTTCGGTGAGCCAGCTTTTCGCGGAAAGCTGCGTGCCCGTGGCGGGCTTGATGACGCGGGTATTGTCGATACGGGTCATGTCAGGATTCCTGAAGAGCGAAGGTGCGGGCAGCCTTCATGATCTGGGAAAGGGTCTCGGTGATCGCGGCGGCGCGTGCCGGATCGAAGGCGGGGGGCCAGTTGGCCTCGCTGGGCACCTCGGGTTCGTCCATGTAGCCGCGAATGGCGAGTTCCATCTGGATGGCATGGACGCCCTTGTCGGGCTGGCCGTAATGCCGGGTGGTCCAGCCACCCCGGAAGCGGCCGTCGAGGACGTGGCTCTCGCCCGAAGCCGCGCAGATGTGCTCCACGGCGGCGGCAAGGGTGGGATCGCAGGTCGCGCCGCCGTTGGTGCCGATGTTGAACTGCGGCAGTTCGCCGTCGAACAGGCGCGGCACATGGCTGCGGATCGAGTGCGCGTCGTAGAGCACCACGCGGTCATGGACGGCGCGCAGCCGGTCGATCTGGGCCTGCAGCGCGGCATGGTACGGATCGAACCAGAGCGCGCGGCGGTGGGCGATCTCGGCCTCGCCGGGCGCTTCGCCTGAATAGAGCGGCTCGCCGTCGAAGGTCGTGGTCGGGCACAGTTCGGTCGTCGTCTGCCCCGGATAGAGCGAGGCGCCCGAAGGATCGCGGTTGAGGTCGATCACGCTGCGCGAGATGCGCGTGCTGACGAGGGTTGCGCCAAGATCGGCGGCAAAGGCGTAGAGTTCGTCCACCCACCAGTCGGCATCGCGCCGCGCCAGCCACTCGGACGCGAAGAGGTGCCCCACGTCGGCAAGCTGGGTGCCGACGTGGGGGAAGGCGACGATGAGGGGGGCGTCGCCTTCGATGACTTTGAGCCAGTCGCTCACGCTACACCGGGGAGGCTGTCACCTGCGGAGGCGAGCAGCGCGCCCGAGCGGACGAGCAGGTTGGCCGCCTCCATGTCGGGGTGGAAATGGCGGTCGTCCTCCAGCGTCGGCACCTGCTCGCGCAGGGTCGCGCGCGCAGCCTCGAGCGCATCGCTGGACGCGAGCGGAGCGTGGAAATCCACCCCTTGCGCGGCGGCGAGCAGTTCGATGCCAAGCACGGCGGTGGCGTTTTCCGCCATGTCGAGCAGGCGGCGCGCGCCGTGGGCGGCCATCGAGACGTGGTCTTCCTGATTGGCCGAAGTCGGGATCGAATCCACGCTGGCCGGATAGGCACGCTGCTTGTTCTCGCTGACGAGCGCGGCGGCGGTCACCTGCGGGATCATGAACCCCGAATTGAGGCCGGGGCGCGGTGTCAGGAACGCGGGCAGGCCGGACAGCGCCGGGTCCACCAGCATGGCGATGCGGCGCTCGGCGATCGAGCCGATCTCGCAGATGGCCATGGCAATCATGTCGGCCGCGAAGGCGACCGGCTCGGCATGGAAGTTGCCGCCCGAAAGCGCCTCGTCGGTCTCCGGGAAGATCAGCGGGTTGTCGGAGACGCCGTTGGCCTCGATCTCCAGCGTGGTCGCGGCCTGGCGCAGAATGTCCAGCGCGGCGCCCATGACCTGCGGCTGACAGCGCAGGCAGTAGGGATCCTGCACGCGCGCGTCGTTCTCCAGATGGCTGGCGCGGATGGCGCTGCCGGTCATCAGGCCGCGCAGGGCATCGGCAACCTCGATTTGACCCCGATGACGCCTTAGCGTGTGAATGCGCGGATCGAACGGCGTGTCGGAACCCTTGGCCGCCTCGGTCGAGAGCGCGCCGGTGACGAGCGCGGAGCGAAACAGCAGCTCGGCCTCGAACAGCCCGGCCAGCGCGTTGGCAGTGGAGAACTGGGTGCCGTTGAGCAGCGCCAGACCCTCTTTAGGCCCCAGTTGAGTGCTGGTGAGTGCCGCTCTGTGCAGCGCCTCGGCGGCGGGCAGGCGCTCGCCCTGATAGAAGATCTCGCCCACGCCGATCATCGTCGCGGCCATGTGGGAGAGCGGGGCAAGGTCTCCGCTCGCACCGACCGAGCCCTGCGACGGGACCACCGGGGTCAGTCCCTTGACCAGCATCGCCTCCAGCAGCGCCACTGTCTCGGGCCGCACGCCCGAGGCGCCCTGCGCCAGGCTGGCGAGTTTCAGCGCCATCATCAGCCGGATTACCGGCACCGGCGAAGGCGCGCCCGTGCCCGCCGCGTGGCTCAGCACGATGTTGCGCTGGAGCGTCGCGAGGTCTTCGTCGCCGATCCGCACGCTGGCGAGCTTACCGAAGCCGGTGTTGATGCCGTAGACCGGCGCGCCCTTCGCCAGAATGCGCGAGACGGCGGCGGCGCTTTCCGCCACGCGGGGCGCGCAGGCCGGGTCGAGCGTGACGGGGGCGCCGCGATAGATCGCGCGCCAGTCCGCCAGCGGGATGTCGCCGGGGGTGAGCAGGACAGGATTCATTGACCACTCCAGATGCGGGCATGGAGCGGGTTGAACCCCATGCGATAGACCAGTTCGGCGGGACGCTCGACGTCCCAGATGGCGAGATCGCAGCGCTTGCCCGCCTCCAGCGTACCGCGATCGGCAAGCCCGAGGGCGCGCGCGGCATTGCGGGTGACGCCGGCAAGGCATTCAGCGACGGTGAGGCGGAACAGCGTCGCGCCCATGTTCATCGTCAGCAGCAGCGAGGTGAGCGGCGAAGTGCCGGGGTTGCAGTCGGTCGCCAGTGCGATCGGCACTCCGGCGGAGCGCAGGCCTGCGACCGGCGGCAGCTTCGTCTCGCGCACGAAGTAATAGGCGCCCGGCAGCAGCGTGGCGACGGTGCCCGATGCGGCCATGGCGGCGATCCCGGCCTCGTCGAGATGTTCGAGGTGATCGGCGGAAAGCGCACCGTGCCGCGCCGCCAAGGCCGCGCCGTGGAGGTTGGAAAGCTGCTCGGCATGGAGCTTTACCGGCAGGCCATGGCGCGCGGCGGCGGCGAACATCCATTCCGTCTGCGCCGGGGTGAAGCCGATGCCCTCGCAGAAAGCGTCCACCGCATCGGCAAGGCCCAGAGCGGCGACCTCGGGCAGCACTTCGTCGCAGAGCAGGGCGATGTAGCCGTTGGCATCGTCCGCGAACTCGGGCGGCAGGGCATGCGCGCCGAGGAAAGTGGTGGCGATGGACACCGCGCGCTCCTCGCCCAGACGGCGGGCGGCGCGCAGCATTCGGATCTCGCTGTCGCGGTCGAGGCCGTAGCCGGACTTGACCTCCACCGTCGTCGCGCCTTCCGCGATCAGCGCGTCGAGGCGGGGCAGGGCGGCGGCGGCGAGTTCGTCCTCGCTCGCGGCGCGGGTGGCGCGCATGGTGGAGACGATACCGCCACCGGCCCGCGCGATTTCCTCGTAGGAGGCGCCGCCCAGGCGCATCTCGAACTCGGCCGCGCGGTCGCCGCCGTGGATCAGGTGGGTGTGGCAGTCGATCAGGCCCGGGGTAATCCAGCGGCCTTCGCAGTCGACGATCCGCTTCGCATTGAGGGTCGGTACATCGGCGGCAGGTCCGGCGTAAGCGATCATGCCGTCCTTTGCCGCGACCACGCCATGGTCCACCGCGCCGATGCCTTCACCACTCATCGTAGCGAGCCGGGCGCCTTTCCAGACGGTGTCGTACAGCATGATTCCGTGGCCCTCGTTTGCCTCGCCCATTGTGATTGCACCGTTCAAATTTAATGTATAGACAAAAAATCAAAGCAAGGAGCAGATTCATGTCGGCAAGGTCGGACGGCTCGCACAGGTCATTGTTTTTCGAGCATTGTCTGCTGCCCGAAGGCTGGGCACGGGATGTCCGCGTCACGCTGGAGCAGGGGCGGATCGCTGCCCTCGAGGCGGATACGGAACGCTTGCCCGAGGACGAGCGCCACCCTTGCGCGCTGCCCGGAATGCCCAACCTGCACAGCCATGCCTTCCAGCGCGGCATGGCGGGCCTTGCCGAGCAGCGCGGCCCTGCGAACGACAGCTTCTGGACCTGGCGCGAGATCATGTACCGCTTCGTCCAGCGCATGACCCCGGACGACGTGCGCGCCATCGCCGCGATGGCCTATGTCGAGATGCTGGAAGGCGGCTTCACTCGCGTCGGCGAGTTCCATTACCTCCACCACGACCGCGAGGGCGGCGCCTTCGCCGACGTCGCGCAGATGAGCGCGGCGGTGCTGGCGGCGGCCGGGGACACCGGCATCGGCATGACGCTGCTGCCGGTGCTCTACAGCTACGCCGGGTTCGGCGCGCAGCCGCCCAGCGATGCGCAGGCGCGCTTCATCAACGATCTGGACCGCTACGCACGGTTGTTCGAAGGCGCTCAGGCCCATGCCCGCGCGCTGCCTGATGCCGTGGTCGGTGTGGCGCCGCATTCCCTGCGCGCCGTTTCGCCCGATCAGCTGCGCGATCTCGAACCGCTGGCGAAAGCCCGACCGGTCCACATCCACATCGCCGAGCAGGTGAAGGAAGTGGACGACTGCCTCGCGTGGAGCGGCCGGCGCCCGGTCGAATGGCTGCTGGACAATGCCGAAGTGGACGGACGCTGGTGCCTCGTCCACGCCACGCATATGACGAAAAGCGAAACCGTCGCCGCCGCGCGCAGCGGCGCGGTGGCGGGGCTCTGCCCGATCACTGAGGCGAACCTCGGCGACGGGCTGTTTCCGGTGGAGGGGTTCCTGCAGGCGGGTGGCCGCTACGGCATCGGCAGCGATTCCAACGTCCTGATCGACGCGGCCGAGGAACTGCGCCTGCTCGAATACGGCCAGCGCCTGACCCGCCGCGCGCGCAACGTCATGGCCCGGGAGAGCGGGCGCTCCACCGGCGCGGATCTTTACGCAGGCGCGCTGACGGGCGGGGCGGCGGCATTGGGCGTCGGGGGCGGCATCGCGGTCGGCCTGCCTGCCGACATCGTCAGCCTGAACCTCGACCATCCGGCGATGGTGCACCGGGCGGGCAATGCGATAACCGACAGCTTCGTCTTCGCCGCCGGGCGCTCGGCCATTGACTGCGTGTGGCGCCATGGCGACAAGCTGGTGAGCGAAGGGCGCCACCATGCCCGCGACCGTGTGGTCCGCGACTATGCCAAGGTACTGGAGACACTGATCGCGTGAGAATGCCCCTTCACGAACGCATTCGATCGGATTTCGAGGGCCGCATCCTCGGCGGCGAACTGGCTCCCGGAGACCGCCTGCCCATCGAGCAGGAGCTGATGCAGGAATACGGCTGCTCGCGCATGACCGTGAACAAGGCGCTCTCGGCGCTCGTCGCGGCGGGGCTGATCGACCGGCGCAAGCGGGCGGGGACGTTCGTGGCGCGGCCGAAGGTCCACTCGATGGTGCTCGACGTGCCCGACATCGCCGCGCAAGTGCGCGAGCGCGGGCAGGATTATGCCTTCCAGCCCATCCGCCGCCGGGTCCGGGCAGCGGGCGATGACGAGGAGGAAGTGCTGCTCGCGGGTGGCGGGGAACTGGTTCATATCGACGGCCTGCATCTGGTGGACGGCGCGCCGCTGGGCGTGGAGTTCCGCCTGGTGAGCGCTCTGGCCGTACCGGGGATCGTCGGCGCCGACCTCGACGCGGTTCCTCCGGGGACGTGGCTCCTGCAGCACGTGCCCTGGACCGAGGCGGAGACGCGCATCTCGGCCGTCGGCGCGCAGGCCGAGGAAGCGGAATGGCTGGGCGTGGCGGTCGGAACGCCGTGTCTGTGCGTCGAGCGCCGGACGTGGCGCGGCTCGGAGCGGATTACTTACGTGCGCCAGCTGTTCCTCGGCGATGCCTACGACATGGTGGCGCGCTTCGGGCCGGGGGCTTCGGGGCGGTAACACTTCGAAGCTCGCTTACCGCGCCCGTCATTCCAGCGAAGGCTGGGACCGCCCTCGGCACGGCGCGTGCTGTCATGCCCAGCAATGCTTTGAAACAAATACTTTTCCCGACAGGCAATCAAAAGCACATGGCGCCTTCAGTAACTTCCGCGAAAGCCTGACCCTTGCGCACGATCTGATCCAGCGTGCGAGGCGAGATTGATTCGACGTCATCTTATTTTGTTCACCGGCTGCGCAGCATCGGCACTTGCGGGTTGCGTCATGACGCAGGAGCCATTGGGCAATGCCGACAATAGTGCCGTCCCCCATCTTTCGGTCGAGCAATTGCCCGTGGTTGGAACTGTCAGCGAGCGCTTCCTGTCCTACAACGTCGAAATGCTGGAACTGACGGGCGGACGCTTCTGGAAGCCATACGGCAGTACGAACGGTTCGAAGACGGATCTGTACGAGGATCGTCCGCCGATCGACTTGCAGAATCCCCGGTTGCGCGTTCTCGCGCAAGCGCTCGGACCGGCTTACGTCCGGTACAGCGGGACATGGGCGAACGGGACGTTCTTTTCCGACACCGAGACGCCGCTGTCGGCCGTGCCCAAGGGATACGACGCGGTCCTCACCCGCCGTCAGTGGCGACAGGCCGTGGAGTTCGCGCGCGACAGCGATGCGCAGATCGTCACGTCGATGCCCACCAGTCCGGGATCGCGCGACGCTGACGGAAACTGGACGCCCGAGGCTGCCGAACGGCTGTTCGCCTATACGCAGAGCATCGGCGGCAGGATCGCGGCGTCTGAATTCGCGAACGAGCCCAATCTCATCGGCGGCACCAAGCCCCCGGTCAATTACGACGCGGCGCGCTATCGCCGGGATTTCGGGCGGTTTCACGACTGGCTGCGCAAGCGCTCGGCCGACACGCTGATCCTCGGGCCGGGAGCCTTCGAACTCGGCAAGGGAAGCGCGTTTCCCTCGTTCATCAAGATGCTGCCGACGGCGGACGTGGCGCCGCTGACAGTTCATCGTCCAGACGCGGTTTCGTTCCATTTCTACGGGGCACTGTCGCAGCGCTGCAACGGCCTGAAGGACATCGACCCGCAGTCGGACGCATGGTTGTCCAAGATCGATACGGCGATTGCGGACACGCGCACGCTGCGCGATCGGATCAGTCCCGGCGCTCCCATATGGCTGACCGAGACCGCCGACGCGGCCTGCGGCGGCAATCCGCAGGCGAAGACTTTCGCGGATACCTTCCGGTTCGTGGACCAGCTTGCCCGTTCCGCAAGGCAGGGTGTGCAGGTGGTCATGCACAACACGCTGGCGGCGAGCGACTATGCCCTGCTCGACGAGCACGATTTTGCGCCCCGGCCGAATTATTGGGCGGCCTGGCTCTGGCGCCGGACGATGGGGACGACCGTGCTCGACGGCGGCCGCATGGACGGAGCTGACGGACTGCGGATCTACGCGCATTGCCAGCGTGGACGACCGGGCGGGGTGACAGTACTTGCCATCAATCCGGAACGGACGAATGCACGTTCGCTGCGAGTGGATGGACGTGCGGAGGTCTTCACCCTGACGCAGATGGATGGCCAGCCGCGCAGCACGGCGCTGAACGGCGTGGTGCTTGAACTGGGGCCGGGTGATGCGTTTCCACGCATGACGGCAAGGCGGCAGCGCGGCGTCGTCACGGTGCCTGCGTCGAGCATCAACTTCATTACGATACCGGATGCGGCCAATCCGGCGTGCACGTCGAAGGGCTGATCCGCGCTTTCCTACAAGGTACGTGAGCCGGTACGTTGCGCGGCATGAACTCGCCGCTCGCTTCGTCCCGTCACAAGGTTACACATCGGGTCTGCAAGGTGACACTTCGCGCCGCACAAGGTGACACATTTTCCGCCGGATGTGTCACCTTGCGCCCCTAAGGTGACACTTTTCGGCCCAAGGTTACACCTTTCCCCTCTGGACCGTGTAAACCGTGTAAACCTGCGTCACCTTATGAAAAGGGGGCGCCGCCATCGCGACGCCCCCAAGGGTGGATCATTTGCCCGTGTTGTCGGGGTAGAGCGTGTTGAAGAACGCCTTGTAGGCCCCGTGCGACTGGCCGCGCCACTGCGGGCGGAAGCCGTAGAGGTAGACCTTGCCCTTGCCGTACTCGACCACGACGGCGGCCGCCTTGCCCTGGATCGCCTCGGGGTGGAGCAGGACGCCGCTGCGCAGCGGGTTACCGGTGGGGGCGTAGGATGCCAGCACCTCGCCCTTGAAGCCGGGCTTGGGCGCGAAGGCGGGGCCGCGTTCGAACATCACGATGGGGTCGAGCGGCATGCCCGCCGCCATCTTCGTGCCGGGCGTCAACTGTACCTGCAGCAACGCGCCGGAGCAGAAGAAGAAGTCGGCCTTGGCGTCCTTGAGGATGTTGGTCACCGGCAGGTCGAACAGGTCGATCACCGCGTCCGACGCATTGTTCAGCGCCACCAGCGTACCGCCGTTCTTCACGAAGTCCTTGAGCTTCTTCGCGCCGTCCTCGCCGATGCCGCCGGCATAGGGGGCGGGCATCTGGTTGGGGCTGAACCCGTCCATCAGCGAGGCGAGGGGGCCCTTGTACCTGGACTCGAAGTCGGCGGCAGGCGCGGTGTCGCCGGGACGGGATTTGCCCGGAGCGGACATGTCGGGCAGGACGATGGTGTCGTACTTGCCCGCAAGGCCCGCCTTGATGTCGGCGTTGTAGACGCTCTTCGCACCGAAGTCGTACTGCTCCAGCAGCCAGCGGGTCCATCCCTCGTCGATGTTGGAGCCCCACGGACGGTAGAGCGCGACGCGGCCCTTGCGCACCGCCTCGCCGGTGGGAGCATCGGTGCTGGCGGTGACGTTGACGCTGTACTGGCCGGCAAGCTTGCTCACGGCGTCGGACGAAAGGCCGGTAAGAGCGATCGTGTCCGCACTCCAGCTGGCTTTGCCGCCCGCCGCCAGCGCCGCGTTCATCACCCGGTAGCTGTTGTTGACGCGGCGATCGAGCAGGTAGGTCGAACCCGACCCGGTGACGCCGCCTGTGGGCGGCGTCGCGGCCGCGACCTTGGTGAGCGAGGCGCGGGCAGAGGCGTCGAGCGGTTTGGCGATGCGCTCCACCTTGATGCCCATCTGCATCGGCAGGGTCCAGCCGGTGACGTCGTAGGGCAGATCGGCCGGGTTGCCGTCCCCGCCGAGGATGGCGTCGGGGTACTTCTGCGGGTCGAACAGCTCGCGCGCCAGGCCCGCGAAGGGCTGGTCCATCGGCACGACCCAACTACCCGCCGCATAGGTCTGCCCGCCGATCGCGGTCGGCGCCGAGGTCTGCATCACGTCGAGACCGTGCGCGATCATCAGCTGCGCGAGTGAAGCGGCCTCCGGCACGTCGGTCTGGTCGGCCGGGATGACGTAAGCGCCCGGGCCGTCCTTCGCGGCGGCGGCGATCATGTCGCGGCCCGCCTGATAGCGGTTGAACAGCAGCGTCTCGCGGTACTTCTGCGCCGTCTCCAGCACCGACATCGACGCGGTCAGCATGTAGTCGACCGAGTTCTTCAGGTGCCACTCGCCGCCCTGCCAGGGGTGCGGGTACATGATCTGGGCCTTCAAGTCCTGCTGCGCCTTGGGGAAGTCGCTGACCTTCCAGGTCTTGGGCGTCGCGCTGTCGTGCGCGGTCTCGGTGAAGAACGAGATCGTGTTGCGGAAGACGTGGATGTAGTCGAGGAACCCGGCGTACCAGTTGTCGAACCGGGCCTGCGCGATGGCGCCGGGCTTGCCCTCGGTTTCCATGCGGGTCATGATGTTGGTGCCGATGGCGTTGGTCCAGATCCGCATGTACGGGCTGATGTTGGAAGAGACCGGATCGGCGAAGGGCGGCACCCAGATGCGCGCGGGGAACGGCGCGACCTGATGCTGGCTGTACCAGATCACCGGCGCGTAGTCCTGCTCCGTCGCGTTGACGACCTGGCTCTCCTTCATGTTGAGCATGTAGCCGTCGCGGTTGTTGTCGTGGCCGACGTACTCCTGGTAGAGCCAGGGCGTCCGGCTCGTCTCCCACTTCGTGCCGCGCTGCTTGCGATACCAGTCGACCACCATGTCCTGCCCGTCCGGGTTCAGCGTGGGCCACAGGACGAGGATGACGTTCTTTAGGATGCCGTCGACTTCGGCGTCGTTCTTCGCCGACAGCAGCTTGTGCGCCAGCGCCAGCGGCAACTGGTGGTCGGACACTTCGCTGGCGTGCATGCCGCCGTCGATGTGGACGATGATAGGGCTCTCGGCGGCGAGCTTTTTCGCCTCCGCATCGCTCAGCCCGCGCGCGTCGCCGAGGCGCTTGGAGATCGCCTTGTACTTGTCGAAATTGGCGATGTTCTCCGGGCTGGAGATGACGGCGTAAACGAAAGTCTTGCCGTGCGTGGACTTGCCGCTCTGGAACAGCTTGATGCGGTCCGAGGCCTTGGCGAGCGCCTCGAAATAGCGGACTGCATCCTCGTAGTTGGCGAGGTAGTAGTCATCGCCGACTTCGTGGCCGAGCACGTCCTTGGTGCTCGGCACGCTCTGGGCAAGTGCCGGAGCACAGAGCCCCAGCGCCGAGGCGGCCATCAGGACGCGCGCGAGGCGCGCCGACTTGTGCGTTTTCATGTGCTGGGACTCCGTGAGCAGATTGGGATCAGAAGGTTTTCCACGCCCCGCTTCGTCATTGCGAGGCCCGCAGGGCCGCGGCAATCCAGAGCGGCGGGACCGCCCTGGATTGCTTCGCTACGCTCGCAATGACGAAGTCGGGGTGGGCATCAGAAGCTGCGACGCACGTTCACGCCGATGGTGCGCGGCGCGGCCGAGGTGGCGGCGTAGCTGTTGGGCGTGGACGACATCGATGCGCGGTTGATCGCGACCGCGTCGAAGACGTTGTTCACGAACAGGTAGATGCCCGCATCGCTTTCCGGCAGCTCGAAGCCGACGCGCAAGTTGGCGAGGACATAGTCGTCCATCTTCACGCGGTAGACGTTGGTGGGACGGAACTCCGAATAGGACGAGCCGACGTAGTTGAGGTCTCCGCGGGCGAAGAACTCGACCGTGTCGCTGACCGGCGTGCGGTATTCGGCACCCACCGATCCGGCGAAGTGCGAGATGTAGGGGATGCGGTCCCCGGCGCGGCCGGCGGCAACGACGGCGTCGTTCACCTGGTCCTCGGTCAGCTTGGCGTCGAGATAGTTGCCCGAGAAGTTCAGCTGCACGCCCTTGACCGGACGCACGAAGGCTTCGGCCTCGAGGCCACGGATGCGCGCGGCGCCGGCGTTGGACAGGAACGAGTAGGCGCCGTTGGTGGTGCGCCCGCTGACCTGCATGTTGTCCCAGTCGATCTGGAACGCGGCAAGGTTCAGGGTCAGCGCGCGGCCCAGCAGGCTGAGCTTGCTGCCGACTTCATAGTTCCACAGCTTGTCGGCCTGGTACGGGGTCAGGTCCGCCGAGAGGCCGATGACCTGGTTGGCGCCGCCCGGACGGTAGCCCTGCGATGCCGTCGCGTAGAACAGCATGTCGGGGTTGGCCTGCCACGAGGCATTGAACTTGAGCAGGGTGCCGTCGGCCGAGGACTTGACGGTGCTGACCGGGCGCGCCGGTGCGCCGATCAGGGTCCAAGCGATGTCGGTATAGCCGGTGACGGTCTTGTCGTAGTCGTAATAGCGGATGCCGGCGGTCAGGCTCAGCGACGGGGTGACGTGGTACGTACCCTCGCCGAAGACGGCGACTTGCTTGAGCTTGTCGAAGATCTCGCGGCGATAGATCAGCTGAACCGGGAAGATGATCTCGCCGGTGGCGTCGTCGGCCAGGGCGTCTTCGGAGGTGACGTGGTTCTTGCGGTTCTGGAAGAACGCGCCGACGGTCCAGTCGATCGGGCCGCCCTCGGTGGAGCTGAGGCGTACTTCCTGCGTGAAGTCCTTGGTCGATCCCGGATAGTAGATCGCCGCCGGGCTGATGCTGTCGAGATAATCGTAGTAGCTGGCCAGCGTGTCGGACGAGCAGGCGCTGCCGGTGTAGGACGCGCACCTGGCCTCGGTCCGGTAGGTGCCGATGTAGTAGCTGTCATCGGCGGCATAAGCCGACTTGCGGTGCTGGTAGCTGGTGATCGAGGTCAGGTTGGCGAAGCCCACGTCCCAGTTCGCGGTCAGGCTGTAGAGCTGCGACTTGTCGGTATAGGGCAGGTTGACCTGCGCCGCCGACTTGTACTTGCCGACCGAGGGGTTCCAGGTGGCGGAGACCGCATCGGTGTTCTCGAACGCGGCGGTGCCGTCGATCGTGAAGTTGGAAGTCGGCGTGAAGCGCAGCATCAGGCGGCCGCCGGTGGCGGTGTAGTCGTTGACGTTCTTGCGGTTCAGGTAGGTATTGTCGATGTAGCCGTCGCTGTCGCGGCGGTAGAGCACCGCGCGCGCGGCCAGCACGTCCTTGACCAGCGGCACGTTGACCATGCCGTTGACGAAGTAGCCGAAGCCGCCGCCCTTGGTGGACATGGCCTGGCCTTCGACGGTGCCCTCGTATTCCTGCGTGGGCTTGTTGAAGATCACGCGGATCGCGCCGCCCATCGAGCTGGCGCCGTAGAGCGTGCCCTGCGGCCCGCGCAGCACTTCGATGCGGTTGACGTCGAACAGGGTGAAGTCGGCGGTACGGCCCGCCGCGTCGCTCGATACGCCGACCGAACCGGTGACGGGGGTGTCGTCGTAATAGACGCCCACGGTCGCCTCGCCCGATGCCTGCACGCCGCGAAGGCTCACGCGGCGCTGGCCGGGGCCGTTGTCCTGGATGCGCAGCGAGGGGACGAACTTGGCATAGTCGGCGATGTTGGTGACGCCGGCATTGGTCAGCGTCTCGCCGGTGAGGGCGGTGATCGCCATCGGCGTGGTCTGCACCGTGGTGTCGCGGCGCAGTGCGGTCACGACGATGTCGTTGCCATTCTGGGCGGCTTCGTCAGCAGCCTGGGCATGGGCAGCCGCAGGCACGACGGTGGCGATAGTGAAAACGGCGGAAGCGACCCCGCAATTAAGAAAGGCGCGACGAAACTTGCTGTGAACGGTCATCGACTGTCTTTTCCCTCAATATGGCGAAGGCGGCTTCTGGCGGCCGGTCACCTTCATCCCTGTTGACGACTCGCATAGTGCCGAGTCGATAATGTATATACAAGAAATATTATTGCTCAAAAAATGGACATTTAATGTCGGAGGTTGCCCATTTTTTGCGCACAACCACGCGAATGGTAGCGGCGCCCGGAAAGCCGATGCGATGGGGAAGGTCAAGGCCGCATTGCGGCGAAACCCGCAATCAAGGGGATCTGCAGCGCTATTTTCTCGCGCGGCGCGGGCGCATCGCGTCCCGCATGGCGAAGCTGGAGTTGATGCGGGTGACGCCGGGCAGGCGAGAGAGCACCTCGCCGTGGATCGCCTCGTAGGCCGCGACGCTTTCCGTGCGCAGCCGCAACCAGTAGTCCACGTCACCTGTCATCAGGAAGCACTCTCGCACTTCGGGGCATTGCCGCACCGCATGTTCGAAGCGCGACAGGTAGTCGTCGGTCTGACGGTCCAGCGTGACCTGGACGACGACGTCCACCCCGCGTTCGTCATCGTCTTCAGGCCCCGTCAGCACGGTGTAGCCACGAATCACGCCGCGATCCTCGAGCAAGCGGATGCGACGCAGGCATGCCGATGGCGACAGGCCGACCTCTTCGGCGATCTCGGAATTGGGGCGTCGCCCATCCAGACGCAGAAGGCGAAGAATCGCGCGATCGACGGCGTCGGCGGCCATAGGCATGATCTTGTGATTTCTCCGCATTATCGTGTGCAACATCGCATAATGTGGCATAATATTAGAGTATTCGGCAGCCTATTTGCGTGGTCATGCGATACGATGCAGGCATTGGATCGCCAAGGGGGCTTTGTGATCACCGCTGCACGCCTTACCATCGACCTGGAGGCTCTCGCAGCCAACTATCGCCTTGTCCGCGACCGGGTGGCGCCTGCGCAGGCCGGTGGAGTCGTCAAAGCGGATGGCTACGGCCTCGGTGCAGTTACGGTAGCGCAAACGCTCATGGCTCAGGGTTGCCGCCATCTTTTCGTGGCCCTCTTCAGCGAGGCGGAAGCCCTGCTGCCGAATTTGACGGGCGAGGCGCAAATCTATGTTCTCAACGGCCTGCTTCCGGGGCTGGATGCGCAGTGCGCCGAACTGGGTGCCATCCCGGTGCTCAACTCTCTGGACCAGATCGAGCGCTGGTCCGCTCAGGCGCTCCTGCGAAGCGAGACGCTGCCTGCAGTCCTTCAGGTCGATACCGGCATGTCGCGCATGGGGCTGCCCCCCGATGAGATCGCGCGCCTGGTCGTCACGCCGAGCCTGCTCGATGGGATCGAACTGCGCTTCATCATCAGCCATCTCGCTTGTGCCGATGATCCGAATGACCCGGCAAACGCGGCTCAGCAAGCAAGCTTCGAGGCGGTTGCTGCGCAGTTCCCCGATGTTCCCCGAGCACTCGACAACAGCGGGGGAACGTTCCACGCTCGCGGGCATTTCGACCTCGTGCGCGCAGGTATCGCCCTTTACGGCGGGAACCCCGGGACCGGGCCGAACCCGATGCAACCGGTCGTAGGCCTGGAGGCACCGATTGCGCAGCTGCGAACCATCCAACCGGGTACGGGCGTGGGTTATGGTCTGACATTCCATGCCTCGCGCGAGACGCGCATCGCGACGATACCGGTGGGCTATGCCGATGGCTGGCCACGCTGCCTCGGCAATCGCGGTGCGGCCTATATCGCGGGGGTTAGGGCGCCGATCGTCGGGCGGGTGTCGATGGACAGCATCACGCTCGACGTCACCGACGTTCCGACCGAGCACCTGTATCCCGGCGCCCCCGTCGAACTGATAGGCCCGAACCAGACTGTCGATCAGGTCGCATCCGACGCCGGCACGATCTCCTACGAAATCCTCACCCAGCTCAGCCACCGCTACGATCGGGACTATCGCCCCGTCCGAACGCCCGCGCTCGACCGGAGCAACATCGCATGAAGATCGTCATTCTCGGCAGCGGAGTCATCGGCGTCACTTCGGCATGGTATCTGGCCGAGGCGGGGCATGACGTGGTCGTGATCGACCGGCAGGAGGGGCCTGCGCTGGAAACCAGTTTTGCCAATGCCGGAGAGATCTCACCGGGCTATGCCTCGCCATGGGCCGCGCCCGGGATCCCGATGAAGGCGGTGAAATGGCTGATGATGAAGCACGCGCCGCTAATCCTGCGGCCGCACGCCGACATGGCCATGCTGCGCTGGCTTGTCGCCATGCTCGGCAATTGCAATGCGAGAGATTATGCGATCAACAAAAGCCGCATGGTGCGCCTCGCGGAATTCAGCCGTGATTGCCTGATCGCGCTGCGCCGGGAAACCGGTATCCGCTACGACGAGCGCAGCCAAGGCACCTTGCAATTGTTCCGCGAGCAAAAGCAACTCGAGGGCATCGGCAAGGACATCGCCGTTCTGAAAGCGGACGGTGTTCCCTTCGAGGTGCTCGACCGCGCTGGCTGCATCGCTGCCGAGCCGGGACTTGCCGCCAGCACCGCGCCGATCGCGGGAGGGTTGCGGCTGCCTAATGACGAGACGGGTGACTGCTTCAAGTTCACCAATGCTCTGGCGGCAATGGCTGCAGCGAAGGGCGTCGAATTCCGCAATGGAATCAACGTTCAACGGCTGGTCGAAGAGAGTGGCCGGGTCGTCCGGGTAGAGACGGACAAAGGCACGGTCTCCGCAGATGCCTTCCTTGTCGCGATGGGTAGTTTCTCACCGCAGTTGGTGGCGCCGCTCGGCGTTCGGCTGCCTGTCTACCCGGTCAAGGGGTACTCGTTGACGGCGCCGATCATCGACGAGGCGCGGGCGCCCGTCTCGACCCTGCTGGACGAGAGTTTCAAGGTGGCGATCACTCGTCTGGGGGATCGCATCCGTGTAGGCGGAATGGCGGAGATATCAGGTTTTTCCCGTGACTTGCCACCTGAACGGCGCGCCACGCTGGAACATTCGGCGGGGTCGCTGTTCCCCGGCGGGGGCGATCTGGAAGCCGCAAGCTTCTGGTGCGGGCTGCGGCCGATGACGCCCGACAGTACCCCGGTGATCGGTCCGACGCGCATCCCGAACCTGTTCCTCAATACCGGACACGGCACGTTGGGATGGACCATGGCTTGCGGTTCGGCCCACGTCATCACCGACCTCATCGCTGGTCGCCGCCCTGCGATCGAGGCTTCCGATCTTGCGATCAACCGTTATTGAGCGGCACTCAACGGCACTCAAGAGGACCACACATGACGATAACCCGCATCGATCAGGGCGCGCGCATGAGCGAAGCGGTGATCCATGGTGACACCATCTACCTCGCTGGCCAGATCGGCAATCCGGGCGAGAGCGTCGCCGAGCAGACCCGCGTGGCGCTCGCCGAGATCGACGCGCTGCTGGCGCGCACCGGCAGCGATCGCGACCATTTGCTATCGGCCACGATCTGGCTCGCCGACATGGCGGACTTTGCGGAAATGAACGCGGCCTGGGACGCATGGATCGCCGGCCACCCCGCGCCTGCCCGCGCGACCGGCGAGGCGAAGCTGTTCGAGCCCGGCTACAAGGTCGAGATCATCATGATCGCCGCCAAGGCGTAACCCAACCCGGCTGCGTCGGGGCGCCTGTCAGGGCAGGCGCTTCAGCGTGGCCAGATCGACCGCGTCGCCCATCGCCTTCAGCCCCGCGTCGTTGGGGTGGAGGTGATCGCCCGGATCGAATTCGGGCCTCAGGTCGGATGGCGCGGCGGGGTTGCGCACGGCCGCCTCGAAATCCACGATCCCGTCGAAGACCCTGCCGCTGCGGATCGAGGCGTTGACCGACTGGCGCACCCGCTCCTTGACCGGCGACATGTACCCGGCGCGCAGGGCCGGGGTCATGGTCCCGCCGATCACCTTGATCCCGAGAGCATGGGCGCGCTCCACGAACTGACGGTAGCCGTAGAGCAGTTGTTCCGCCGTCACCGCGTCGGGGCCGGTTTCCGTACCTGCGCCGATGTCGTTGATGCCTTCGAGGAAGATCACGTGGGTGACGTTCGGAACGCTGGCCACGTCGCGCCAGAAGCGGTCGAGCGCGGAGTTCGCCCGGCCCGCTTTCAACACCCGATTGCCGCTGATCCCCATGTTGACGACGCCGCAACGCTGGGCGGCGGGAAGGGAGGCGAGCCGCTCGGCCAGACGGCCGGGCCAACCGCGCGTCTGGGGCGAAAGGCCGAGGAAGCCGTCAGTGATCGAATCCCCGAAGGCCACCACGGTGCAAGGTGCCTGCGGCGAACGCACCGACACCAGCGAGAGATAGGGCCTGACCTTGATCGGCGTGAAGCTCGCCCCCGGCGTCGCGGGCGCGAAGGCCATTTCCATGCCGAGGTTGGTGCGACCGGGCCGCGTCGGGGTAGAGAAGGTCACGCTGACGATCACGTCCTGCGCATTGTGGAACGGCGCGAGGATCGGATCGCTGATCACCGTTCCACCCTTGGGCAGCGCCACCGCCTGCAATCCCGAGAAGCGGATCGGATGGACCGGGTTCGCCCCGGTCTCCGTCCCCACCGGCCCCGATGGACTCGCGATCGTCACCGCGCCGATCGCGATTGCCTTGTCTCCTTCCGCGTTACTGAAGGTGAGCTGCATTGCATCGCCTGCCTGCGTCAGCCGCACGCGGTAGCGGTAAGTTCCGGCGGGCTGTTCCGGTTCTCCCGTACCACTGTCGGCCGGGGCATAACCCCATGCGCCAGCCCATTTTACAGCTGCGTGGGCCGGAACGGAGATCAGGGCGGCTCCGCAGAGGGCGGCCAGAAACATCTTGGTCTTCATGCCGCCTCTCTTGTCGGAGCAGCCGGGCCACTGTCCAGCCCCTTTGGAGGGTTGTGATGCGGTGAGGGGAGGTGTGACGCCCTCCGTCTCCGCATCCCCTTGTTCATTGCGAAGCCCTAAGGGCAATTGCCAGCCGGCCGCCGCTTACTTCTTCGCCGCCGGGACCACATCCTTGGGAGCCCTGAACCGTGAGCGGATCAGGTCGACCTCGACCGGAACGGCGGCCAAGGTCGCAATGCCTGCCAGCAGGGCAATTGCGGAAACATGCACCGTATTCCCATTTCATATGGCGGCAAGCGCGTACAGGTCGCGACGTTTCGCGAAGTCTTCCAGATCGAATCTGACTGCCATGACGAGGAGCCGGATCAGGAGATCAGACGCGGAACGGACATCGTACGGATCGAGAAGCGCGCATCGGGATGCTCCACGCCGTCACGGTGAGCGTCTCGCTGCTGCACGACACCGTTCTTGCCGAAGCCCTCGACCACCGGGCGGTCGGTCTTGCTCGACAGCCAGAGGCGCAGGAGATGGCGCTTGCGCTGGGGTTCGGGCCAGTCGAAGAACTCGGTGCGCGAATGGAGCGCGGCGTAGTTCGACAGCCACTGGATGTCTCCGGGCCGGAAGTCCATGGCGATCGCCATGCCCGGCTCGTACGTGATCTCGTCGAAGAGGCGTAGCACTTCCAGCTGGTCCTCGGTCAGCTTCGGCACGCCGGGGTACTCTTGCGCCGTCACGATGTAGAGCGAGCCTGCGTACATCGAGAACACCCCGTCCTCGACGCTCACCACCGGGGAGGTATAGGTATCGGCCGGAGCCTCCTGGTCCTGTCGCCGCCAGTCCCAGTGGAACGGCTCCAGCAGTAGATGCGCAAGGTCCGGTCGGCGGCGCAGGATTTCGTTGTAGATCTCCGCGCCCGAGACCAGACACGACAGTCCGCCCTCGCGGGCGCCGCGCAGGCACATCAGCGCCACGATGTCCGAACTGTCGGAATGATAGACCAGCTTGTCGCGCACCTTGGAGGACTTCGCAGTGGGATCGTCCATCGTCTTGTCGCTGGTGGCGTAGACGTGGTCGAGCAGGTCGCCCATCTCGTTCTGGCGGATCGGATCGCCCATGTGCAGGCCGAGCACGTAGTAGATCGCGCAGGATAGTGCGTCCGAATAAAGGTCCGAGCGCAGCCCGCGCACCAACAAGAAGCCGCGTCCGAAATCCACGTCGTCCCGCCATGCAGCCACCGCTTCTGCACAGGCGAGCAGCGGGTAGTCCTGTGCCTGTACGAAGCGAAGGTCCGGGTCGTCCTCGAGGAAGCGCTTTCCCAGCGTTTCCAGTTCGGCGAGCTGGGCCGCATCGAGTTCGTAGACCCACTCCTGCCCCTCCATGAGACGGTCCCCGCGCCACGCGGCGGCGGTCAGCACGGGGCCAAGAGCGGAAGAACGGACTTCGGCGACGGTCATGCGGCATGTCTCCTGTGACGAGTAGCGGCACTCTAGGCATGACAGCAAAGCGATGTCTTGATGCTGGACGCACGCGAACGTGCGCGAAAACACCCTGAGGACCAACGCCGTAACCCGTTTCTGTGCACTGATTTCGGTTCAAACCCTGCGCATCGGGCTGATTTACGTTGACTAAGTGATTTTTTGTATACTAAAAATGCAAAATGTAGCCGTTTTGATTCGACGGCTCACCGGGAGCTTATGCGATGGCGGCGAATGCTGCGCTGGAAGACAATTACGCCGGAGCATTCGGCGGCAAGGCCGGTTTCGGGCAGCGCCCGGCGTTGATCCTGATCGATTTCGTCGAAGCCTACTTCGCTCCCGACAGCCCCCTCTATGCCGGGGTCGAGACCGCGCTTGCATCGGCGCTGCGGATACGCAAGGCCGCTCGGGTGGCAGGCGTGCCGGTGATCCTGACCAACGTGATTTATCATCCCGGCGGCGTCGACGGCGGCCGCTTCTTCGAGAAAGTGCCCGCGCTCGAGGCTTTCGTAGCAGGCAACCCGATGGGGGCATGGCCCAAGGGGCTGGAGCCGCAGACGGACGAGATCGTGCTGTCCAAGCAGTACCCCAGCGCGTTCTTCGGAACTTCGCTGGCCGCGACGCTGACCGCGCGGGGCATCGACCAGGTGATCCTCGGCGGCCTGTCCACCAGCGGCTGCGTGCGCGCGACTTGCGTGGATGCCATGTCGCACGGCTTTCGCACCGCCGTCGTCGCCAATGCCTGCGGGGACCGCCATCCCGAGCCGCACAAGGCCAACCTCTTCGACATGAACGCGAAATATGCAGACGTCGTCTCGGAAGAGGCGATCATCACCTATCTGTCCGAACTGGAGACCATTCGATGACCGCGATCGAGATCGTCGAAGTCGCCCCGCGCGACGGCTTGCAGAACGAGAAAGTCCTCGTCTCGCTGGAAGACAAGGCCGAACTGATCCGCCGCCTGATCGACTGCGGCGCCCGCCGGATCGAGGTCGGCAGCTTCGTGAACCCCAAGAAGGTGCCGCAGATGGCGGGCACTGACGAACTCCTCGCCATGCTGCCGCGCCGGGGCGACCTGACGTACGTGGGCCTCGTCATGAACATGCGCGGGCTGGAGCGCGGTCTCGCCGCCGGTATCGACGAAGCGGGCGCGGTCTGCGTCTCGACCGACGGTTTCGCGATGCGCAACCAGGGCCAGACCAGCGACGAATCCATCGCCGTCGCCTCCGAAATCGTGCAGGCTGCCAAGGCAGCGGGCAAGAGCGGTCAGGTGACCATCGGCGCCGCGTTCGGCTGCCCCTTCGAAGGCGAAGTGCCCGCCGAACGCGTCGTCGCCATGGCCCGCAAGCTCGCCGAAGTGGCCCCGCGCGAGATCGCGCTGGCCGACACCATCGGCGTCGCCGTGCCCGCCCAGGTATCGCGCCTTGTAACCCAGGTGCGCGAGGCGATCGGCGGCATTCCGGTCCGCGTCCACCTCCACAACACGCGCAACACGGGCATCGCCAATGCCTGGGCCGCGATCGAGGCGGGGGCGACCACGCTCGACGCCGCGCTTGGCGGGATCGGCGGCTGCCCCTTCGCGCCCAACGCCACCGGCAACATCGCCACCGAGGACCTGCTCTACATGCTGGATCGCTCGGATGTCGCGACCGGCTACGACCTTGCCGCCGCGATCGGCCACGCCAAGTGGCTGGAAACGGTCATGAACAAGCCCCTTCCCGCAATGGTGAGCCGTGCCGGCTCGTTCCCGCAGACCATCGAACAGAAAGCCTGACCGCCATGGACACCCCTAACACCGGAGCCTTGACCGACATCCGCGTGGTCGAACTCGGCCAGCTCATCGCCGGGCCGTTCTGCGGCCAGCTTCTGGGCGACATGGGCGCCGAAGTCATCAAGGTCGAACCGCCGCAGATCGACGGCAAGGGTGGCGGCGACCCCATGCGCAACTGGGGCCACGGCGACGCCAAGCTGTGGTGGGAAGTGGTCGCCCGCAACAAGAAGTCGGTCAGCGCCAACTTGCGCGTGCCCGCAGGTCAGGAGATCGTGCGCAAGCTCGTCGCCCATGCCGACATCCTGATCGAGAACTTCAAGCCCGGCACCATGGAAAAGTGGGGCCTCGGCCCGGACGTGCTGCATGAGATCAACCCGCGCCTGATCATCGTGCGCGTTTCGGGCTACGGCCAGACCGGGCCGTATTCCTCGCGCGCGGGCTTCGGCGGCATCGGCGAGGCCATGGGCGGATGGCGCTACATCGTCGGCGATCCCGACCGCGCGCCGAGCCGCATGGGCGTCTCCATCGGTGACAGCCTTGCCGCGACTTACGGCTGCATGGGCGCGCTGGCCGCGCTCCACGCCCGCGAACGTACCGGCAAGGGCCAGGTAGTGGACAGCGCGCTCTACGAGGCGGTGCTGCAGGTCATGGAGAGCCTTGTGCCCGAGTACATGGTTTCCGACCATGTCCGCAAGCGTACCGGCTCGATCCTTGAAGGCATCGCGCCATCGAACGTCTACCCCACCAGCGACGGCGAATACCTGATCGGCGCCAATCAGGACGCGATCTTCAAGCGGCTCTGCCAGGCCATGGGCCGCCCCGAACTCGGCACCGACGAGCGCTATGCGACCCACGTGGCACGCGGCGAGCGCCAGACCGAACTGGACGATCTCATCTCCGATTGGACCCGCACGCTGACGGTGGACGAACTGGAGGAGAAGATGATCGAATTCTCGATCCCCGCCGGCAAGATCTACCGGGCGCCGGAGATGCTGTCCGACCCGCACTTCGCCGCGCGCGAGGCGCTGATCGACGTCGAGCATCCGCAGTGGGGTTCGTTCAAGATGCAGAATGCTTTCCCCAAGCTCTCGGCGACGCCGTCTTCGGTTCGCCGCCGCGCGCCGCTGGAGATCGGGCAGGACAATGCCGAGATCTACGGCGACCTGCTGGGCATGAGCGAGGACGAAATCGCGGCCCTGAAGGCCGGCGCGGCGATCTGATCACTATCCTCCCCGTTCCGCAGGAACGGGGAGGGGGCGCCGACGAAGTCGGTGGTGGAGGGGGACAACCCCTCCGTCAGCCCTTCGGGCTGCCACCTCCCCATCGCTGCGCGACAGGGAGGATAAGAGGCAATCACCCCTCCACAGGCTCCAGCCTCGCATGCAGCGCGCGGCGGATGTGCGCCGTCATCAGCGCTTCGGCCCAGTCGGGATCGCGCTGGGCCAAGGCGGTCGTTATCTCGACGTGCTCGCGGTAGCTGCGCAGCAGTTGCTCGCGGCTGTAGGCGCGCACTGTCTGCTGGACGACCGGCTGCAACACCAGCTTGCCGAGCAGCGAGGCGAGACGGTCGGAGGCCGCGGTTTCCAGGATCAGCGCGTGGAAGCGGGCATTGGCGGCAAGGTAGGCGGGCAGGTCGAAGTCTAGCGCCTCGATCACCGTGCGCATCGCCTCGTTCGCGGCGTTCAAGCCGGAGATGACGCTCGCGTTGGCGCGGGTGGCGGCGCGGCGGACGGCGTAGGCTTCGAGCATGCCGCGCAACACGAAGACTTCTTCCAGATCGTCGTTATTCCATTCGGCGACGAAGGAGCGCTGGCTGTCGGTGCGGCGGACGAAAAGTTCGGCCTCAAGCTGGCGGATCGCGGCGCGGACGGGGGTTCGCGAGACGCCGCAAAGCGCCGCCAGTTCCTCTTCCTTCAGCTGCGTGCCGGGGGCGAGTTCGCCTGACAGGATGCGGCTGCGCAGCTCTTCGTAGGCCTGATCGCTGGCTTTCGACACTCAAAACCTTCCCGGCACACAACGGCACTCAACGGCACACAAGGGGGCCACAGCGTTACCTTAACCTCCGCGAACGACGGCTTCGATGCGCACGGCAACCCCATTGCGAAGTTGCGATGATAGGCCAGCGCGAGCGAGCGGGGAAGTCGTTTGTATACTAAACCATCACCCATTCGTCATTGCGAGCGTAGCGAAGCAATCCAGGGCAGTCTTGAGCCGCCCTGGATTGCTTCGCTACGCTCGCAATGACGGGAGTAGGGGTTACGGACCGGGGTTCTACCACCGCCCTCCCAGCGCGCGGAACAGATCGACTTGCGCGAAGGCGACCTCGCGTTTCGCGGCTGCGGAATCCGCTTCGGCGCTCGCCAGCGTGCGCTGGGCGTCGAGGACGTTGAGCGCATCGATCTGGCCCCGGCTCTGGCGGGCGAGGCTGACGTTGGCCGCGCGGTTCGCCGCATCGCGTGAGGCGGCGAGGCGTTCCTGCCGGAGCAGGGCGTTGCGGTAGGCCGACAATGCCGTTTCCGTTTCGCCCAGCGCGGTCAGCACGGTGCCGTCGAAGGTGGCGAGGTCGGCCTTGGCGTCGGCCTTGCTTTCGTTGATGCGGGCGCGGATCGCTTCCTGGTTGGGGAAGGCCCACGAGATCAGCGGGCCGAGCAGCCAGCGCAGCGGGCCGCCGCCGAACACGTCGGTCGCGCCGACCGCCGTGGTGCCAATCGAGCCGCCCAGCGTGATGCGCGGGTAGAGGTCCGCCGTCGCCACGCCGATGCGCGCGGTGTCGGCGGCGAGGCGGCGCTCGGCGGCCTTCACGTCGGGGCGGCGGGCGAGCAGCGTGGCGCCGTCGCCGACCGGGATGGGGGTGGCGACGTTGGGGGTGGTGTCGCGGGCGATCACGCTGTCGGGCAAGTCCTGCGGGGTGCGGCCGGTCAGGACGGCGATGCGGAACAGGGCGGCGTCGCGGCGGGCCTGAAGCGTCGGGATGGCGGCAGCCTGCGCCTCGCGCAGTTGGGTGACGCGGATGACGTCCAGCTTCTGGTTGAGGCCGCGTTCGAAGCGGGCATTGGTGATACGCTCCGAGCGGGCGAGCAGGTCGACGGTGCGCTGGGCGACGTCGATCTGTTCGTTGGCGCTGGTGGCGTCGACATAGGCGCGCACGGTGTCGGCGACCACCGTGACACGCACCGCGTCGGCGTCCTCCTGCGCGGCGGCGAGGTCCGCGCGCGAGGCTTCGATACCGCGCTTGACGCGGCCGAACAGGTCCACCTCGTAGTTCACCGAGAGCCCGCCATCGACCCGGCGGCCCTCGCGGTCGAAGCCGGGCAGCACCTGGCTTTCCGACACGCGGCCGTACGTGCCGGTGGCGCTGAGGTCGGTGGAGGGCAGGCGGTCGGCGCGCGATCCGCGCAAGGTGGCGCGGGCCTTCTCGATGCGGGCGACGGCGACGCGGATGTCGGTGTTGGCGGCCAGCGCGTCGGTGACGAGGGCATCGAGCGCCGGGTCGTTGTAGAGCTTCCACCAGGTGTCGTCGGGGGCGGCTGTGGTGACATCCGCGCTCTGCACGCCGACGAAAGGCGCCTCGGCCGAAGCGGGCGGGGTGGGGGCCACATGGTCCGGCCCGACGGCGCAGGCGGAAAGGGCGGTGGCGGCGAGGAGGGCCGCTAAAGTCTGCTTCATCATCGGATATGTCCTGTGTCGATGAAATCGTGAGGTGGGCGGCCGTGCTTCGACAAGCTCAGCATGAGCGGAGGTTGGGGGATTTCGCGAAGCCTTGGGCGAGGGGGCGGGATAAATCCCAACCCCGCTCGCCCTGAGCTTGTCGAAGGGCCTCGGCGCCGCCCTTGCGTTACTCAGCCGGAACCGCGTGGAGGTCCGCGTGAGCCCCGCGCGGACGGCGGCGCAGCTTCTCCGCCAGACCCCGGCACACCACGTAGAACGTGGGCGTGAACAGCAGCCCGAAGCCGGTGACGCCGGTCATGCCGAAGAACACCGCCGTGCCCAGCGCCTGCCGCAGTTCGGCGCCGGCGCCTTGCGCGATCACTAGCGGCACTGCGCCGAGGATGAACGCGAAGCTGGTCATCAGGATCGGACGCAGGCGGGTCTGCGCGGCGTAGACGGCCGCCTCGACAATGCCCATGCCCTGCTCCTCCTCGGCCTGCTTGGCGAATTCGACCACGAGGATCGCGTTCTTGGCCGCCAGCGCGATCAGCACGACGAGGCCGATCTGGGTCAGGATGTTGTTGTCCATGCCCCGCAGGTTCACGCCCGCCATGGCCGCGAAGAGGCACATCGGCACGATCAGCACGATCGCCAGCGGCAGGGTCAGGCTTTCATACTGCGCGGCCAGCACGAGGAAGACGAAGACCACGGCCATGCCGAAGACGATCACCGCCGTGTTGCCCGCCGTCACCTGCTGGTAGGCGATGCCGGTCCACTCGAAGCTGTAGCCCGAGGGGAGCGTCTCGTCCGCGACCTTCTCCATGGTGGAGAGGGCCTGTCCGGTCGAGAAGCCCGGCGCCACGCTGCCGTCGACTTCCACGGCGGGGTGCAGGTTGTAGCGCACCACGCGGTAGGGGCCGGTCTTGTCCTGGAAGGTGGCGACCGAACCGATCGGCACCATCGCGCCGGAGTTCGAGCGGGTCTTCAGGTTGGCAAGGTCGGCGATCGAGCCGCGGCTGCCCTGATCCGCCTGCGCGGTGACGCGGAAGGTGCGGCCGAGCAGGTTGAAGTCGTTCACGTAAGCCGAGCCGAGGTAGACCTGCAGCGTCTCGAACACGCGCTCGGGCGGGATGCCGAGCATGTCGGCCTTGCGGCGGTCAATGTCGGTGAAGACGCGCGGGGTGTCCTGGTTGAACAGGGTGTAGACCTGGCTCAAGTCCTTCTGCTGGTTGGCCTTGCCGATCACGCCGCCCGCCGCCTTGGCAAGTTCGGTGTAGCCGCGACCTTCGTTGTCTTCCACGATCATGCGGTAGCCGCCCGGGGGGACGATGCCGTTGATGGTCGGCGGCGGAATGACGAGGACCATGGCCTTGTCGTAGCCCTTCAGGGCCTCCTGCGCCTGCGCCATGATCTCTGCGCCGGTGACGCCCAGTTCCTTGCGCTCCTCGAAGCTCTTGAACGGGAAGTAGATCGCGGCCGAATCCGGCGATGCGGTGCGCGAGGGGCCGTGGAAGCCGGCAAACATCACCGCGCCGCGAATGCCCTTGATAGGCAGGAGACGCTTGGCAATGTCCTTGGTCACCTCGTCCGTGCGCTCCAGCGAAGAGCCCGATGGCAGGAACGCGGCGGCAAGGAAGTAGCCCTGATCCTGCTGCGGGATGAAGCCGGTCGGCGTCGCCCAGAACAGGCCCACGGTTCCGGCGATGAGGGCGGCATAGGTCGCCATCATGCGCGTGGGGGCCTTGACCAGACGCAGGGTGAGGCGCGCGTAGCCGGCGCTCATGCGGTCGAAGCCGTGGTTGAACTTGTCCGCGCCCGACTGGAGCGCGCGGCGCCAGCGGGGGGCTTCGGGTCCGACCCGCTCCTTGTGCTTGAGCAGCAGCGCGGCCATCGCGGGCGAGAGCGTCAGCGAGAGCACCAGCGAGATGACCGTGGCGGTCGAGATCGTCACTGCGAACTGCTTGTAGAACTGGCCCGAGATGCCGGTGATGAACAGCGTCGGCACGAACACCGCGCAGAGCACCAGCACGATCGCCACCAGCGCGCCGGACACTTCGTCCATCGAGCGGCGGGCGGCTTCGAGCGGGGTCAGGCCCTCCTCGATGTAGCGCTCCACGTTCTCGACCACGACGATCGCGTCGTCGACGACGATGCCGATGGCGAGCACGAGGCCGAACAGCGAGAGGTTGTTGAGCGAATAGCCCACCGCCATCAGCATGATCGCGGTGCCGACCAGCGAGACCGGGATCGCGAGGATCGGAATGATCGCCGCGCGCCAGTTCTGCAGGAACACCAGGATCACGAGGACGACGAGGATCACCGCCTCGAACAGCGTGTGGTACACCGCGTCGATCGACTGGCCGATGAACTCGGTGGGGTTGTAGATGACCGAGTATTCAAGTCCCTTGGGGAACTTGGCCTGCATGGCGTCCATCTCGGAACGCACCAGCTTGGCGGTTTCGAGCGCGTTGGAGCCGGGGCGCTGCATCACCGCCATGACGACGGTGGGATTGCCCGAAAGGTAGGTGTTGGTGGTGTAGTCCTGCGCGCCCAGTTCCACGCGGGCGACGTCGCGCACGCGGACCTGATGGCCGTCCGCATCGGTGCGCACGATGATGTCGGCGAACTGCTGCGGCTCGGTCAGGCGGCCCTGCGCCTCGACGCCGATCTGGTAGGCGTTGCCCTTGTCGAACGGGGGCGCACCGATGGCGCCCGCCGAAATCTGCACGTTCTGCGCGCGCAGGGCGGCGACGATCTCGCCTGCCGTCAGGTTGAGCTGCGCGGCGCGGCCCGGATCGATCCAGATGCGCATGCCGTAGTCGCGCGCGCCGAAGGTCTGGACGTCGCCGACGCCGTCGAGACGGGCGAGGCGGTCCTTCACCTGGGTCAGTGCATAGTTGGAGATGTAGTCGCGGTCGTAGGTGCCGTCCGGCGACTGCAGGTTGACCACCATCAGGAAGTCCGGGCTGGCCTTCTTGGTGACCACGCCCATCGAGCGCACCGCGTCGGGAAGGCGCGGTTCGGCGATGGCGACGCGGTTCTGCACCAGCACCTGCGCGGCATCGAGGTCGGTGCCGATCTTGAAGGTGACGGTGATCGTCACCTTGCCGTCGCCGGTCGACTGCGAGTCCATGTAGAGCATGTTGTCGACGCCGTTGATCTCCTGCTCGATCGGAGCGGCGACGGTGTCGGCGACGGTCTCGGCCGAGGCGCCGGGATACTGCGCGTTGACCGTGACGGTAGGCGGAACGATGTCCGGGTACTGGCTCACCGGCAGGCCGATGAACGCGATGGCGCCGACGATGGTGATGATCACCGCGACGACGCCCGCGAAGATCGGACGGTCGATGAAGAAGCGGGAAAGTCGCATTGGGAGTGCCCCTGATGGGCGCGCGGAAGGGTTCCGGCGCGCCGGTTGGGTTCGTGTATTTGGTGGGTCTGGCTTGGGCGCAGGCCGCCTTACCCAGCCTCGTCATTGCGAGGCCCGGAGGGCCGCGGCAATCCAGGGCGGCGTGGGACTGCCCTGGATTGCTTCGCTACGCTCGCAATGACGAGCCTTGGGACGAGCCTTGGTTTAGTCGAACGTCGCCTGCGCAGCCGCGGGTTCGGCCGGCGCCGGTGCGCTTTCGACCTTGCCGCGCGCGATGGTGCCCGCCTTGGTCGTGACCTTGGTGCCGGGGATCGCCGCCTGATAGTTCGAGACGATCACGGAATCGCCCGCATCGAGGCCAGAGCGGATCACACGCAGGTCGTCCACCAGCGGCCCGACCTCGACCGGCTTGGCGGCGACGGTGCCGTCCTTGCCCACGACCATCACCACCTTGCGGGTCTGGTCCGAACGCACGGCGGCGTCGGGAACCAGCGTCGCCTTGACGGTGCCGCCATTGGCGAGGCGCATGTTGCCGAACATGCCCGGCGTCAGGAAGCCGTCCTTGTTGTCGAGGCTGGCGCGAATGCGAATGGTGCCCGAACTGGGGTTGAGCCCGTTGTCGGTGAAGTCCAGCTTGCCCTTCCAGCGATAGGCGGTTTCGTCCTGAAGACGAACCTCCACGTCCGAAGTCGCGCCCTTCGCCTTGTCGCGCTGCGCCTTGAGGAACAGCGATTCAGAAGCGTCGAAGGTGAAGTAGATCGGGCTGACGGCGTTGATCGTGGTCAGCAGCGTGGCGTTCGCCCCGGCATCGCCGGAGACGAGGTTGCCCGCGTCCACCCGGCGATCCGACACGCGGCCCGAAATCGGCGCGCGCACGGTGGCGAATTCCACATCGAGGCTGCGCGAACGCACCCGTGCCTGCGCCGCCGCAAGAGCAGCCTCGGCAGCGCGGACGCGCGAGCGCAGGTTGTCGACTTCGCTGGCGGCCATCGCCTCGTCCCCGGTCAGACCGGCCACGCGGGCATAGTCCGAACGGGCGAGGGCGAGGGTGGCGCTGGCCGAAGCCGCATCCGCCCGCGCTTCGGCGAGCGAGGCTGCGTAAGGACGCGGATCGACCACGAACAGCGCCTGACCGGCCTGCACGTAGTCACCGTCCCTGAACAGCACCTGGGTGATGGCGCCCGAGACGCGCGGACGCACTTCGACCGTCTTGCTGGGGGCGAAGCGGCCGACGTAGTCGTCCCACTCGGTCACGTCCTTCACCAGCGGATGGGCCACTTGCACCAGCGCGGGCGGGGGCAGGGCAGCGGCGGGCTCCGTACCGCCGATGAACTTCCAGCCAAGCCCGGCGACCGCGACGAGCGCCAGCGCGCCGATGGCGATCTGGGCACGTCGTGATCCGGTGCGCTGCTCGGTGGTCTGCTCACCAGAAGCGTATTCGGAGGGGATTTCGAGTTTGGTCGCGACTGTCACGCGGCGATGCTCCGGAAGGGGGCGCGGGTGCGCCCGATGGTATCGATGACGGCGCCGATCTTGGCCTCGGAATACCCGGCGTCGCGGGCTTCCTTCAGCGCCGAGACCGGCAGGGTGTAACCGTGGTGCCAGGCGCGCACGGCCAGACGGCGCAGCGCTTCGAGGCGTTCGTTCGCCAGCATCGGCGAAGGCGGCGTGGGGCCGAGGATCAGGCGCGCCAGCCATCCGCGCTTGCGCTGCGGTTTCAGCGACTGCATCCCGTCGGTCCGCGCGAGGGCGAGGATGCGCCGCTCGGTAAGGGTCAGCGGTTCGCCGGGGGTCTTGGCCGAAGGGGCCAGCGAGATGGGCAGCGCCTGCAGCGCTGCATCGGAAAAGTCGATGAAGGCCATATCCGTGCTCCTGCGTAAGTAGGGCGAGTTCGGGTGTGCCCCGGCGCGCACCCCGGGACAGGGGGGAAGGGTGCGCGCCGGGGCGGCTTCCGGCTTGGGGCAGCCGGAAGGATGCGGGTAAGGCTCTCCCGAGGCCGGACACGCGAATGTCCAGTCGTCGGCATGAGCCGGATGTGTGTCATCGAGCCGCTTCCCGGGTGGGAGTGCAACTGTCAGGCGGCCGGTCAGGACCGGTCGGTGATGGGAATACCCGAGGCCGGGGGGAGGCGATTCGGGCGGTTCGTTTCTATACCAAGCGGTATATATTCAGGTCCGGGTCACGTCAAGCGGCTTTCTGTACCGCCCGGTAGATTAGGACTCTGGAGAGCGTTTCAAGAGGCTGAACCCGCGTTGAACGAAATTTTTTCCGCAAGTGCGAAATAATGGACGATCTGCCCATTGGACAAATCGCCCAAGCTGTCGAACGCGGATTTCCAGCGGAAAACCGGAGTGACGGAGATCGCCGTTAGCGCCCCGGCCACATCGCCAGGAACGTATCCGCAGTACCCTGCAGTTCTTCCGATCCCGCGCCGCCCTGTGCCTTGACCGAAAGGCCCTGCAGCACGGTGGTGAGGCAGCCCGCGAGCTTGGTGGGGCAGACGCTGTCAGGCAGGTCGCCTTCGTCGCGCGCCTGCTCGAAGCGCTTGATGACGGCGGCTTCCGAAGAAGCGCGGCGCTTGATGACGTCGGCGCGGATCGAGTCCGCCTCGGGCGTGCAGGCCACGGTGCTGATCACGCCGAGGCAGCCGTGCGGATCCTTCTCACCGCAGTGAGTCGCCAGCGCACCGGTCAGCAGCCGCTCGGCCACGCCGCGCGCGGTGGGCGCTTCCAGCGCCTTGCCCATGTAGGCCAGCTTGTCGCGCTCGTAGAGGTCAAGCGTCTTCTTGAAGAGCGCTTCCTTGTTGCCGAAACAGGCATAGAGGCTGGGCTTGGTGATGCCCATCGCCTCGGTCAGTTCCGCCATCGACGCACCCTCGTAACCGCGAGTCCAGAACACCCGGAGCGCGGCCGCAAGGGCCTCGTCAGGGTCGAATTCGCGAGGGCGGCCCCGCGTTGTCACGGAGCCCGCAGAGGGAGCGGAACATTTCATACCGGGCGGTATATAGGTGCGGCCGCAAGCAGAGTCCAGTGTGACAAGTGTGTCATTGAGTTGCCTGCGGCCCCACGCCGTCCGGTTCAGTCGATGGTAAAGCTGGTGGTAGCGACACGGTGCAGCACGGCGACCTTGCCGAGCGTGGTATCCCCGCCGGCTTCGTCCTTCTGCGAGGCCGTCAGCAGGTAGCGGCCCTTGTCGCGGGTGGGCAGGGCGAAGCTACCCTGCGCATCGGTCTTGACCGACTTCGTCCACTTATCCGGCGAGATCACGGTGATTTCTGCATCGGCCACCGGCTTGCCGTCGCGGACGAGATGGAAGCGGTCGCCGCCCGCCGAGACCGGGGCGATTTCCAGCGGCATCACCGCGCGTGCCTCTGAGCGGCCGGCGCGGGCGTAATAGGCGACGCCTTCCTTCTTGCCCTCATCGCCCCAAGGCTCGAACACGGTGTCGTCGTGAGCGCGCACGTCGCCTGCGGGGACGGCGACTTCAAGGTAGCCCGCCTTGCGGGTCAGGGCGGCAGTGCTCGTCGGCAGCAGCTTGGGCGCCTTGAGGTGATGGAATTCGGGATCCCCGTTCTCGGGCAGTACTTCGGCTGGTTCGCCGAGGTAAATGCGGGCCGGGCCGGTGCCGTCGCGCTCGATCCACACTTCGTGCGCCTGAACGGCCGGGGCAGCGAAGGCCAACAGCAGCGGGGCAAGTTTCGTGATGGTCATTTCGATCTCCGTTACGTGCCGCCATGCGGCCCCTGTTGCAAAGGCGGTGTCGGTGATCGCGCATCTGTACGCAGCAGGCTCGGAATTCCGGCCTTCCGCGTGCCGCTGCGAGTGGCACGGCATCCTCCCTCTCGCTTGCCGTGATAACGATAATGAGAATTATACGCAATACATGGCGCATGCCGGGCTCGGCTGCGACATGCATGGAAAGGGGCCACCGTCACTGACGATGGCTCCTTCCGATCGTGATGCCTGCGCGATCAGCCCGGCAGCATCGTCCCGGTATCGATGTAGCGCTGGTGCCACGACAGTGCTTCGTTCGGCAATGAAGGCGCGTGGCGGCCGTAGCTGCCGTGGTATGCGCGGTCGTAGTAGTCGCGCAGCGCGTCGCGGTACATCGGGTGCGCGCAGTTCTCGATCACCAGCGCGGCGCGCTTGCGCGGGGTCAGGCCGCGCATGTCGGCAAGGCCCTGCTCGGTGACGAGCACCGCCACGTCCTGCATGATGTGGTCGACATGCGCCGCCTGCGGCACGATCGCCGAGATCGCGCCGCCCTTCGCGGTCGAGGGTGTCATGAAGATCGAGACATAGGCATTACGCGCGAAGTCGCCCGAGCCGCCGATGCCGTTCTGGATGCGGCTGCCCATCACGCAGGTCGAGTTGACGTTGCCGTAGATGTCCGCCTCGATCAGCCCGTTCATGGCGATGCAGCCGAGGCGCCGGATCAGTTCGGGGTGGTTGGAGATTTCCTGCGGGCGCAGGATCATCCGGCTGGCATAGCGCGCCATCTCGGCATTGATCCGCTCCGCCGCCTCCGGGGAGAGCGAGAACGCGGTGGCCGAGGCCATGCGCAGTTTCCCTGCATCAATCAGGTCGAGCATGCCGTCCTGGATCACCTCGGTATAGGCGGTCAGGTCGTCGAACGGGCCATTGACGAGGCCGGTCAGCACGGCGTTGGCGATGTTGCCCACGCCCGACTGCAGCGGCAGCAGCGAGGCAGGCAGGCGACCCTTGGCCACTTCATGGCTGAGGAACTCGATGATGTGATCGGCGATCTTCAGCGCATTGGCGTCGGGCGCGGTGAAGGGCAGGTTGCGGTCGGGCGCGTCGGTCTCGACGATGGCGACGATCTTGGCGGGATCGCACTGCAGCGTGGCCTGGCCGATGCGGTCGTCGGGGCGGACCAGAGGGATCGGCACGCGGGCAGGGGGCAGCGCGGTGCCGTAATAGATGTCGTGCATCCCCTCCAGCGCAGGGTTCTGCCACGCATTGACCTCGAGGATCACCTTGTCGGCACGGTCGAGCCAGGTCTTGTTGTTGCCCACCGAGGACGAGGGAACCAGCGAGCCGTCGGACCGGATCGCGGTCACTTCCACCACCGCGACGTCGAGGGGGCCAAGGAACCCCTGCCACGCCATCGGCGCCACTTGCGACAGGTGCATGTCGAGGTAGTCCATCTCGCCCTTGTTGATCCGTTCGCGCGCGATCGGGTCGGAGTTGTAGGGCAGGCGCAGTTCGATGCCATCGGCCTTGGCCAGCGCGCCGTCGAGTTCCGGGCCGGTCGAGGCGCCGGTCCAGACCTTCACCCGCATCGGGCGACCGGCGGCGTGCTCGCCCTCGATCCGCGCGGCCAGCGCCATCGGCACCGCCTTGGGATAGCCGGAGCCGGTGAAGCCGCTCATGCCCACGGTCTGGCCGTGATGGATAAGCGCGGCGGCGTCGGCTGCGGACATGACCTTGGAACGCAGGTCGGCGCGGGCGATACGATCTGTCATGGAATGCCTCTCAATCTCGGTGACCTTCTGGGGGCCGCCGCTCCCCATTCAATCCGTGCGTGTGCGAAGACAATATATCAAATATGCACACCACTTGTGCTATATACGTTCAGATGAGTGACCTGATCCGATCCTTGCGGCTATTCGTGCGCCTGAACGAAGAGGGCAGTTTCTCGGCGCTGGGTCGCCGCCAGAACCTCAGCCATACCACGATTGCGCGAGCGATCGGCGATCTGGAACAACACTTTGGTGTGCGCCTGTTTCAGCGCACCACGCGCAGCCAGGCCCTGACGGCGGATGGGGAGCGGCTGCTGGAGCATGCAGGGGCGATTCTCGACCAGATGGGGCTGGCCGAAGCGGACCTCGCAGGCGCCGTAGCAGCGCGCGGACTGGTCCGCGTCGGCGTGACCACGGCGCTCGGCTTCCATTACGCGCAACGGCTCGGAAGCGTCGCGGCGCAGCATCCTGACCTGATGATCGAACTGCTCATCGCCGACTGGCGCGATGCGGCGGATCATGGCGGGCTGGACCTGTGGCTATGGGCAGGGGATGGCAGAAGCGCCGCCGGAAGCACGCTGCTTGGCCAGTTGCCGCGCGTGCTGGTTGCCGCGCCCGAATACCTTGCGCATCACGGCATGCCAGCATCGGGCGATGACCTGATACAACATCAGTGCCTGACTTACGGCTATGCCGCAAGGGCGGCGCCATGGCCGATCGACGGGCGCGAGCTTGAAGTCTCGGGTTTCCTGCGCGCCAATTCCAGCGAGGCCGTGCTGCGCGCGATGAAGGGAGGCCTCGGCATCGGACTGTTGCCACGCATCCAGGTCGAGGAAGACCTCGCACGTGGTCTGGTCATGCAGGTCATGCCGGATGCGGAAATTCCCCCGATCCCGGTCATGCTCGCCACCGGTTTTCGCGGCATGCGCATGCCGATGCGCGCGCGCGTGGTCATGGACTTCCTGGAGGCGGGGTTCCCGGTGTGATATGCGCTTTAAGTAGATAATGTATCTTATGTAAAATAGAATACCTCAGGTAAGAGGGGGAATTAGCCGTCTTACATAAACTGCATCCGTTATCGACTACAGGATGCCCCGCAACTTTTCCCTAAGTCTCAAAGGCATTCGGTTCCCAGCCAATTCCGTCGGAATCGGAGGGAAACGCAATTGGCGAATCTCGGCGCATCTATATTCGATGCGATGTACGGAGAGCCGATCCGCTCTTCGCGGGAGGTGCACAATGCCCATAGAGGTCAAGATTGCGTCGGACCTGTCCGGCATTCACTCCGCCCCCATCGAAACCATTCACGGTTCGGTTCCCGTTGCCCCAGGTAGCAACGTAGCGCTGAACATCGGGCCGGAGGCCGTTGCCGGCTATACGCGGGAAGGTGCGGACCTGCTCGTTCACCTGCGTACGGGCGAAATCGTGAGGATCACGAATTTCTACGTCGATCCTTCCAAGCTCTCGCAACTCATGCTGGTCCAAGATGACCATCTGGTGGTTGCCGACTTGGCGCAAGGGTCTACCGCTGCCCTCGCCTCACCGGCCTATGTACCGATGGATGCCATGGCCGGGTTTCCCGCTCCGGCTTCGGCCGGAACTGCGGAAGCGGCTGCTGCAGCCGGAGCAGCATCCGGAAGCGGTCTGGGCGCAGGCGTGATCATTCCCCTCGCGGCTATTGGCGTGGGCGGGCTCGTAGCAGCTACAGTCAGTGGAGGCGGCAATGGCAGCGGTGCCGGAAATCCGCCAACGCCTCCCGATACGACTGCACCGGGCGCTCCCACAGATCTGGTAGTTTCCCCCGCTGGGAACAGTCTCAGCGGCCGCGCAGAGGCTGGCGCGACGGTCCTGGTCGATACCGATGGCAACGGCACGGCCAACTATACGACGACGGTAGGTGCTGACGGCACGTTTACCGTTGTCCTGTCGCCAGCACTCGTAAACGCTGAAGCCATCACGGTCACCGTCCGCGACGCCGCTGGAAACCTCAGTCCGACCGCCAGCACGCTTGCTCCCGACCTTACGCCGCCAGACGCCGCCACCGAACTGAGTGTCGCTGCGGACGGCACCGGCATCACCGGCACCGGCGAACCCGGAGCGACCGTCTCCATTGACGTCGATGGTGACGGCAATACGGATTACACGGCAGTCATTGCGGCTGATGGTACATTCTCGATCCTTTTTGCCGGTCCTTTGGATGATGGCCAATCTATAACAGTCACTGTTACTGATGCGGCAGGCAACCAAAGCGCGGTGGCGATCACGCAGGCACCCGATCTGATCCCGCCGCCGGCCACTGCCCCTACTATTGCCCCCACGAATGGCAGCTTTCTGACCGGCGCAGCCCAAAGTGGCATCGCCGTTGCTTTGACGGACGGTGCCGGGAATGCCATCGGCCAGGCAGCGATAGGGGCGGATGGAACCTGGCTTTTCACCCTTCAAACCGCTTTGCCGGACGGCACTGTGGTCAACGCCGCAGCGGTCAACTCGCAAGGACAGGCCGGCCCGGCGGCGAGTATCACCGTCGATGCCGTCTCTCCCGACGCGCCGATCATAGCGCCGAGCAACGGCATGGAGATCAACGGTACGGCCGAGCCCGGAGCCATGATCCTAGTCACTTCCGACGATGGTATCGCAATCGGCCAAGCGTTGACGGATGCCAGCGGAGCTTGGTCGATCACCCCCGCCAGCCCGATTGCCGATGGCACGACACTCACCGCCATTGCAAGCGATGCCGCAGGCAACACCAGCCTTCCGTCCGACATCACAATAGATGCAGCGCCACCTGCCGCCCCGAATTTTGCGGCGCCCAACGCGACAACCGTATCCGGCACGGCGGAACCCTATTCGACCGTGACCCTTTCCGATGGTGACGGCAATCCGATCGGTCAGGCCCTCGTCGATGCGGACGGCACCTGGACCTTCGCGGCATCGCCTCCACTAGTGGACGGAAGCATCGTCATCGCGGTTGCCAGTGATGCGGCGGGCAACATCGGTCCGTCTGCCAGCGCATCCGTCGATGCGGTCGCACCTGAGGCTCCCGACATGTCACCGTCCAGGGGCAACGTGCTCTCCGGCACGGGCGAGCCGCGCGCCACGGTGATCCTCACCGATGGTGCCGGCAATGCGATCGGGCAGGTGGTCGTGGCCGGCAACGGTACATGGGTTTTCACGCCGACGTCTCCGTTGCCTGACGGAACTACCGTCTATGCCGTGGCGCGCGATGGGGCGGGAAACGTCAGCGCGCCCTATTCCATCGTCGTCGATGCCGAGCCCCCTGCACCACCTGAAATCGCACAGACCAACGGCTGGGTGATAACTGGAACCTCGGAACCGGAAAGTATTATTTCTCTTGTCGATGATAACGGCAATCCGATCGGGCTGGCCACCGCCGACACTGATGGCGCCTGGAGCTTCACGCCTACCACTACCCTTCCCGACGGTACGATTGTCAAAGCCACGGCGCAGGATGTTGCCGGTAATACGAGTGCACCTTCCACCACGACCGTCGATGGCGTGGCCCCCGCCGCGCCCAGCATCGACGCTACGAACGGGAGTGAACTCACTGGCTCTGCAGAGGCTGATTCTCTTCTTGTTCTGACCGATGGTGACGGTAATGCCGTCGGTGAAACCACGGCGGACGGCGACGGAAACTGGAGCTACACACCCCGCACTCCCCTGCCGGACGGCACCATTGTCATCGCGACGGCCCAGGATGCAGCGGGCAATGTCAGTCCACAGACGAGCACGACGGTAGACTCCTCACCGCCAGTTGACCCTACGATCGACCCCACCAACGGCTCGATCGTCACCGGCACGGCAGAGCCGAATTCGACGGTGGTGTTGATGGACGGGACCGGCAACACATTTGCCGCCTTCTCGCCACAAGCAAGCGCGCGGGGGCTGGTCACGGTCGCATCGACCGTTCCGGATTTCGGCTTGCCGCTTGGAGAGGTCACTACGGATCCGCAGGGCAACTGGGCCTTTACACCGCTGCTCCCCTTGCCAGACGGCACTGTAGTGATTGCTGTGTCCGTCGATGCCTCAGGCAACGTGAGTGGGCCTATCAGCACGACCGTGGATGGCATAGCTCCGGCTCCCCCCACCATCGACCCCACGACGGGTTTGTTACTGGAAGGCACAGCCGAGCCGGGGGTGACGCTTTTCCTGCGCGACCCGCTAGGCAACCCGATCGGGGAGACTACGGCAGACAACGAGGGCAACTGGGTTTTCATACCCGACCTCGCCCTGCCGAACGATGCCCTTGTCGACGTCGTCGCAGTCGATGCCGCAGGCAACGTCAGCCTTCCCGCCAGCATCACGGTCGATGCCATCTCGCCGAGCGCACCGACAATCGATCCGAGCAGCGGCGGCACCATAACAGGCACGGCAGAGGCTGGCGCAACGGTCATCCTCACCGATGGTCTCGGCGTCCCTCTTGGCGAAGCCATCGTCGATGAAAACGGGCTGTGGATATTCACCCCGGCAGGTTCTCTACCCGATGCCACCGTGGTGGAAGCCATGGCGATCGATGCGGCCGGCAACTCAAGCCCGAGCACCAGCATCACGGTCGATGCCATTCCTCCGGCGGCTCCTGTTCTTACGCTGGTTTCGGGCGGCGAGTTGCTGCTCATATCGGCGGAACCGAACAGTACGGTGCGGATCGTGATCGATGGCGACACCGCCAATCCGGTCGTGATCGCCATCGATGGCAATGGCGAGTTCAGCCTGCCCTTGCTCGCGCCCTTGATCGCCAACGAGACGGTGAGCGCGATCGCTATCGACGCTGCAGGCAATGAGAGCGGCCCGGCCGTCCTGATTGCACCGGACATAGCACCGTTGACGATAGCAGTGATTGAAGCGGACGACGGTTACATCAACGCCAATGAGGCTGCTGACGGAGTTCAGGTCGACGTCGCACTCAGACCGACGATGCAGGCGGGGCAACAAGTCACGGCAACGCTGAACGGTCAGGGCGGATATCAGGCACAGACAACTCACGTTCTGTCGGTTGGCGACATATTGGCCGGCGTTGTCGTTCTCACCATTGCGCCCGGAGGCGGGTTGCCCGACGGTGCGTCAAGCGTGTCGGCCAATATCGGCGGAGGAGAAGAATCTTCACCCGTCGATTTTGTGATCGATACCTCTCCTCCTGCGACCCCGCTGCTGTCCCTGCTAGCCAGCGCGCTCACCATATCCGCCGAGCCCAACACACAATTGACGGTCTCAGCTAACGTGGGTGGCATCACGACTGAAACCGTGGTTGCAGCGGACAATAGCGGTCTGACCTCGCTCAACCTGCTGACTGACCTTGGCGTTCGACTCGACTGGGCACAATTGCTGGACGCTCAGGTCTCGGTTTCCAGCGAAGACACTGCCGGCAACGCCAGCAACGTTGCAACGATAGACGTCGCGACGAACATCGACGCGCCTCCGACGATTGGAGGGTTCGGCCTTGCGGTGAGCCTCAACCCGCTCA
Organism: Novosphingobium sp. fls2-241-R2A-195; assembly: GCF_030209485.1. Taxonomy (NCBI): domain Bacteria; kingdom Pseudomonadati; phylum Pseudomonadota; class Alphaproteobacteria; order Sphingomonadales; family Sphingomonadaceae; genus Novosphingobium; species Novosphingobium sp. fls2-241-R2A-195. The sequence goes on from NZ_JARVRY010000004.1 coordinate 213,188, forward strand.
ACCCGCAATTCGGTGTCAGTGGAACAACGGAACCGAATTCGACGGTTGTGATCCGGGTCGTAACACCTGCATTGAACGTCGAATTGCTGCCTCTTACTGCTGATAACAGCGGTCACTTCACACTCAATCTGCTCAGCCCGACCGTGCTGACGCAGTTGGGCCTGAACATTACCGACATCCTCAATCTCGGCTCCCAGATATCGCTTGGGATGGTTGCAACCGATCCTCAGGGCCATGAGAGCGCGATATACGGCCTCTCGCTAAGCCCCAATGGCCTGTCGCTCAACCTGGGGCAGATCGATGTGAACGGCTCGCTGGCCGATGACGTCATGTCAGGCACTACCGGAGCGGAGCACATCAACGGTAATGGTGGCAATGATCTGATCTTCGAGGTGGGCACGGGCGACCACGTGCTGGCCGGGCCGGGCAATGACACCGTCGAGGTTCTGGCCGCGAACTTCTCGACCATCAACGGTGGTGCAGGATTCGATACGGTGCTGCTCGGCAACGGCATCGATCTCGACTATGGCGCGCCCGGCGTGGGCACCCTAGCCAGTATCGAACGCATCGATCTCGGTTCAGGCGACAGCGGCAGCGTGCTGACGCTCACAGCGTCGGAAGTCAGCGCGATTACCGATGCAACGCATGTCCTGCAAATCACCGGTGAATCCAATGATGTGTTGAACATCACGGGCGCGGTCGGCACCGGATCGACGCAGACGCTCGATGGACTCGTATACGACGTCTACGCTTTCGGGACGAATACCATTCTGGTCGAGGACAATACCGTCCAGGTCGTCGTGTGAGGGCAGCCAGGGAAAGTCGCGCAGATGCTCTGTTCATTCTCGGCATGATCGCTTTCTCGGTCTTTGGCCCGAGCACGCAACACGCAAAGGCTATGACGGTGGAGGACGCTGTAGCCGCAGCGATCGCAAGGGATCCGACGCTGTCCGCCGCACGGTCGGAGGTCAAGGCCGCCCATACCGATGTCGACGTCGCGCGATCTGGGTACCTGCCTTCGATTTCTGCATCAGGCGGACCGCAAGAGGTCTCGCCAGACCAATGGGCTTACGAGGTGACGGCCGCGCAGATGGTTCATGACTGGGGCCAGACCCGAAGCAAAGTCGGCAGCGCACGGGCGACCGAACGACAGCGCCGTGCTGATTGGTCGATCGCCCGCGACGAAGCTGCGCGCGACGTGATCGAAATCTACCTCGACGTTGTATTGGCGCGGCTCCAGCGTGAGGTCGATCTCGACCAGATCTCGGCGCTGACCGGCCTCTCGCACATGACGGAGATGCGGGCAGACAGCGGATACGCCGATCGCAGCGAGCCTGATCGCACGCAGCTCGAACTGGCGCGTGCGCGTCAAAAGCTCGCCAGCGATGATGGTCAGGCTGCCGCCGCGGCCGCACAATTCGAAACGCTTGTCGGCGCATTGCCTGAACATCTGGAACAGCCCACCCCGATCTCGATGATCCGATATCTTGAAACTCAGGACATCGATGCGTTGATCGACGAGGCACCGAGATATCTCAAGGCTCTGGAGGAAACGCATTACACCCGTGCACAGTTCGACGATACTCGCTCGGCGATGTTGCCCCGTATAAATCTCGAGGCAACCGCCCTCAATCGTGAAATCGGCGGAAGAATGGCCAGCGACGCAGTGGTCGCCCTGCGCCTGCGCATGACGCCGATGCAGGGGTTTTCGTCATTTGATCGCGCGAACGCGGCAAGGGAGCGAGTGAATGCTGCGCAGTTGAAGGAGACCGCCGTCCGGCGTGATATTTCACGCGAGCTCCGAAATCTCACGACGAGCGCGACCGCACTGGAACAGCAGGCACAGGCACTGCATGCGCAAGTGGCCGGCGCTGGCAGCTTGATCGGCCTCTACAGGGAGCAATTCGAGGTTGGGCGGCGGGATATCGTCGATCTGGTGACAATACAGCGCGAACATTTCGATGCGCTGCGGTCGCTTAATGAAGTGAAGCTGCAGACGATCAGAATTTAATATCGGATAGCCGCGCAGCTAGGGAAACTTTCCGACCTTGTCGCATTGCCGAGGGACCTCCCGTGATGAAAGCAATGTCGGACGACTTTGGGCCATCGGTGCGCAAGCGCGATCCCTTGCGTGAAGGCCTCGTGCTGCTCGCCGCGATGCTAGGGCGGCACACCAGCGCGAGCGAACTGGGCGACGGGATGCCTCTGGCCGATGGCGGACTGCCTCTGGACATGGTACCACGCGCCATGCGTCGGCTCGACATGTCCGCACAAGTACGGCGATGCGATCTTGACCTGCCGGATTATCTGCTACCGGCCCTGCTGCTTCTCGATGATGGCAACAGCGTAGTCTTGACTGCACTGGAGGGGGACCTGGCTGTACTGCGGCTGCCCGATGCCGATGGCGGCATCCAGCAAATGCCGGTCGCCAAGCTGGCGGATGTGTACGCTGGCGTTGCGGTTTTCGCCAAGCCCCGCTTCAAGTCCGAGGCTAGATTAGGCGCTTTCGCGACGACCGATGGCCGGCACTGGTTTTTCGGCGCCTTGAGGAAATATCGCCGCGCCTACCTTGAGGTGGCGCTCGGAGCGATGATGGCCAACCTCCTTGCCATCGCAACGGCCCTTTTTGCCATGCAGGTCTATGACCGGGTCGTACCCAATTCGGCTTTTGACACCTTGTGGATACTGGCTAGCGGCGTCGTGATGGCCATCGTGTTCGAGGCTGTGCTGCGCTACATGCGCGGGCACCTTCTCGACGCGATGGGCAAGAACCTCGACCTCCGCCTATCGACACAGTTGTTTGCAAGAGTATTGCAGACACGGCTTTCGGCACGTCCTGCCTCGCTTGGTGCTTTCACCAGTCAAATCCGTGAGTTCGAGAGCGTTCGCGAGTTCTTCACCTCGTCAAGTGCCGCAATCGCAAGCGATCTTCCTTTCACGCTTATATTCTTGGCTATCATCGCGCTGATCGGCGGGCCGGTCGTGCTGGTGCCGATCGCTGCCATCATGCTGATGGTCTTTCCCAGTCTGATGATGCAGCGTCGCCTGGCCGACTTTTCTCGCCGGAACCTGCGCGAAGGCGCGATAAAGAACAGCCTCCTGATCGAAGCGGTGGAAAATCTGGAAGCTATCAAGGCGGGGCGCGGCGAAGGACGGGCCATGCAGCTTTGGGAAACGCTGACCGCACAACTGGCAGAAACCGCCCGGCACAGCCATTCCCTGTCGAGTGCGCTCACTTACGGCGCAGGGATGGTGCAGCAGTTCTGTTACGTCGGCATCGTCGCCTTTGGCGTGTACCGCATTGGTGAAGGCGCGATGACCGTCGGCGCGCTGGTCGCATGTTCGCTCCTTGGGGCCAGAGCCGTTGCGCCGATGTCGCAGGCGGCGGGCATACTGGCACGGTGGCAGCATACTCGCGTCGCCCTCGAGGGGCTTGATCAGCTCATGGCCGCGCCGGTCGAGCGGCCGGAGCATCGCGCGTTCGTCCGCGTGGAACGATTACGCGGACAGTTCATGCTCGCTGATGCCGCGGTTAGGTACGACGACGGACCGCCGGTCGTCGACGTAAGCGCGCTCACGATCGCCGCCGGAGAGAAAGTCGCGATACTGGGAGGGAACGGCGCGGGGAAATCCACATTGCTGCGCCTGTTGTCCGGCCTCGGCGACCTCACCTCGGGCAATGTCATGCTGGACGGGATGAACCTCATGCAAATCGACCCGTCCGACCGACGGGCGGCCATCGGCTTCCTGCCGCAGGATGTCGCCCTCATGCAGGGAACCTTGCGAGAAAACCTCAATCTCGAAGGGGGGGCCATATCGGACGCCGAGATGTTCGCGGCGCTGGATGACGTAGGGCTCGGCCGTTTCGTGCGAGCCAATGCCATGGGGTTGGACATGCCCCTCCTAGGCAGTCGCAGCCTTTCGGGCGGCCAACGGCAAGCGGTGGGACTGGCCCGGGTGATCCTGCAGGACCCGCAAATCGTGCTGCTCGATGAGGCAACCGCATTTTTCGACCAGGCGGCGGAGGACCACGTTGTCGCTCGGCTGCAGACCTGGCTGGGCGATCGCACGCTGGTCCTGACGACGCACAAGCGCTCAATGCTGGCGCTGGTTGAACGCGTCATCGTTATGCGCGATGGCAGCGTGGTGATGGACGGGCCGGTTGGCAACGTCGTCTCCGGCAATCAGGTAAAGGCGCCCGAGCGCATGGCGGCGGGAGCGACATATGGCGGTTGAAGGCTTCTCGGCGCACGGATTGCATCGCGAACTCGGCGACCCCTTCCGAGCCGGCACGCATCCCCTATTTCGCCCACTGTTGTGGACGATGATCGCAAGCATCGTCATAGCCATCCTGTGGGCGGCCTTCGCGCGCATCGACGAAGTCACGCGCGGCGAAGGGCGAGTGGTTCCAGTCAGCCGCATGCAGAAGATCCAGAGCCTCGAGGGTGGCATCCTGGCGGATCTTCTGGTCAGCGAGGGCGACATCGTCGTGCACGGACAGCCTCTTGTCCGCCTCGACCCCACGCATTTCCGGACTTCCTACGAGGAATCCGCCAATCAGGCAGCCGTTCTGCAGGCCGCCATAGCCCGACTGCAGGCAGAGGTCCTGAACAGGAGTTCGATCAACTTTCCGCGCGAGATCGCCCCCGATAGCGCTCTGGCACAGTCAGAGCGCGAATTGTTCGTTTCCCGACGCGGCAAGCTGGAGGAAGGACGCCGAACTTTGCAACAGCAGATCGGCATAGCACGAGGACAACTGGCCATCGTACAACCGCTGACCGCGCGAAAGGTCGTCAGCGAGATGGAAGCGCTCAAGCTGCGGCAGGACATTGCAACTTATACGGGCAAGCTGGTCGAACTTGAAAATACCTATGCCCAGGAGGCCTATACCGAACTGGCGAACAAGCAGGCCGAGCTGAGCGCCGTCACGCCCATCGTCCAGCAGCGTGACGACCAGTTACGACGCACCGAAATCCGCTCACCCGTGCGGGGCCGGATCAATACGGTGCTCGTCAATACGCGCGGAGGTGTCGTTCAGCCCGGAGAACCGATCATGGAGGTTACACCCATCGAAGATAGGCTGCTCATCGAAGCCCGTGTGCGTCCGCGCGATGTGGCGTTTCTCGTCCCCGGCATGTCGGCAAAGGTCAAGATCACCGCTTATGACTATACCGTCTATGGCGACCTTAACGGGCGGGTCGAGCGGATCAGTGCCGATACGATCGAGGAGGAAACCGTACGTGGAAAGGAGGCCTATTATCAAGTGTTCGTCCGCACCGATGGCGCCCATCTCATGCGGGATGGCAAGGCCTTGCCCATCATCCCGGGGATGGTGACCGAAGTCGATATCCTCACTGGAAAACGCAGTGTTCTCAATTATCTGCTGCGCCCTCTTCTGAAAGCGCGTTTGCATTGACCGTCAGGCGGCCGAACGCTGTTCCGGCGATGCCTCGGTCTCCTCGGCGTGGCCGCTGATCTCTGCGCCCGCGTCGCTGGCGAAACGCAGGTTCCAGAACGTAGCAGTAAGCGAGATCGCGGTAACAACCCAGAAAGCCACCGAAAAATCCCGCGAGGTCGGTGCCGAATTGCCATTGGCGAGCATGGCGAGGTGCAGCGCCATTGCCGCCACGCAGATACCCAAAGACAACATCAGTTGCTGGAACGTGGAATAGAACGCGGTGGCCCGGCTCATGTGCTGCTTGTCGACGCCATCATATGCAATCGTGTTGTATGCCGTGAACTGGAAGGACATGAAGAAGCCGCACAGGACCAGCACGGCGAACATGGCCCAGGTCGGCCAGGCAGGGCCGAACAGCCCGCAGACGGCATAGCCTCCAGTGGCGATGATGCCATTCCAGATCAGCGCGCGACGAAAGCCGAAACGGCGCAGAACCCGCTGCGCGAAGCTCTTCATGGCCAGCGAGCCGATCGCCGTCGCGACTGTGATCGTCCCGCTCTTGGCCGCCGTGAAGCCGAGCCCCACCTGCATCATCAGCGGCAGCAGGAAGGGCTGGGCGCCTTGCGTGATACGCGTGATCGACCCCGCGATAACGGACAGTCGAAACGTCGGATCCCGCAGCAGGCCGAGGTCGAGGATGGCGCCTTCACGGTCACGGGCGTGACGGATATAGAGGATGCCTGCGGTCAGCCCTATGCCGACGAGGATTGCCGCCATCGCGCCCTCGCCCGGACGGCTTACCATCTCGAAGCCGAACAGCAGGCAGCCCAGCGACAGGCCGCTCAGAATGAAGCCGGGCGTATCGAAACGGCCGGGATCATCCTCACGGATGTTGGCGATGTAGCGGCCGACGAGCCAGAAGCCCAGGATGCCCATCGGCAGATTGATGTAGAATATCCAGCGCCAGTCCAGATAGGTCACGATGAAACCGCCCAACGGCGGCCCGAGTATCGGACCGATCAGGGCAGGCACCAGCAGCCAGGACATGGCATTGACCATATCACGCTTGGCGACCGACCGCAGGAGCACCAATCGCCCGACCGGAATCATCATTGCCCCGCCCATGCCCTGAACGAAACGCGACACGACGATCATCTCGAGCGAGCGCGATTGTCCGCAAGCGAGGCTCCCCAGGACGAACAGCAGGATGGCACTGCGAAAGATCGTCCGAGAGCCGAACCGGTCGGCCAGCGATCCCGATGCAGGAATGAAAATCGCGAGCGCGAGCAGATAGGACGTCAATGCGACGCTCATCTCCTGCGGACGCACGGAGAAGTCTTTCGCCATCGTCGGCAACGCCGTGGCGAGCACGGTCGCATCGACGAATTCCATGAACAATGCCGAAGCGATGATAAGCGCTATGAAACGGTAGTTTGCGCCCGATTCCGCAGGTCCTTCATCACGTGTCTTCGCGAGCGCGCCTGCGGCGGGAACGATCCCGTCGCGCACTTCAGCATTGACCGAGGCGATACCGCGCCGCCGCGGCCTCAGCATGGGACCAGGGGGCAGCGGGCGAGAAAATACATGTTCAGCTTTCCGGATTACGGACGAATGGGGCTCTCCCGTCCAAGGGCCGTCCATCGTAACGCGGGCGTACCGGAACCGCCTATATAGGTGCGGTGCGGCATATTGGAACCCCCGGTGTTCCGGAATGAGCCGCAGGCACCCGGATCAGGCCATCGTCTGCGGTTTCAGGGCCAGCTACTTCAGGAACGGGTCATCCGGCAGCGGAATGAACTCCTGATCGTCCGCGTCCGGAAGCTTCATGCGACCTGCCTTCCAGTCCTCCGCCGCTTGCCGGAGGCGGTCTTTGGAAGATGAAACGAAGTTCCAGTACAGGAAACGTTCGCCGACCGGCTCGCCGCCCAGCACCATTACCGTCGATCCGGTCGCGGCGACGATGCTGGATACGTCTGCGCCCAGGATCAGCATCTGACCCGCCTCGTACCGCGTGCCGTCGACTTCGACGGCTCCGGTGGCGACATAGACCGCCCGCTCGGCATGATCCGAAGGCACTTCCGCCCTAGCACCCGCATCGAGGTCGAGATGCGCATAGAACAGCGGCGAATGCGTTCGAGCCCCTGCGGTCAGGCCATAGGCGCTGCCGGCAATGAGTTGGCCGCGAACTCCGGCTTCGCTCCATTGCGGAAGGTCGGCACCGGCGTGATGGGAGAACGAGGGCGCGACCTCCTCGTCGCCTTCCGGCAAGGCCACCCAGGCCTGGATGCCGTGGAGATGGTCACCGACAGCGCGCGCCTTTTCGAAGCGTTCGCTATGCGTGATCCCGCTGCCTGCGGTCATCCAGTTCACTTCCTGCGGGCGGATCGCCTGATGCGAACCGACGCTGTCGCGGTGAACGATCTCTCCGGAAAACAGGTACGTCACCGTCGACAGCCCAATGTGCGGGTGCGGTCGCACATCGAGGCTGCGGTCCGCGCCGGCCGCCACGTCAAGCGGCCCCATATGATCGAAGAACACGAACGGCCCGACCATGCGACGCTTGGCGAAAGGCAGCACCCGTCCTACGTCCAGACCGCCGCCAAGGCTACGCCGCCGTTGCTCGATCACCATCTCGATCATGTCGTCTCGCCCGTTTGTTTCCTTGCCCGGCCAGCTATGCGGGATTGCCCAAGGTCGTGCAACTTGCGAAGCGACGCGCTAGGCAGCCGTCATGACTGTCACGTCCATCGCCGAACGCATCGGCATCATCGGAACCGGGCGCGTCGCGCGCGCCTTTGCGCTGGGGCTGCGCGATCGTTCGCATCAGCCCTTGCTGATATGGGGTCGCACCCCTGCCCGCACCATCGATATGATGCGGGAAGTGGGGCCATCATGCGAGGCCGCCGAAGACCTGCAGGCTCTGGCCACGAACTGCGATACCCTCGTCATCGCCGTTGCCGACGACGCGATCGCGCCGCTGGCCGCCGACCTGGCGCAATGGCCCCTGCCCGTGGTCCCTTTCGTCTGCCATCTCAGCGGCGGCAGCGGGACGGCTCCCCTGTCCTGCCTGGAGGCCATCGGCGCCCGGACCGCGGCGGTCCACCCGGCAATGACATTTACCGGCGACCCGCATACCGAGGTCGCGCGCATGGCACAGGCTCACTTCGCAGTGACGGGATCAAGTGCGGCCGCCACTGATGCAGGGATGGCGCTCGTCCGCGCGCTTGGCGGAACCGGCGTCGAGGTCGCCGAAGAGCACCGGCCGCTATACCATGCTGCCTTGTGCCATGCGGCCAATCATCTGGTCACCCTCATTGCCGGCTCAAGCGATGCCTTGCGGCGGGCGGGCATCGACCGGCCGGGTGACTTTCTTGCCCCGCTCGCCCGTGCCGCGCTCGAGAACAGTCTGAGCAAGGGCATGGCAGCACTCTCCGGCCCGGTCCTGCGGGGCGACGCAGGAACCGTGGCCCGCCACTTTCGCGCCATCGCCACCGACGACCCCGCGTTGATGGCGCCCTACCGAGCCATGGCGCTTGCCACACTTGATGCCTTGGGCGAGCGACGCCAGCCAGCGGGCAAGGAACTGGAGAAGCTGCTCGCCCCCGACAGGCTTACGCCGCCCCGCTAGAAAAGCGGGCTTCGGACAAGTCGAGTTCGCGCGTGAGCTTGCGAGCCGTCTCGCTGCTGATGCTACGCCCACGCAGCATCTGCGACAGCGCCGCCCTTTCCGCGCGGACGCCGACGAGGCGGAAATCGCGCAGCAGCCTGTCGCCGGTCCGGGCCTCGGCCGACTGGCGCTCGCTCAGACCCTCGATACGCTCGCGGTAGAGGGTCATCACCTGGCCGCCGGCATCGGCGAAGATGTCGGCCTCGCCATGAGTTTCGGCAAGGGCATGCTGATGCCGCTCTATGGCCTGGATCGCGGCTTCCGCAACGGCAATCCTGGTAGAATCCTCCTCCGCCTGACGGGCCGGTTCGGGTGGCATGGCAAGCCCCTTCAGCAGGAACGGCAAAGCGATACTTGCCAGGACCAGCGAAACCACGATCACACCGGCCGCCAGGAAGATCGCCAGATCGCGGGTCGGGAACGGCGTTCCATCGTTCAGCGTCAGCGGCAGGGTCAATACACCGGCGAGCGTAATGGCGCCGCGTACGCCCGCCACCGAGGTCGCGGCGATCAGGCGCCAGTCGGGCGTCTGCACGCCGACGCCCCGCTTGGCCTTGCGCAGGATCGTCAGCTTGAGCGATGCCCACACCCATACGAAGCGCAAGGTCGCAAGGCCCGCGACGATCGCAAGGGTATAGATCGCAAGCCACCACGCCTCGCTATGCCCGGTCACTGCCACGGTCTGGCGAGCACCGGCAAGGATGCCCGGCATCTGCTCGCCAAGCAGCACGAAGATGATGCCGTTCAGGGTGAACTGGATCATATCCCAAACCGAATTGCGACGCATGCGGGTGACCGCGAGCGCCTGCCGCGAAATCTCCGCATACGTCATCGTCACGCCCGCACTGACCGCCGCGAGAATGCCGGACGCGTGGAAATGCTCGGCCAGCAGGTAGGAGCCGAAGGGGATCAGCAGGCTGACGAGAATCTGGGAGCCGGTGTCCTCACCCCAGCGCTTCGTCACCCAGGCCTTCACGCGGGTCACCACCAGCGTCACCACGACGCCGATGGCAAGGCCGCCGCCCGCCACCCACAAGAAGTTGAGCGTCGCGCTGCCGGCCGAGAAGGTGCCGGTCAAAGCCGCGGCAACCGCGAAGCGCAGACAGACGAGGCCGGAGGCATCGTTGAGCAGCGATTCACCCTCGAGGATGTGCATCATGCGCTTCGGGATCGGCACGCGGGCGGCGATGGCCGAAACCGCGATCGGATCGGTCGGCGAGACGACTGCGGCGAGCGCAAAGGCCACCGCGAGCGGCATCGCCGGGATCATCCAGTGGATCAGGAAACCCATTCCGATCACGGTCATGAGCACGAGCCCAAGGGCAAGCTCCACCACGGTGGACGCATCCTTGAACAGTTCGTCCTTGGGGATGCGCCACCCGTCAAGGAACAACAGCGGTGGCAGGAACAGGAAAAGGAACAGTTCCGGATCGAGTTCGACCCGATGCGAAGTGGACATTCCGATCACGCCGCCCAGCACGATCTGGACCAGCGGCGTAGGTATCGAGAACGGCATCATCCTCGCAACGGCGCCACTGACGACGACCGCCAGCAGCAGAAAAAGTACGATCGAAACTGTCTCCAAAACCTCACTCCATATGACTACCCGTGCAGTCTAGGAGGCAGGTCGCCCGAGGGGCAACCCACTAATTGCAAAAAAAGCAATTAAATTCGGTTCTGCATGTATCGTCCGGACGCAGCAGCGCCCGCCCCCTGAAGGGAGCGGGCGCCTGCGACTTCACCGGATCGATCAGTACTTCAGCGACAGCGTCGCGAAGGCCGAACGGCCTGGTGCGATAGTCGCGAAGTGGGTCGAGTAGGTCTTGTCGTAGTACTTCTTGTTGGTGAGGTTCTGGACGTTGGCCCGCAACGAGATGTTGTCGGTGATGCGAGCCGACGCCATTGCGTCGAAGCGCCAGTAGCTGGGAATCGAGCGGGTAACGTCATAGGTCACGCTGTTGAGAATAACCGTGCCGTAGCCGCCGTACTGCTTCGAGTTGTAGATCGCGCCGCCGCCGATCTGATAGCCGCCGGGAATCTCGAAGGTATTCCATGCGGTGAAGCTGTGCTTAGGCGTATTCGGGAACGCCTTGCCGTTGTTGACATTGCCGGTGCCGGCAAAGCCGATCTCCGAGTCCATGTAGGTATAGCCGCCGAAGACGCTCCAGAATGACAGCGGCTTGCCGTTGAAGCCCACTTCGACGCCCTTGATGTTGCGCTTGCCCTGGAACACCACCACGCTGTTGTCGGTGATGCGGGCATTGTCCGTATCGGTCTTGAACAGCGCGAGGTTAAGGCCGAATGCGTCATCGAAGAACGACCACTTCGTGCCGATCTCATAGGACTTGGTCACTTCGGCCTTCAGATCGAGCCCCGCAGCGAGGGCGTTACCTTCCGACCCTTCGCCCAGCATGCTGCCGGCAGGCGTGGAGGACTTGGCGATCGAAACGTAGACGCTGCCATTCTCCTTGGGCTTGAGCACGAGGCCGGCCTGGTAGTTGAAGAAGTGCTCCTTGTTGCTCAGGGCAACGCCAGTGGTCAGCGTTTTCGCGGTCGTGTCGTACCAGTCGTAGCGCGCGCCCAGGTTGAGCAGCAGGAAGTCGGTGATGGTCACCGTATCGGCTGCGTAAAGCGCGTAAGTCGTCGCTTCCGTCTTGGCGCTGGCAGCGCTCTTCGCGATGGGCACGATCGTGGTCCCGTCGGAAGATATGTTCTGCCACGGATCGTAGGGGTTGGGGTTGGTCAGGCTGGTGCAGTTGTAAGCCGCCTGCTGTGCAGCGCTGCAGCGTCCGGTTCCCGTGTTGACCGCAGTGACGTTGGTGCTGACGTTGTAAGTGCCGCGCTTGGACTGCTCCCAGCTGCTCTCGAAGCCGGTCGAGAACGAGTGCTCGATGCCGCCGGTCGTGAACTTGCCCGACAGATCGAGCTGGCCGACCATCGAGTCCACGTCGCTCCAGCGTGTGTTGGCGCGGCGCCAGACGAGGCCGTTCTGGACGTTGCCCTGGCTGTCGTCGGGCTGGGTGATGATGTAGGACTGCTTGACGTTGGCATACTTGCCGGTCGCGCGCAGGCGGATCGTATCGGACAGATCGTGCTCGGCGCGCATCAGCAGTTCATCGGTGTTGGTCTTGCGGAAGTCGCGGTTGGCCAACCCGTAGAAGGTGCTGCGCTTGACGTCGGCGGGCTCGATCTTCAGCAGGCTGGCGGAAGTCACTTGGGCAGCAGTGCGCTCGAACGGAATGCCCGGATCGGGAATGTCGTCGCTCTGCATGTGATAGTAGTTGATGAAGGCGCGGGTCGAGGTGCCCAGCCCGAGAGCTGCCGAAGGGGAGATGCCCCAGCGGTTGTAGGTCACCACGTCGCGCTTGGCGACGTCGGCATCGTGCCACATGCCGTTGATCCGCACCGCCGCCATGTCGCCGAGTTGGTAGTTCGCATCGATGGTTGCACGCTTGTAGTCGTCAGTGCCGTAGCTGAGATCGGCCTGTGCGGTGGTGCCGAGATGAGGCATCTTGCTGACGAGGTTCAGGCTACCTCCGGCGCTGCCACGACCGCCCATGGTGGAATCGCTGCCCTTGACGACCTCGATCTGCTCGATGGCGAAGATTTCGCGCGACTGCCCGCCGACGCTGCGTACTCCATCGATATACGTGCTGCCCTGAGCATCGAAACCGCGGATCAGTGGACGATCGCCCTGTGGGTTGCCACCTTCGCCTGCACCGAAGGTGATGCCCGGCACAGTGCGCAGCGCTTCCACGAACGTCGTCGAGCCGGTGTCCTGGATCACTTGCGACGGCACGACGATGACCGTCTTGGGCGTATCGAGCAGCGGCGCGGTGTACTTGGGCGAGTCTGCCTTGGGCGTGCGGTACGGAGTTTCTTCGATCGCGGTGTCGGAAACAGTCACGCCGCCAAGACTCCGCGCAGCGGGGTCGCCTTCGGCATCCTGTGCGAACGCCGGAGCGGCAGCGAACCCGACGCACGAAAGCGCAAGATAAGCAGGCGCAACGCGCGCCGATGATAGGCGAAGGCGAGACTTTGACACGTGAGAATCCCTCATGTTTTGTGCGCGCTGCTAATGCTAATGACTTGCGAGAAAAACAAGGGACAAAATTCAGCAACGTGGCAATTTATCGCAATCTTACAGCAAGATTTTGATTGAGGAGAATATCGCGGCAGCTTCAGTCCTTCTCATGCCTGATTATCTCCGCGAGATCGGTAAGGCGGCCGTCCGGATCAACATCGCAGGCGAGCGCCAAGCCCCGCAACACCTCGCCATGATCGGTCGCAATGCTCAGCGTCGCCGCGAGAGCCGGTATCCCGATGTCATGCGGAAATTCATGCGTTTCATAGGCCTGTCCCGTAAGACCAAGACCGGACAGCCAGCGATCCGCGTTATGGCGATGACAATCTGGCGACACAGCCGTCGCGGCCGGTCGATCTGCCTCCGCCATGCTGGCAAGTCGCGCCTCCGCCGGGTAAAAACTGCCTCCGCCGGTTACTTTTGCGGTCTTCAGCGGTTACCTCCTGTCTATGGAGCAACAAGCCCTCGTCTTCGCGCTGATCGGTATTCTCGGGATCGGCGCGCAGTGGATCGCCTGGCGTACTGGTTGGCCTGCCATCGCCCTCATGCTCGCCGCCGGTGTCCTTGCCGGGCCGGTGACCGGGCTGATCGTGCCGGAACGGACTTTCGGCGAACTTCTCGAACCCATGGTTTCGGTGGCGGTGGCGCTCATCCTGTTCGAAGGCGGCCTCAGCCTTAATTTCCGCGAATTACGCAAGACCGAGGGCGCCGTCACGCGGCTCATGGTCATCGGCATCCCGCTGGGCTGGGTGCTCGGCACCCTCGCCTGCTATTACGTGGCGGGGCTTGTCTGGCCGGTCGCGATCCTGTTCGCGGGGATTCTCGTGGTGACCGGGCCGACGGTGGTGATCCCGCTGCTGCGCCAGAGCAACGTCGCCCCGCGCCCGCGCGCGATCCTCAAGTGGGAAGCGATCGTCAACGATCCCTTCGGCGCGCTCTGCGCCGTCATCACCTACGAGTACCTGCGCCGCGTCGATGAAGGCGGCACCCTGCTCTCGGTCGTCGCCGCACTGCTGGGTGCGGCGGTGGTCGCCGGGCTCATCGGCTATGCCACGGCGCGCGCGATCGCCTGGGCCTTCCCGCGCGGCCACGTGCCCGAATATCTCAAGGCCCCGGTCCTGCTGGTGGCGGTGATCGGGACATTCGTGCTGTCCAACCTGATCCAGCAGGAGACCGGCCTGCTCGCCGTGACGGTGATGGGCGTCGCGGTGGCCAACATGCGCCTCGATTCCCTGCGCGACATTCACCCGTTCAAGGAGAATGTCACCGTCCTCCTCATTTCAGGCGTGTTCGTGCTCCTGTCGGCGTCGCTCAACTTCGAGGTACTGCGCCTGTTCGAGTGGCGCTTCATCGCCTTCCTCCTCGCGCTGCTGTTCCTCGTCCGCCCGGCAACGGTGCTGGTCGCGCTGGCCTTCAGCAAGATTCCGTGGAACGAGCGGTTGCTGGTCGCGTGGATCGCGCCGCGCGGTGTCGTTGCGGTCGCAGTCTCCGGCCTGTTCGCGTTGCGCCTCGATCAACTGGGATATGGCGATGGCAGCATCCTCGTCACGCTGTCGTTCTCCGTGGTGGTGGCGACGATCGTGGCGCACGGGTTCAGCATCCGGTACGTCGCGCGCTGGCTCGGCGTCATGGGCGCGCCGCAGAAGGGGCTGCTGATCGTCGGCAGCACGCCGTGGAGCCTGTCGCTTGCCCGCCAGCTCAAGTCGCTCGACCTGCCGGTGATGATTTCCGACGCCAGCTGGCAGCGCCTCGCCGCACCGCGACAGGCGGGCATTGCCACCTATCACGGCGAGATCCTGGCCGAGACGACCGAGGAACGGCTGGACCTCACGCAGTTCCAGGTGCTCGTCGCGACGACGGAGAACGAGGCCTACAATGCCCTCGTCTGTAACGAATTCGCGCCAGAGATTGGCCGCGATGCGGTGTACCAGCTCGGCGGCAGCGGCGATGACGAGGACCACCGCAGCCTCCCCGAAGCCCTGCGCGGACGCGCGATGTTCGCCGCCGGGCACGGCGTCGAGGAGATCATGGAGCGCGAGACGGCGGGCTGGACCTTCCGCAAGACGCGGATCAGCGAGCAGTTCGACTTCACCGATGCCCGCTCCTCGCTGCCGGACGAGGCGGATATGTTGTTCGTGCTCCGCAAGGACGGCCGTATCCGCTTCTTCACCCATGCGTCGAGGCCGACGCCGCAGGCGGGGGACATCGTGGTGTCCTACGGCCCCTCGCGCCATTCCGATCCCGACAACCCGGCCCAACCCCACAAAAAGGAGGCGACCGCATGAGAGGACTGAAACTTCCGGAAGGCGCAGCGCACTGGCTGTCCGCCGCCGCGATCGGGCTTGCTGTCAGCGCCTGCCAGCCCGGCAAGGCCCCGCAGGACGACCAGAGCGAAGCGGCGGCCGATGCCTCCGACGCGGTCGAGCCGGAGTTGGTAAAGAAGTCGATCATCCGCGCGGAGATTGATCCCGAACCTAGCGAAACACCGGTGCTGCAGCCGGAAACGATCGTCGTCCCCTTCCCCGCCACGGGTTCCGAGCCTGACGCGGCGGGCCTCGCGATGATCGACGATCTGATGACGCACCCTTCGTTCCGGGCTGGCGGCCCGATCACCATCTGGGGTCACAGCGATTCCAAGGGGTCCGATGAGCAGAACCTCGCCGCCTCGCGCCGCCGGGCCGAGGCCGTGCGCGGCTATCTGGTGAAGAACAACGTGCCGCGCGACCGCATCACCGTGATCGCCCTCGGCGAAGCGCGGCCGATCGCGCCGAACCGGAACCTCGACGGCACCGACGATATGGAGGGCCGGGCGAAAAACCGGCGGGTGGAGATCAAGGTCGATCTTCCCGCACCGCCGCAGGCCGAGGAAACCCCGGCCGCGAAGCCGGAGTAAAGCGGGTCAGACCGGTGCGATTTCGGTGACAGGCTCCACGTCAGCAAGGCTCTTGCGGAAGGCCGATCGGATCAGCCACGGCTCCAGAATTCGGCCGACGACGTAGAGCACCGTGAAGATACCGGCGAACACGAAAGCCGGATTGCGCGATTCCTTGAGCAGCCACGCGATGCCGAGGAACAGGAACGGCAGGAAGAAGCAGAACTGAAGGGTCGGGCTGTTCAGGTCGTAGCGCAGTTCGGCGCTTTGCCCGTTATCCTCCACCCACAACGCGCCGTGGTTGAAGATGGCCATCCGGTCCTGTGCGATCGGGTCTTTCTTGCTGAAGGCCAGGGTGTCGCCATCAATGCGGAAGGTCGTGCCGACCGCGCGAAACAAGTGGTCGAGGCGGGCGAAGACGTCCCGGGGCGCACGCCGCACATCGAGCGCTAGGGATCCCCGAACACGCCAGATCCGGTCTATGAAGGGAAGGTCCACGCGAAAGTCTCCCTTATTCGGCCGGGACGGCGGCGGGCTGGAAGCGAACCTGAATGGCGGACTTCGTGGTCCTCCAGGCTTCGGTGAAGGGGTAGGTCATCTGCTCGCGGATCGACATGCGGCGGCCGCCTTCCATGCCGAGGAGTTCCGCTTCGCCATCGACGCAAGTGCCGAACATGCGGTCGATGAAGATGTAGGTGCCCGCGTAGTTGCTGCGGCTCGCCTCGAAGTCCTGCGAGTGGTGGACGCTGTGGTGCTCGGTGGTGTTGAACAGGAAGCGCCACAGGCGCGGGGTGTTAAAGCGGACGTTGATGTGCTGGTACGTGCTCACCGCCATGCCGATCGCTCCGGCCAGCAGCGCGGCACGCGGCAGGAAATCGAAGAATCCGCCGATGCCGAGCCCGATCAGGAACAACTCGACCGGATTGCCGACCGCGCCCTTGTTGATGTTGAGCTGCGTGATGTAATGATGCACCGAATGGGTGAGCCATAGCGGATACCAGTTGTGCATGCCGCGATGCATCCAGTATTGCCCGAAATCGAAGATGAACGATATCAGGAACGCCTGAACAAGCAGGGGCATCTCCTTGAAATAGGCGAATTTCTCCCAGTCGAAAGCATGCTGGATGGCCCCGACCATGGCGTCGCTGCCGATGTGCTTGCCAGCATACTTGACCAGCGTATAGCTGATGCCGACGTAGAACAGGTCGGTGACCAGTTCCTTCCAGGTAAGCCGCCAGCTGTCGTGGCGCGGGTTCACCCATTCGAGGCAATAAAGCAGCGCCTTAAAACCGATCCCGATGCCGATCGCGGTCGAGGCCTTGGCGATGGAATCGGGTGCGCAGAGCCAGAAGGTCACCAACGCGATCAGCACTGCAGGCTGAAACCAAGTGAAGACGAACTGTTTCACCGGGCTGCCCTCTACGCGCGGGATGTTTTCCCAGCCCACCGTGACCGGCGACTGCGTGCCGATCAGCCTCTTGCCTACGCGAACTCCGTCCATATCACCCGCCCTCGTAATACCCGACCACCCACGTCGGTAATACTAAACTTTGATATGGTAATACCAAACCTTTGCGGCTGTCCATTCCCTCTTTGTGCACTGCAAAAATAATGTCACGAAATCCGGATTTCTGCCGTCTTCCGCTATACAAGTGGGCTCCGGCCCCGCGCATCGCCCTTTGCGCTGGCCATCACTCGGGCGGGAGCGGCACCGCACAAAGGCCCTTGTCGATCAACTGCCGCGCCGCGCGAAAGAGCAGTGGCTCATGTCCGGCCGCGCTGATCAACTGGATGCCCAGCGGCATAGCGAAGTCGCCCGCTAGCGGCAGCACCAGCGCGGGCAGCCCCATCAGGCTGATCGGCTGCGTGTAGATGCCAAGGTGGCTGCGAGCCGGGATCGTCTTGCCCTCGAACGTCATCACCGGATCGGCAATGGTCGGTGCGAAGCCCGGCGCGGCGGGGGTGAAGAGGACGTCGGCCAGCTCGAACTGGCGGCGCAGGCGCGCCTGAATCCAGCTCCGGAAACGCTGCGCGGCAAGGTAATCGTCGCTCGGCAACAGCAGACCAGCCAGCATGCGATCGCGCACCGGCTGCTCGAACTGCATCGGGTCGGCCTCGAGCGCGGGGCGGTGGAGGCTGGCGCCTTCCGCCGCGATGATGACCGAGGCCGCGGCGCGGGCGATCTCGGAATGCGGCAGTTCGAAACTGATGCGGCCGAGACGGCTCCAGAACGCATCGAGCGGTCCGCGCATCTCTTCGGAGATGTTGTCGTCGAACCAGCTCATCAGGCGGCCGAAGGAAATCTCGCCGCGCAAGGGCTCCTGCCGTTCGGGCGCGCCTTCGCGCAGGATCGTGCGGACCAGCGCCACGTCATCGAGATCGCGGCCGAGCACCCCCACGACGTCGAGGCTCTCGACGAAAGGATACATGCCTTCGCGCGGAAGGTCGCCGTAAGTGGGCTTGAGGCCGATTACCCCGGTCAGCCCCGCAGGCACGCGCAGCGATCCATTGGTGTCGAAAGCAAGGCTGAGCGGGACCACGCCAGTCGCCACCGCCACTGCCGAACCGCCCGCCGCGCCGCCTGCGACACGTTCGGGATCGTGCGGATTGCGGGTCGTGCCGTATTCGGCGTTCATGGTGACGAAGCCGTAGCCGAATTCGTCCATGTTCTGCGTGCCGACAAGCACCGCGCCCGCTGCTTCGAGCAGCGCGATCGCCTTGGAGTCACGGCTGGCGAACGCCGCATTGCGCCGTGTGCGCGACCCTGCGGTGGTGATCTCTCCGGCCACGTCGAACAGGTCCGCCACGCCGAAGGGCACGCCTGCCAGTGGGCCGGGATCGAGCCCAGCCTCGACCAGCTTGTCGACCGCCGCCGCCCGCGCCAGCGCACGCCGTCGCAGCAGCCGCGTAAAGCCGCTACACTCCCCGCCGAGTTGCTCGGCTTTTTCGAAGGCCAGCGTCGCCAATTGGACGGCGGAGATGTCGCCGCCGCGCACCTTGGCGGCCATGACGATAGCGGATAACGGCGCGAGGGACATGCTCAAGCCTCGAACCGCATGGCGCTGGCACTGCGTGGATCGAGCGCAAAGGCGCGCAAGGTGGCGACGTGGTCCTGCAGGACGATCAGGTTGGACAGGACGCCCGGCAAGCACTCCTCAGGAGCGGAAACGCCCGCCTCGGCCATGCGCGTGCGCAGGCTGCCCTCGCTCGGAGGTGCCGCTTTTCCGCTCGTTTCGGCCACCAGCATGATCTCCCTCGCTCGCCATCGATCGAAGGGCCACCCTTACAGTCTTGCGATCTAGCGGCAAGGGGGCCTTTACCCGAACCGATAGGCCGAGATGTCCGCCATCATGACGTTGTCACCGAACACCTTGTGTCCGGCCGAGGCCCCACCCGCCCCGGCCGCCACCATGAGCGGCAGCAGATGCTCCTCGCGCGGGTGCGACTGGCGGCCCGCAGGCGCCTCGGCCCAATGCGAAAGCAACGTTTCACGCTCTTTGGGCGTGGCTTCGACCGCTCCCGTCAGCCATTGGTCGAACACCGCCGAGGGGCGGGTCGCAGCCGGCGTGCGGAAACCGCGCATGTTGTGGTAGCTCATGCCCGAGCCGACGATCAGCACGCCCTCCTCGCGCAGCGGCTCCAACGCCTTGCCTGCGGCGATATGCTCGGCGGGATCGAGGTCCGCCTTGAGCGAAAGCGGCACGACCGGGATCGTAGCGTCCGGATCGACCAGCAGGAAGGGTACGAATACACCGTGATCGAAGCCGCGGGCGGGATCGGTGCGGGCGGGCAGGCCCGCACCCTTCAGCAGTTCCACGACGCGCTCCGCCAGCGCGGGGGAGCCCGGCGCCGGGTATTTCAGCTCGTAAGTATGCGGCGGGAATCCGTAGTAATCGTAGATCATCCCCGGCTCTACCGCAGTAGATGCGGTGAATGCCGACTCCTCCCAATGGCCCGATATCACGACGATACCCTTCGGCTTTTCTGGGAGTGTCGAGACGAGCGCGCGCAGCCACGCCTCGGTCTTGTCCCACGTGTCGGCGGGGCCGCCCATCACCGACCAGTCCATGAAGAAGCACGGACCGCCTCCATGCGGAATGAAAAAGGTGGGCATCTGCGTCGAGGAAACCGTCATGTCGGCCGTCTGAGCATTCATCTTGGCGAATCGTCCCTGGTTGATCTCGCGGGCAATTTTCGACCCCAAGGGTCGCTGGGTGCAAAGTCGGGTCGAGCGCGCTCTCGTGCAAGGACCCATAGTTGACGGCGCGCGAAGGAATTGTTGCGACGCACCTATAAACACTTGGGATCGGCACGCGGCGGGCCTTTACTCCGGCAATCGGAACCGGAGACCTGCCCATGCCGAGCGCTTCTACCCGCCTTGCGATCGCTGCCACTACCGGCAACCTCGTCTGCCTCACTGCCGCGATCAGCGCGACCTTCGGGACGTTCCTGGTGCCGATCTCGCAGGACCTGGGCTGGTCGCGCGCGGCGGTGTCGGGCGTGCTGGGCCTAATCGCGATCATCGCGGCGGCAAGCTATCCGTTGATCGGGCGCACCATGGACCGTGTCGGAGCACGACCCATGATCCTGGGAGGCAACGTGGCCCTCGCGCTGCTGGTGGCCAGCCTGTCGCAGACGAGCGGCAGCCTCTGGCTGTTCTACCTCCAGTACGGTCTCATCGGGCTGGCGGGCGCGACATGCGCCTCGCCGATGATCGCCAAGATCGTGTCGAACTGGTTCGACGCCCGGCGCGGACTGATGCTGGGGGTGACCGCCGGGATCGGCAACGGCGTCGGCGCGACCCTGATGCCGGTAGTGGCAGGCATCCTGCTGCCGCTGATCGGGTGGCGCGCGACGTACGGCGCGATCGGCGCGATCGTTCTGCTGCTGGGCTTTCCGATCATGTGGTTCTGGCTGCACGACACGCCCGGCCACGTCACCCGGCAGCCGGACGAACCGGAACGCGTGTTCGAGGGCATGACCTTGCGCGAGGCGGCATCCACCCGCCGCTTCTGGCTGCTGCTGATGGCTGTCGCAAGCGGCGCGGGCGGCATGACGGCGGTGTTCACCCATGTCGTGCCGATGATGACCGATCGCGGCTTCGGCCTTGGCCAGGCGACCGGCGTTGTCGCGACTTTCGCGCTTGTCACGGCGGCGTGGCAGGTGGTGACCGGCGGAATGCTGGACAAGCTGCGTACGCCGCTGCTGATCGTGCCGATGTATGCCGCCGCCATGGCGGGTCTTGGGCTTCTGCAGTTCGGACAGGGCGGTCTTGCCGCCACCGCCGCAGGCGTCCTGCTCGGTATCGGCATGGGCGCGGAATATGCGGCGTTGCCCTACTTCTGCTCGCGCTATTTCGGCCTCAGGCATTTCGGATCGATCAACGCGGTGCTCTACGCCGCCGTCATCCTGGCACAGGGACTGACCCCGGCGGCGATGGATCTCAGCTACGGGGCCACTGGCTCCTATAACGAGGCTGCACTGGCGATCATCGTGGTGCTGGGAGCGGGAATGGCCCTGCTGTTCTTCCTCCCTGGCATCGGTGCCGACGGGCGCACCCGCGTACGTCCGGTCAAGCCCGTTGCCTCCGGAGATCTTGCAATGGCGGCAGGTTGATGCTCAGGGGTATCCGCTGAGCGTACGGACCCGATCGATCGACGACAGGCTCTCTCCCACCCATCGGTCGAAAGCGTCGATGAGGGTCTGGGACAGTTCCACATAGTCCCCCGGCCGCTCGGACAGCGTGACGAAACCACGCTCCGCCGCACCCTTGAGCACGTTGCGGACATGGGTGCGGGAGACACCGCCCTGCCCGCCGGCCCGTGAATAGAACCCCGGCGCCGTGCGATTGTCCGGATTGCCGCGTACGGACTGCATCAGGATCATCAGCACCCGAAAGCCCACTGCCTCCTGCACGAAATAGTCCATCGGCGGGTTGGCGCTCATGATCTCGTTGGCGATCTCGAGCGTTCTTAGCCCGGCGATGCGGAAGGCCTTCTGGTAACTTGTCCGTCGTTCCAGCACCGGGCGGTAATCGACCTCCGGACGCAGCAGCGCGAGCGGTGCGTGGAATACCCCCAGCCATTCGCAATCGGCCGCGACCCCGCGCTCGGTGGCGCGCAGCAGCCGGGCTCGGCGATCCCTGGGGTCAGGCACGACATCCAGCAGCAGGTCCCGGCGCAAGTTGGCAACGAGATCGGCGATCCGCCTGCCGGGTGCTATACCCATGTTGGGCAGCACTTCGTTCAGCACTTGCATCGATACACCGCCCGCCGGATCGTCGGGATCGCGCAGCGCGTCGAGCGAGGCGATCAGCATGAACGTAACCCCCTTCTCGTATTCGATAAGCGTGCGCAGCCGAGCGTCGTCAATGTAAAGGCCTGCCAGCCCGTCGATGAGCAGCGCCTTGGCATCCTCGAAGCGCGGATGCGCGCGTACTTGCGCGATCGAGATATGCGTATCGCCGGCACTACCGGCCCTCCAGTTCGTGTCCATCAGCCCCTCGTCGCCGCAACAGCCCCCGACGAAGCCGCGGCGAGGCTTCGTTAACGATAAGCTAGTGGATTTTACGGATTTTCGTAGCCGTTCAAGCAGCGATGGCAAAAAAATGACCCGGTGGCCGATAAGGCCCCGGGTCAGGCTGAAAGGCGGATAAGTTCCGTCCTTCGGGTCGCCTCGGTCGGATACCCCGATGGAGCCGAAAGGCAACGGAACAATTCCGTAGTATTTCAGAGTCCTTGGCCACGTATCTTCAGGTCGGGTCGATGACGGTGCCCTTGCCCAAAAAGATGCGCCGCTCGATGCGTGCGTGGACGCCCAGCGTGCCGTCAACCACTTGCGTCACGCCGAAGTCGGCCGCCACGCTCATCAGTGAATAAGCGTCCTCCTTGCTCAGCCCTTGCTGCTCGTGGAGCAGGTGCAGCATGTCCATCGAACAGTTCTTCATCGCCTGATCGAGATCCTCGCCGAAGCCGTGGACGATCCAGTTCTCGGGCGTTTCCAGCAATGGAGAGGGGAAGGAAAAGTCCTTGCGCAGGATGATCTGGAACAGGCAGTCGAGCGACGCCTCGATCGCGGTGCCGCTGATCTCGCCGTCACCCTGGCTGACGTGGGGGTCGCCGATCGAGAACAGCCCGCCCTTGACCTGGCACTTGTAGAACATCGTCGAGCCCGCGCCGATGCGCCAGTTGTCGATGTTGCCGCCGTGCAGCCCCGGCGGGATGGTCGAGACCGGCGCGTCCACCGCCGGCGCCACGCCCGCCGTGCCCAGATGCGGACGGGCGGGGATGGTGATGCCGGGCAGCGCCGGGTGCCGGTCGCACACCGGGCAGTTGGTGATGGTGCCGGGGACGAGGTACTCGCCCGGGAAATCGTAGGCATAAAGGGCGTGGGCGGTGTTCGCGCTGGGGTCCAGCTCGTAGATCGTCACCCGCTCCTTCCTGCCGAACTCCTCATACAGATGCCCCCAGTTCGCCGCGAGGTTGGAGCCGTAGTTGTTGCGCGGCGTCATCTGGAGATAGCGCACCTCGATCATGTCGCCCGGCTCGGCGTCCTCGATGTAGATCGGGCCTGTCATGATGTGGACGCCGGGCGCGCGGCTGGTGGGATCGACCTCGCGGAAGATGCGCTCCACGCCTTCGTCGAACATCAGTTCGGGCGCATCGCCTGCATGGTGCGTGATCGCTTCGGCCTGCACCAGATCGCCACTTTTGATCCTGAGCGCCGGCTTGATCTCGGGCGAGAAGTAGCCCCAGTGGATCGTCTCCGGCGTGGCCTTGAGATGCCAGATCGCCGAGGGCCGCGTGTCCGCCTTCGCCGATGTCAGAGTGGTGACCGAAGCCATGCAGTGTCCTTTGTAGAGTGGAGGATCGACCGCTTCACTCTCCTCCGGGGGACGAAAAGGGTCTTGGCCGTCAGCGCACTGGTAGTTGGCGCAAGACGCGGCTCGTCGCCCTCGTCAACAAACCGGACGCCTGCCGCCAAGAGCCGCGCGCGCATCTGGCGCAGACCGTGAGGCACACGAAAAGGAAGCCAAGACCCATGCCCAACACCCTCATCTTCGTCGATCTGCCCGCCGATGACCCGGCCGCCGCAGGGCGCTTCTACGCCGAAGTCTTCGGCTGGCGCGACGATCATAAGCCCGAGGGCGTCTATCACCGCATGGTGCCGGGCGGCATGTTCCCCAATCCCGACGGCACCGACAGCCAGATCGGCAACCTGCATGTCGGCATCTTCGACCCCGCCAACGCCCGCCCGCACCCCGACGCCGAAGGCATCGCCCCGCGCGAAATCGCCGCAGAGGGCCGGAAACCGCGCATCTGGGTGCTCATCAGCGACGACGACACCCCCGAACGCATCCTTTCCGCCGCCGAGGAGCGCGGCGCCACGGTGCTGTGGCGCAACCACTTCTGGAGCACCTTCAACGGCCTCAACCACTGCTTCCGCGATCCCTGGGGCAACGAGATCCTGCTCTGGGGCAAGGCCGGAGATCCTCCCAGGATTCCAGACGATTACACCCGCGAGTAGGCTTTCTCGCAAATGCAATATTGCCTTCGCAGGTGCCGCATGCACAAATGCACCTGACGGCACTCAACGGCACCTAGCCTACCCATAACAGCACTCAGGATGGTCACATGCCCGCGCCAACCATGACGGACGACTTCATCGAATCCCTCTCCGCCTCTGCGGTGAATCTCGAGGACGCGGTGACGCTGCCGCCCTCGTGCTACACCTCTCAAGACTTCTACGAGTTCGAGAAGGACGCCCTCTATTACGCCGAGTGGCAGTGCGTCGGGCGCGAGGACTGGGTTCCGAATCCGGGCGATTACTTCACCACCCGCACCATCAACGAGCCGATCATCGTCTCGCGCAACCTGCAGGGCGAAGTGCGGGCGATGTCGGCGGTGTGCCAGCACCGCGCGATGCTGGTGGCCGAGGGCAGCGGGAACGCGCGCGGGTTCCTGTGCCCCTACCACCACTGGAGCTACTCGCTCGACGGCACGCTGGTGGCGGCCCCGGCGATGAACAAGACCTGCAATTTCGACCGCAAGGCCAACAGCCTGCCGCGCTTCGCGGTCGAGATCTGGAACGGCTTCATCTTCATCAACTTCGACGAGAACGCCGCACCGCTCGCCCCTCGCCTGACCGGCGTGGCCGAGGCGATCGCGGGCTACGACCTCGCCTCGGCCGAAGGCCCGAAGCCCGAGGAGGGCGCGCGGCTGCCGTGGAACTGGAAGGTGATGTTCGAGAACAACAACGACGGCTACCACGCCAGCCGCCTCCACGCCGGGCCGCTGCATGACTTCGTGCCGTCCGGCAAGGCCGAGTTCCCGCATTCCGAGCCCGAGGACGCCGGGTTCCTGCGCTTCAACGGCACGCTCCACCCCGACGCCAGCTTCAACGCCACCCAGCGCGCGGTGCTGCCGATCTTCCCGGGCCTTTCGGACGAAATGCGAAACCGGATGACCTTCGCCAACGTCCCGCCCTCGCTCAGCCTCATCATGATGAGCGACATGGTGATCTACCTGATCCTGCGGCCCGACGGCCCGGAATCGCTGGAGATGGACACCGGCCTGCTGTTCGCGCCGGGCGCGATGAAGGACCCGACGTTCGACCACAAGCTCGACATGAACATGCGCGCCACCGCACACATCATCGCGCAGGATTTCCACGTCGACGAACTGGTGCAGAAGGGCCTGCGCTCGCGCTTCGCCCCGCGCGGCCGCTATTCGTGGCAGGAAGGCGCGCAAGGCCAGTTCAACAAGTGGCTGGTCCACCGTTACCGCACTGCACACAAGCGATTGGCCTAGGCGTCTGGCGAAGCTCGAAAACGTTGGATAGGCTACGGTCATGACCTCGCCCGTCATTGCGAGCGGAGCGAAGCAATCCAGGGCAGCACCGCGCCGCCCTGGATTGCTTCGCTCCGCTCGCAATGACGGGAAATGGGGAAATGCCGGCGACGCGGCGCGTCGAACGGCAGGGACGCGAAGAAGGAATTTCCCGGCATGACCGGCGTGCGCTTGACCACCAATGCCTATCCCCATGACCAGCGATTGCAGGCGTGGCGTTTCGCATTGCAGCGCGTGTCGCTGGAACTCGAATCCGAGAACGAGGACATCTACGGAGACCTCGTCAGCTTCACCAGCGGGCAGAAGATCCAGTTCGTGCGCTGCACCGGCACCGCGCAGGCGATGACCCTCGATTTCGCGCAAGAGGCGCGCTGTTTCTGGCTCGTCCTCCTGCTCGAAGGCCGCATCGCCGCGTCGAGCGGGGACCGGGAAGTGGAAATTGGCGAGGGCGACATGGTCTACGGCGGCGGCGACACCCGCTGCCGCATCGCCATGGAAGGCGATTTCCGCCTGCTGATCGTCAAGGTGCCGCACAGCCTGCCCGCGCTCAAATCCCGCTCGCAGCTGCCGACCGAGATCAGCGACCTGATCGCCGACACCGCCGTCGGCCGCATGATGTCCAGCCTGCTGCGCACCGTCGCCGATACCATCCTCGACATTTCCGACGACCAGATCCGCCCGGTCGAACTGGCCCTGCCCGAAATGATCGCCGCCACTTTGCTCGACCGCGCCCCCGCCAAGCAACTCGGCGGCGCGGCGGGCGGCCGCGCGGCGATCCTGGAGCGGGTGTTCCAGTCGATCGAGATGCGGCTCTCCGACCCCAACCTCAACACCCACCAGATCGCCGCCGAGCACAACATCTCGCCGCGCTACCTGCAGAAGCTGTTCGAGAGCCACGGCGAAAGCTTCGGCCATTACGTGAAGCTGCGCCGCCTCGAGCGCTGCCGCCTCGATCTCGGCAGCCCGCTCCATGCGCAGCGCTCGATCTCGGAAATCCTTTTCCAGTGGGGCTTCAACGACAGCGCCTCGTTCAGCCGCGCCTTCCGCGAGCAGTACGGGATGAGCCCGCGCGAGTACCGCAAGTCCCCCGAGATCGCGACGAGCGCGGCCGAAACCCCGCGCCGCGGACGGCCCGAAAAGGCGCGCGACGTGCGCATGGACAACCGCGAGCCACCCAGCGTCCTCAGCGGACTGCCCAGCCTCGACGATGCCGCAAGATCGCGCCGCCACCACTTCCTGCCCGCACGGCCGGACACGATCCACTGGGGCTATTTCAGCCGTTCGCTGCAACCCGCGCTCGAAGTCCGCTCGGGCGACTACGTGACGATCGAGACGCTGACCCACCACGCCAACGACGATGCCGAGCGCATGATCGAGGGCGATGCGGGCGCGGAAGCCGTGTTCCACTGGACCGCAGAGGGCAAGGCGGTGGAGCGGCGCGGCGCCGGTCCATTCGACGCCTCGGCGCTGGGGCGCGGCCCCGGCGAGGGTTTCGGCGTCCACATCTGCACCGGGCCGATCGCGGTCGAGGGCGCCCGCCCCGGCGACGTGATCGAGGTCCGCATCCTCGACATGGAGAACCGCCCCAGCCAGAACCCGCTGTTCGCCGGGCGCGCCTTCGGCTCCAACGTCGCGGCCTACTGGGGCTATCACTACAATGACCTCCTGACCGAGCCCAAGCAGCGCGAGGTCATCACGATCTACGAGATCGACAACGAACCCGGCCGCGCCACCGCGCAGGCGGTCTACTCCTATCGCTGGACCCCGCAGACCGACCCTTCGGGCGTGGTCCACGAGCGCTACGACTATCCCGGCGTGCCGGTCGATCCCGAGACCATCATCCGCAACTTCGACGTGCTGCGCGACGTGACGATCCCGGTGCGCCCGCACTTCGGGGTGATCGCGCTGGCGCCCGCACATTCGGAACTGATCGATTCGGTGCCGCCCGCCAACTTCGGCGGCAATATCGACAACTGGCGGCTGGGGGCGGGGTCGAGCTGCTTCCTGCCGGTGGGGGTGCCGGGCGGGCTGCTGTCGATGGGTGATCCCCATGCCAGCCAAGGCGACAGCGAACTGTGCGGCACCGCCATCGAATGCTCGATGACGGCCGTGATCCAGGTCATTCTCCACCCCGCCAAGACCAGCCGCAAGTACATCCGCGACATCGATTATCCGCTGATCGAAACCAAGGACGAATGGGTGATCCTGGGCTTCTCGCACCCGGAATACCTCAAGGAACTGGGCGCCAACGCGCAGAGCGAGGTCTACAAGCAATCGTCGATCGACGCGGCGATGCGCGATGCGTTTCGCAAAGCGCGGCGGTTCCTGATGACCCTGCGCGATCTTACCGAGGACGAGGCGATCTCGCTGCTCTCGGTGGGGGTGGACTTCGGGATCAGCCAGGTCGCCAACGGCAACTGGGGCGTCCATGCGGTGATCCGCAAGAGCCTGTTCGCCGCCTGAAGCAGCGACCGTGCGCCCCGGTGGCGGCGCGCACGGTCGAGGCGGGGGGCGCGGCGTCAGCCGTTCGGGGGGACGAGTTCCAGCATCGCCGTGGTCGCCCCGCTGCGGCCGACCCATGCATTGCTGCGGGCAGCATCCTCGCGCAGCCGGGTCATGTTCCTTTGCGCATAACCCTCCGAATTGGCGAAGAGAACGCGCACGATATACTGTTGGTCATGCCCCACCCCGCGCGGCAGCGGGTGAAGCGTGGCGATGCGCTCCACCGCGCGCACCGTTGCGCGGTCGAGGTCGCCGTGACCCGAAGTCTTGTAGAGTTGGACTTGTGAAGGCACGCCGTCTTCGCTGCAATTGAACTTGACGGCGACGATGCCTTCGCTGGCCGGCATCGTGCCCATCGGAGCCGGATACCTGACCTTACGCTCGAATTGTCGGAACACGTTCTCCGACCAGTTCTGGACGCTCGGCGGCGCAATGACGGAAAGCGTATCGGTCTCGGTTTCTGCCCGGCCGCCACTCGGCGCTACGCACAAAGCAAGACCCACGACAGCGGCTGCAACAAACTTCTGCCTGTTCATTGGAGTACCCTCCCAATGCGTCTCACATCGACCTCAGACAAGCAATATATGGCGCGCAAGACGCAATTTTACATATTTTCAGGAAAAACGACTCGTTTATTGCGCGAACCCTGGGTCAATATTAAATCAAAATACGCACGCTGAGAGTCGACCAGATCACATAACGCGAATTAGTGTAGATCACTTTGCCTCGACATTGCTGCATATGCCGAGCGCCAGCATCAAAATCGCCATGGTTTCATGTGCATGCCGAGGGCTTGTCAGAAACGCCCTCATCCGAGATTATTTTGCAGCCACTGCCGTCGTCAGATGCATCCAGGTGTCGAATTGTCCTTGGAGCATCGCGAACTCCTCTTTGGCGTAGCCCAAGGCATCCTCTCCCAGCAGCAACACCAGCGGCGGCTCCGGCGCGGCGATGGCCGTCACGATCGCTTGCGCAATCATCATCGGATCGCTCGGCTCCTCGCCGTGATGGCCGGTCAGTACCTGCCGCGCGACGTGCGCAGTCCCGGCATAGTCGGCGATCGAGGGCTCGGCCCCCAGGAGCCGCGAGGCGGCGAACTCGGTACGCATGCCCCCTGGAGCCACGTTGGTCACCCTGATGCCGAGCGGCCCCACCTCCTGAGCCAGCGTCCTCCCGATGCAGTCGAGCGCGAACTTGCTGGCGCCGTAGATGCCGGTGCCGTTCCAGCAGGCCATGCCACTGATCGATCCGACATTGACGATGTGACCGGCCCTTCGCGCCCGCAAATGCGGCAGCGCAGCCTGGATCACCGCCAGCGAACCCCAGACGTTGACGTCGAACAGCGCCTTCGCGTCGTCGATCGGCGTTTCCTCGATGGCCCCGGTATAGCCGAGGCCTGCGTTATTCACGACCACGTCGAGGCCGCCGGTGCGCTCCTCGGCCGCATCGAACACCGCCTTCACCGCGCCGAGGTCCGTCACGTCGAGGACCATGCCGATGGCCCTCTCCCCCATCGCCTCGAAGGCGGCGACGGCATCGGCGTTGCGCACGGTGCCGACGACGGTATGCCCGGCGTCCAGCGCGGCTTGCGCAATGGCGCGGCCGAGCCCGGTGCTGACGCCGGTGATGAACCAGTTGCTCATGTCGAACTCCCTCACGAATACCCGGCGCACCTAGCGCGAGCACGCCGACGCATCTATGCCCCTCGCGCCCGATGCCTTGACCGGCGACAACAGCATGGGCGCAGGGTGACAAGAACCCCGCCGCGCCCCATTCTAGCCTTGGCCAAGATTTACGAGCAGGGGAGCCAGATGATCCAGAGCCAACCGCGTCCCGAGAGCTTCGGCCTCCCGTCCGACACCGGAGGGCGCGACCTCGGCATCTTCATGCCGATGGCGAACGGTGGCTGGATCCTGTCGAAGAACGCGCCCACGCTCGACGGGTCCTACGACTATAACCTCAAGGCCGCGCGGCTGGCCGAGGACATCGGCCTCGATTTCATAATGGCGATGGCTAAGTACCGCGGCTACGGTGGCGAGACGCAGCACTGGAACACGTCGCTGGACTCGCCGATGCTGATGGCGGGGCTGGCGCAGGCGACGAGCCGGGTGAAAGTCTGGGCGACCGTCCACACGATCCTGCAGAACCCCGCCGTCACCGCCAAGATGATCGCCACGCTCGATCAGATCAGCCATGGCCGCACCGGGCTGAACGTGGTGACCGGGTCTTATAAAGGCGAATTCTCGCAAATGGGCGCTTGGCCGGAGGGCGTGGACCACGATGAGCGCTATGTCCTCGCCACCGAGTGGATCAAGGGCATCAAGGCGCTGTGGACGCAGGATTCGGTGACGATGGAGGGCAAGTACTTCACCCTCGACGACTGCATGTCGAACCCCAAGCCACAGGCCCCGCCGTTCCTCGTCTGTGCGGGAACCTCGAAAGTCGGCATCGAATTCACTGCCAACGAGATGGACGCGCTGTTCCTTTCGGGCGGCAACGTCGAGGAACTGGCGAAAGCCAGCGCCGACGCCAAGGCGGAAGCAGCCGGGCACGGCGCGAAGATCCGTACGTACTCCATGATGACCGTGGTGTTCGGCGACACCGACGAGGCCGCCGAGGAAACCGCCGCTCATTTCCGTGCCGGTTTCGACGAGGAAGCTCTCCACGGCATGATGCGTGCCTACGGCTTCCTCGATAGCGAGATCGGCAAGGAAAACGCCTTCACCCAGAAGGCCCGCTCCACCTTCATGACCCCGCACGTACTGGGCACGCCGGAGACGGTGACGGCGCGCCTGTCGGAGATTTTCGAGAAGACTTCGCTCGACGGGCTGATGCTGATCTTCCCCGACTATCATGCCGCGCTGCCGACCTTCGGCGAAAAGGTGCTACCCATCTTGCGCGAGCGCTTCCCGAGCCGGATGGAACCCGCGCATGGCTGACTTGCCGCACATCGACCCCGCCGGGATGATCGCTCCCGCCCGCACTGCCCTGATCGTGGTGGACGTGCAGGTCGACTTCGCCGCGCCCGAGGGCCTGATCGGTCGCTTCGGCATCGACCTCACCCCGGCCGAGGCCGCGATCGACCGGATCGAGATGCTCATCGCCGCCGCCCGCGCGGCCGGAGTTACGGTAGCGTTCATGCGCGTGATGACGCGCCCCGAAACCGATTCCGAGGCGCTGAAAACGCTGATGGCCCGGCGCGGTACGCCCGGCGAGGAAGGCATCTGCCGGATCGGCAGCGGCGGCGAGGACTACTATCGCCTGTTCCCCCAGCCGGGCGATATCGAGATATCCAAGCTGGTCTATTCCAGCTTTCACGGCACCGATCTGGAACAGCAACTTCGCGCGCGCGGGATCGACACGTTGGTGATGACCGGCCTCACCACCGAGTGCTGCGTCGATTCCACCACGCGCGACGCCTTTCACCGTGACTTTCATACGTTCGTGGTGTCCGACGCCTGCGCCGCCTACGAACCGGACCTTCACGCCCACGCGCTCAAGGCGCTGGCCGCGAATACCTCGCTGCTGGTGACCACCGACGCGGTCATGGCGGCGTGGAGCGCATGAACACCCTCTCGACGACGTGGGCCATGGATGCCATCTTGCTCAGCGTGGAGAGAAGTGTCGGCACCGCGCTTGTGTCGATACGCATGATTGTACTCAGCCGGTGGCCGGTGCCGAGAAACACCGCCACCTCCACCCGCCCCGCCACAGGGATCATACCAAGATGAACACCCGTCTGCTCGTCATGATCGTGCTTCAGGCTTTGTGCCTGATGTACTTCCTGCTCTCGGCGGGGACGTTCAACTCGCTGGGCATGGTGCTGCCCTCGATGGTCGAGGCGTTCGGCATGACCTGGGCGCAGGCGGGCTTCGGCTTCACCCTGCTGGGCACGGCTTGCGGGATCGTCAGCCTCGCCCCCGCGCTGACGATCCGCAAGCTCGGCATCGGGCGCACGCTGGCGGCGGGGACGGTGATCCTGTTCGTGGCCTTCTGGCTGCTCTACACCTCGACCGGCGTGATGGGCTACTATCTGGGCACCACGCTGCTCGGCATCGGCTACTGCTTCTGCGGGACCGTGCCTGCCGTGCATATCCTGTCGAGCAGTTTCCGGCGCCGCTCGACGGTGCTGGGGCTCTACTTCACGATCGGCAACCTCGGCGCCGTCGCCGGGCCGCTGCTGTGGTACGGATCGCAGAGCGCCGGGTTCGACTGGCGCTTCTACTGGCTGCTCTTCGCCGTGGCCTCGGTCGTCGTGGGGGGCTTTTGCACCCTCACCGCCGGACGCCTGCATATCGCCCCGCCGGAGGAACAGGCCACCTCCCCGGATGCGCCTGTCGAATGGACCGTGCGCCGCGCGCTCGGGACCGTGCAGTTCTGGGTGGTGGTCCTCGCCTATACCGCGTGTCTCGCGATCAACACCACCACGCACGGTTTCGCCTACCAGCACTTGATGGAGCACGGCATCGCGCAGGACCGCGCCTCGCAGCTCATCAGCCTTGCGGCTCTGGTCTGCGCGATCGGATCGGCACTGGCGGGCATCGCGGGCGAGAAGACCAGCGCGCGGACGTTGACGATGGTTTCGCTGGGGTGCCTGGGAGTCTCCGCCGCCACGCTGGCGATGATCGACGGACCGATCTCGCTGATGCTGTGGATGGTGACGTTCGGCGGTGGGCTGGGCTTCAGCTACGTCAGCACCGTCATGCTGCTGCAATCCTATTTCGGACAACGCGCTTCGCTGGAACTCTATTCGATCATGATGGCGGTATCGACCTCGGCCGCGATCGGCCCGGCGCTGGGCGGCGCGGTCAAGGACCAGACTGGCAGCTTCTCCGGCATCTT
Organism: Novosphingobium sp. fls2-241-R2A-195; assembly: GCF_030209485.1. Lineage (NCBI taxonomy): Bacteria > Pseudomonadati > Pseudomonadota > Alphaproteobacteria > Sphingomonadales > Sphingomonadaceae > Novosphingobium > Novosphingobium sp. fls2-241-R2A-195. The sequence continues at coordinate 246,401 of NZ_JARVRY010000004.1, forward strand.
CCTCGGCCTTGCGGTGCTGAGTGCGGTACTGTTCTGCGCTGTCGCGATCCTGCGCAAGCCGGGCGAGCGCGGGGTGCAGGCTGTGCAGGTCGTGGCGGCGGAGTAAGGAACTTTAAATCGTCATTGCGAGCGTAGCGAAGCAATCCAGGGCAGTCTTGAGCCGCCTTGGATTGCTTCGCTACGCTCGCAATGACGAAGTGTGAGGGTGCGGCAACCCGATGTCTTCGTACTCTACCCGATCTCCGACCTTAGCGGCATCGACGGCGCGGCACCCCTGCACCCTACCGAGAGCGACGCCGCAGCGTTAGCCAGTCGCAGCGCTGCTTCCAGACCCACGCCCTGATCGATGCAGGCGGCGAGCACGCCGCAGAAGCAATCCCCGGCGCCGCTGGTATCGACGACCCGCTCGGCCGGAACCGCAGGCACGAACGTCGCACTCTCCACCCCGATCGCCGCTGATCCCAGCGCGCCGAGCGTCACCACAACAGTCTGATCCGGCCGCGCCAGGAGGCGGCGTGCCACGAGCAGATCGTCGAGCGTCTCCGGCTCGCGATCCAGCGCAAGGTAGTCGGCGAACTCAGTCTGGTTGAAGATCATCATGTCCGCCATGCCGAACAGCCGCGCGCCCGCCGGGATGGCCGGAGCGGCGTTGACGATCCTGCGGACATGCGCGGCCGCATCGCTGGCGAACAGCGCGGCGATGGCGTCGATATCGGTTTCCAACTGGACGAGCAGCACCCGCGTCGCCGCGTCGATCGCACCGAGCGCGACCTCGGCGCGTGCCAGGAGGTTGGCCCCGGCCTCGACCGCGATCATGTTGTCGCCGCCGGGTTCGATCAGGATCGTGGCGCGACCGCTGCCCTGCCCTGCCAGCACCTCGACATGCGCGGTATCGACGCCGTCGCGGCCAAGCGCCTCCAGCAGCAGGCGCCCCGCCGCATCGTCGCCGACCGCTCCCGCCATGCGCGTTACCGATCCGAACCGCGCCGAGGCTATCGCCTGGTTGAGCCCCTTGCCGCCGACCGCCTGCGCGCTGTCCTCCACCAGCAGGGTCTGCCCCCAGGCGGCCTTCGCCGGCAGGCGCAGCGCTATGTCGAGATTGAGGGAACCGAAGACCGTGACGCTCATGCTGACTCCCGGATCGGCTCCCTCGCCCTATTTATCAGAACTTGTACCCGACCGAGAAGAGCGCCTGGCGTGGCGGGATGTACGTATCCGAAATCTGCCCGCTGCCGTAAGGGTCGGTGAAGCGCGAGTTGATGCCATTCTTGTCGAACAAGTTGGTCACCGTCGCCGAGACACTGATGCCGGTATCTGCGAAAGCATAGCTCGCGAACAGGTTCACCTGCGAGTAGTCGGGCGTATCGTCCTGTCCCGGCGTGTTGAACACGCGCGACTGGAACTTGCCGCGATAGATGTACTGCGCGCGGGCGGTGAACTCGCCCGGGCCGACTTCGCCCGTCCACGAGACCGCCGCCGATCCCTGCACCGAGGGCATCTTGGGGATCTTGTTGCCATTGATGTTCTCGCGCGCCGCTTCGCGCACCATCGTTGCCGCGTAGAAGTTGCCGAAGAACCCGCCGACGCCGCCGTAGCCCGCCGCGACCTGTGCCGCGTCGGCAGCCGTGGCGTTGAGCGCCAGATAGTCCTCGGTGAACTTGCCGTGCAGCAGCGAGAGCGAGCCCTCGAACCGCAGGTGCTGCGTGGCGTGCCAGTCCATCTCCAGTTCGGCGCCGTAGACTTCCGCCTTCGGGGCATTGCTGATGCCCTCGCCGAACAGCACCGCGTCCTCCTCAAGGAACTGCAGGTCCTTGTAGAAGTAGTAGAACGCCGAGGCATTGATCTGCAGCGTATCGCCGAAGAAGCGGTTCTTCGAACCGACTTCGATGGAATCGAGGGTCTCGGGCTTGTAGGTCGGCTTCACGCCGGTCTCCATGCCGAAAATGGTGTAGGAGCTGTTCCCGCTCGCCGCCGCGCTGTTGATGCCGCCCGGCTTGAAGCCGCGCGTGTAGCTTGCGTAGATCATGTTGCTGGGCGTCAACTGGTAGTCCAGCGCGAACTTGCCGGTGAGGCGCCCCGTGCTGGTGCCGAGGGTCGGCGCAGGCTGGAGATAGGCCCCTGAAGTCTGCCCGCTGGTACCGCCGGACATGCTGTCGCTGACGCCGCTGTACTTGTCGTGATTGTAGCGGATGCCCGCCGTCACCGTCAGCGCGTTCGTCAGTTCGAGACTGCCTTGCGCATACCCGGCATAGGCCTCACGCGTGATCGCCGAGAGTTCGGCATAAGTGATCGCTTCGACCAGCGGATCACTGAACAGCGTTCCCGTGGACAGCGGCGGGTTGAGGCCGTCGCCCTTGTTGTCGCGATATTCGTTGATGTAGTTCTTGTTCTTCGAGCGCAGGTAGACGCCGCCGACGATCCAGCGGAACGGCCCCTCGTTGTCCGAGGCGATGTTGTATTCCTGCGTCCAGGAGGCGGTGTTCTGCTGCCAGGTGGCGATGTGATCGTAGTTGTAGAAGCCGCCGCTGGCCTGCAGGAACAGTGCGGGGTTCAGCCCGTCGCCGTCCCATGACAGGTCGCTGTGCAGCTTCTGGTAGCCGGTGATCGAGCTGAACGTTGCGCCGCCCAGGTCGAACTTGACCACGCCGTAATAGAGCTGGGTGCGGATATAGGTCTTGCCCGGAAAATCCTGCGTCAGTTCGCGCGGGTCCGGATTGGGGTCGAGGACGTTCTTCTGCGCGGTCGCGTTCTGGTCGCCCTTGTACTGGATGGTCGAGAGCAGCACCGAGACGCGGTCGGTCGGGGTCCACTTGACGGCCAGCTTGCCGCCCCATTCATCGGCGTCGTCGAGTTCGTAACCGGGCTGGCCGGCGACGTCAGTGGCCTTGGCATAGCCGTCATGGCGCAGGCGCTGCCCGGCCGCACGGATCGCCAGCGTATCGGTGATCGGCACATTGATCGCGGCATCCGCCTTGAGCATGTTATAGTTGCCGTAACCGACATTCGCCGAGCCGGACAGCGCCGAGGCGTCGGGCTGCTTCGACACGACGTTGATGGTGCCGCCGGTCGAGCCCTGCCCGTACATCGTGCCCTGCGGGCCGCGCAGTACTTCCACCTGCGCAACGTCGATGAAGGCGGCGTTCGCGGCGATCGAGTTGAAGATGTAGACGCCGTCGACGTGGAACGAGACGCCTGGCTGGGTCGAGGGGTTCTCCGGCGTCTCCGAACCGATGCCGCGGATCGAGATCATCCGCTCGCCGCCGCCGCTCTTGGCGACGACGAGGCCCGGCACGCTGCCGTTGAGCCCGGTGACTTCGGTGATGTTCGCCTTGTTCAGCGTATCGTCGGTGACCGCCGTGACCGACAGCGATGCCTTCTGGAGCGTGACGTTGGTGCGCTCCGCCGAGACGACGATCTCGCCGATCGGACCGCCGCCGCCCTCAGCCGCCGCCGCTGCGGTATCGGCCGCCGCGTCCGCCGCTTCGGCCCGTGCCGAAGCCGGACAAGTCGCTGCCAGCAATGCGAGGACGGAGACGCCGGTGGCGCCCATGAATCGAGCAGTCGTGGTCACAATAACCCCCATCTGTGAAGGCGCACCGCATGGGTACGCGCGTTGGCACCGCCTTTCCGCTGCCGAAGATCCCCATTCCCGAAGGGCCGCCGACCGGTGTTCCGGTTCACCCCTGCACTCGTCGCTTGCGCTTTTCCCTGAACCTTTTGTCTGACCTGCTCCACCGTGAATTGTAGGGCGAGTGGGCCGCCCGTCGAAACTTCGGCGAATCACACGCCGACGCAAGCGACAACTGGCCGCGTGCGCTCGCGATCAAACGGCGGGGCATCATGCGCAAAGAACCCGCCCGCAAGGCGCCCGCGTGATGATGGCCGCGATGCGGATTGCCTCAATTCCCATGAAACCCTGTGCAGTCTGACCCGTTGCCTCTGCCAAGAGCACGGCCAGAGGGGAAGTCAATTGCCGGAATACGTTTCGTGAGCAGCAGGGTACGCACCCTTTGCGCGGGCTGGGGCATATCATTCCTGGCCTTCGCCCTGACCGCCAATACCCAGCCCTCCCCCGCCGACCAGTTCGGGGACCTTTTCGCCGCGGTGCAGGAAGGCCACGTCTTCGAGGACGGCAAGACGTTCGCCGACGCCGTGCCCAGGCGCGCACCCGACGCGATCATGGCGGAGTACGCGGCGAAGCCGCCGACCTCTCCGACCGACCTGCGCTATTTCGTGCTCGACAACTTCACGGTCCCCGGTGTCAACGACAAGCCGCTGCCCCCCTTGCGCGAACACATAAGGGCATTGTGGCCGCAGCTTTCGCGCGACGCGGTCACGCCGCCGCCCGCAAGTTCGGCGATCGCGCTTCCGTCGCCTTACGTCGTGCCGGGCGGGCGGTTCCGTGAGATCTACTACTGGGATTCCTACTTCACGATGCTGGGCCTCGTCGCCGATGGCCGCGACGATCTGGTCGAGGGGATGATCGACGACTTCGCCAGCCTGATCGAGCGCTTCGGCCATATTCCCAACGGCACCCGCACTTACTACCTCAGCCGTTCGCAGCCGCCGTTCTTCGCGCTCATGCTGGACCTCTCGAAACAGACCGACGGCACCGTGCGCGCCCGGCGTCTCGCGGCCTTGCGCAAGGAGCATGCCTACTGGATGGCCGGCGAAAGCTGTGCCCGTGCGGCGAAAGCGTGCGAGCGGGTGGTGCGCATGCCCGACGGCAGCGTGCTCAACCGCTACTGGGATGACCGCGATACGCCGCGCGACGAATCCTTCGCAGAGGACCGCGCCACTGCCAAGGCCTCCGCACGGCCTGCCGCCGAAGTCTACCGTGACCTGCGGGCGGGCGCGGAAAGCGGGTGGGACTTCAGTTCGCGCTGGCTCTCCGACCCGCAGGACCTGGCGACCATTCGCACCACGCGGGTGGTGCCGGTCGATCTCAACGCTCTGATGTGGGCGATGGAGAAGCGTATCGAGAAAGGCTGCAAACAGGCAGGCGATCAGCCCTGCACGCGCGAATTCTTCCAGCGGGCCGCAGCGCGCAAAGGCGCCATCGACAGATACATGTGGCAGAGCCGCCAGCGGCGGTTCGCCGACTGGCTTCTCGACGAGAGCACGCCAGGCAGCGTCCAGTCGTCCGCCACGCTGTTTCCGCTCTTCGTCGGCATGGCGTCCCCCGCGCAGACCACGGCCATCGCCGCAACCACGCGGCGCGCGCTGCTTGGCGAAGGCGGCATCCGAACGACGATTCGGCACACCGGCCAACAGTGGGATGCTCCCAACGGCTGGGCACCGCTGCAGTGGGTCGCGCTGGAAGGACTCAATCGCAACGGGCAGGAGGCGCTCGCAAAGGACGTCGCCGCGCGCTGGCTTGGCACGGTGAACTGCACGTACCTCGAAACCGGAAAGATGCTGGAGAAATACGATGTAGAAGAGCGCCGCGCGGGCGGCGGCGGCGAGTACCCGTTGCAGGACGGGTTCGGCTGGACAAATGGTGTCACGGCGGCGATTCTCGAACGCTATCCGTCACTTGTACCCGGCATGACTTTGAGGACATGCGCCCCAAACTCCGGCGGTGAACGATAACAGTGGCAATTGCGCCGTTTCGGGACTCGCTGTTCTTTCGTACAGCTTGCAAATGTTATCGTTTACATCTACAAGGCGATTCATGCGTGGTCCTGAGGGGCCTTTTTGTAGCCAGGCGGTGATCTCCTCCCTCCGCCGCCTGTGCCGGACAAGCGCAAAGCCTTCTCGGGTCGCAACCGCAGACGGTAAAAGAGAAACCCCGGGAGCTTCCGCACTCCCGGGGTTTCCGATTCTCAGGCAGCCATATGTGTCAGGCCATTCCCATCCGGCGGAAATCCGGCAGCGCGCCATCGCCGCCAGCAAAGTCGTCGAAGGCATGTTCGGTAACGCGGATGATATGCTTTTCGATGAAGGGCGCGCCTTCCGCGGCCCCGACCTGCGGATGCTTGAGCGCGCATTCCCATTCGAGCACCGCCCAGCCGGCGAAGTCGTACTGCGCCATCTTCGCGAAGATGGCGCCGAAATCGACCTGCCCATCGCCGAGCGAGCGGAACCGGCCCGGACGCTCGACCCAGCCCTGATAGCCGCCATAGACGCCCGCCTTGGGTGAGGGACGGAACTCGGCATCCTTGACGTGGAAGCACTTCACGCGCTCGTGATAGACGTCGAGAAAACCCAGGTAGTCCATCTGCTGGAGGACCATGTGGCTGGGGTCGTAGAGGATGTTGGCACGCGGGTGATTGCCGGTCGCCTCGAGGAAGCGCTCGAAGGTTACGCCATCGTGCAGGTCCTCGCCGGGGTGCAGTTCGAAGCCGATGTCCACGCCGCATTCGTCGAAGCGATCAAGGATCGGCTGCCACCGGCGCGCGAGTTCGGCGAAAGCCTCATCGACCAGCGCAGCCGGTCGCTGCGGCCATGCGTAGAAGTATGGCCATGCCAGCGCGCCCGAGAAACTCGCCTGTGTCGTCAGGCCAAGGCGCTCGCTGGCCTTTGCCGCCAGATGCATCTGGTTCACCGCCCATTCCTGCCGCGCGCCCGGATTGCCGCGCACCGCCTCGGGAGCGAAAGCGTCGAACGCCGCATCGTAGGCGGGGTGAACCGCAACGAGCTGCCCCTGGATATGCGTGGACAGTTCGGTCAGGGCCAGACCATGCTGGCCGAGGATGCCCAGCACCTCGTCGCAGTAGTCCTGGCTCTCCGCCGCCTTCTCGAGGTCGAACAGCCGCGCGTCGTTGCTCGGCACCTGCACGCCCTTGTAACCGAGCGAGGCGGCCCAGGCAGCAATCGAATCGAGCGAATTGAACGGCTCGTCGTTACCGGCGAACTGGGCAAGGAAGATGCCCGGCCCCTTGATGGTCTTCATGTCCTGCGAACCTCTTTTCTCGTATCAGACCGTGAAATCGACCCAGCCCCGCTCGTCGCGACTGGCGGCGACGGCAGCGGCAACGAGTGCCATTCCGCGCAAACCATCCTCGACGCCCGGAACGAGTGACCCCGCCTGCCCGCGCAACTGCATTGCAAAGTCCCGATAGAGATTGGCGAGCGATTCGAGGAGCCCTTCCGGGTGACCACCGGGCAGGCGCGTCCCGCGCCGGGCCACTTCGGACAGCGACGGGTCGCCAGCTCGCACGATTTCCATGCCTCCGTCACCGCGCAGCCATTCGAGGCGGTTCGGGTTCTCCTGGCTCCAGCGACAGGCGCCCTTCTCGCCGTAGATGCGGATGGCGAGATCGTTGCCTTCACCCGTCATGATCTGCGAGGCCATGAGCAAGCCCCGTGCCCCGCTCTCGAAGCGCAGGAACATCTGGCAATCGTCGTCGAGCAGACGGCCCGGCACTACGCTGCCAAGGTCGGCATTGATGCGGTTAACCCGCAGGCCGGTGACGAACTCGGCAAGGTGGAAGGCGTGGACGCCGATGTCGGCGATGCATCCGCCCTCACCTGAACGCGCCGGGTCGAGGCGCCATTCCGCCTGCTTGCCCTCGCCTTCTCCGGCGAGCCAGCCCTGGTTGTATTCGACCACGACCTTGCGCACCGCCCCGATCGCACCGGCAGCGATACGCTCGCGCATCTCACGCACCAGCGGGTAACCCGAATAGGTATAAGTCAGCCCGTAAGGCACCGGGGTTGCAGCAAGCAGCGTCGCCAGTTCACGCGCTTCGGCCAGCGTCGCGGTCATCGGCTTGTCGCTCATCACCGCGACCCCTGCGGCGATAGCCGCGCGGGCAGCCGGCAGATGATGGAAGTTCGGCGAGGCGATAGTGACGAACTGGATTCCATCCTCCCGCTGCGCCTCCGCTTCCAGCATCGCCTCGACCGAGGGATAGGCGCGTTCGGGCGTAATGCCGTAGCCGCGTCCGGCTTCCGCGCTACGCTGCGCATCGCGGCTGAAGGCTCCTGCCACCAGCGCGATCTCTCCGTCGAGTTCCGCCGCGATTCGGTGGACCGGGCCGATGAAGGAGCCCGGACCACCGCCGATCAGGCCCATGCGAATGCGATCAGACACAACGTTCCTTTCCCGTATGCAGGCTCGGTTTGCCCACTTAATGAAAACGATACCACAGATCGTTTACGCGGAAATCCGCCATTCACGCAAGCCCGGCTCACCCATCGCTTGACAACATGCGAGAATTGGGCCTTTTTAATGAAAGAAAAGGTTTACATTGAGGGTGCGCGGCAATGGCCGGTGCGCCGTCGCAGGCTGAGGTATCTATCTAAATGCTGTCGTTCGGCGTCGATCTCATCACGTTCTTCCATCCCGGTTTCTGGGGGATGGCGAATGAGCAGGAGGTCATCACCTTCGGCCGTGAACAACCGCGCGCCTTCTGGGACCGCATGCTCGACACGCTGGCGCAAAGCGGCGTCACCGGCATCGAACTCACCTTCTCCCCTTTCGGCCCGGAAGGCCTGATCGCCGCCTATGGTTCGATCGAAGCGGCCAGGGACGAGCTTGACCGTCGCGGCCTCGCCATCGCCAGCGGCTTTTTCGCCGACGTCGCCATCGAGGGCGGCGTGGGCGATGCGCAGACCGAGGCCCGCTGGCTGGACAGCGCCGAGGAATCGGTGAAGGCGCTTGCCGCCTGGGGCTCCGACATCATGGTCATGGGCCTGCCCATGCGCACCAGCTGGAACGCCGAGCCGCCGGTCTTCGTCGACATGGAATTCGCCCGCAAGGCGGCCGACTTCTGCAACCGCCTCGGCGCGCTGACGCTGCGGCACGGCGTACGCCTCGCCCTCCACACCGAGGCGCATTCCACCTTCTGCCAGCCACGCGACATCGACCTGCTGCTGATGCTGACCGATCCGGTCTACGTCGGCTTCTGCCCCGACAGCGCACACATCCTGCTTTCGGGCGGCGATCCGGTCACCGTCGTCGCGCGTCATATCGAGCGTGTCGTCACCGCGCACTGGAAGGACGCCAAGAGCGCGATGCCGATCAACATCCCGATCGACCACGGCATCCATCACGCCCACCGCGAATATTTCTGCGCGATCGGCGAGGGAACTGTGGATTTCGACGGCTGGGCCAAGCTCATGCTATCGAAGGCCGACCAGAAGTGGGCCATCCTGGAGATCGACGCCGTGCCGGATCCTCTGACCGAAACCCGCAAGTCGCTGGCTTTCGCCGGCGAAGTGCTGGACCGCCTTTCCAACGAGACCGCTGCGTGAACGGCGCGCTGACCTGGCGCGAGAAGCTCAGCTACGCGCTGGGCAACTTCGGCATCAACCTGCCGTTCGGCATGACCAATGCCTACCTGCTCTACTTCTACACCGACGTCTACGGCGTCAGCGCGGGCACGGTCGCCTCGCTGTTCCTGATCGCGCGCTGCGTGGATGCCGTGTTCGACCCGATGATGGGCCTGCTGATCGACCGCACCGAAACGCGCTGGGGCAAACATCGACCGTTCCTCCTATGGCTCGCCGTACCCTTCGCGGTCTGCGGCGCCATCGTGTTCTGGGCACCGCCGCTGGAGGGCTGGCAGAAGATTGCCTTCATCTTCGCCACCTATACGCTGATGGGCATTCTCTATTCCGCCGTCAGCCTGCCGCTGAATTCCATGCTGCCGACGCTGACCCGCGACCCCAAGCAGCGCAACACCGTCAACGCCCTGCGCGAGTTCATCGGTTCCTCGGCCACGGTCGGCATCGGCTACGCCGCGCTGCCGCTGGTCAAGAGCTTCAGTAATGGGGACGAGGCGCACGGTTTTCTAGTCCTCGCCGCGATCACCGGCGCGATCACGCTGGTCTGCATGCTCAATGCCTTCGCCAACACGCGCGAGCGGGTCGAGGTCGACCATTCCGTCGCCAAACTCACCACCGCACAGTCGCTGCAAGCGACGAAGGGCAACTGGCCCTGGATCGCGACGATGCTGGTGAACTTCTTCTTCTGGATCGGCTTCACCGGCCATATCCAGTCCTTCGTTTACTTCGCGCAGAGCGTGCTGGGCGAGGCGGAGTTCACCTCGACCCTGATGCTGACGATGCTCGCCGTTCTGGTCGGCACCGGCCTTGCGGGCGTATGCGCCAACGCCATCGGCAAGCGCATGACCGGCGCGATCGGCGCCGCCGTGGCGACGATCTTCACCGCGATCATGCCGCTCTCCAACGACCATACCTGGCTGATCGCGACCAACTGCGTGGCCTACATCGGACAGGGCCTGATCGGCGGCCTGCTGTTCTCGCTGATGGCCGACGCGGTGGACTACGGCGCGTGGAAATCGGGCTACCGCGCGCAGGGCTTCCTGTTCGCCGCCTCCAGCTTCGGCGTGAAGCTGGGCATGAGTGTGGGCGGCGCGGCAGGCGCGTGGTTCCTCAGCCTTGCCGCCTATGACGCCAAGGCGCCGGTCACGCCCGAGGTGGTCACCGCCGTCATGGCCGGCCACGTCTGGCTGCCTGCCGCCAGCTATGTGGCGATGGGCCTCTCGCTCATCCTGTTCCGCTTCCTTCCTGCCTACAAGAACGCTTGAGAGCCCCGAGCATGCGCACTGAGTTCGATTACATCATCGTCGGCGCGGGCAGCGCCGGTTGCGTCCTCGCCGAGCGCCTGAGCGCCGACGGCAAAAGCCAGGTGCTCCTCCTCGAAGCGGGCGGCCGCAACGAGGAACTGATGGTCCGCATGCCGCGCGGCATGATCAAGATCTGGACCAAGCCCAAGTGGTACTGGCCCTTCCCCGCCGAGCAGCAAGGCGAGCGCCCCGCCGGTGAAACCTGGTTCTACGGCAAGGGCCTCGGCGGTTCGAGTGCGGTCAACGGCACGTGGTACTTCCGCGGCCAGCCCCGCGACTACGACGCATGGGAAGCGCAGGGCAACGCCGGCTGGAACTGGGCCGAGATCGAGCGCTGCTACGAGGAACTCGAGAACTACCACGGCAAAAGCTACGGCCGCCGGGGCAAGCGTGGCCCGCTCGAAGTCACCGAAGTGCCCGAGGGCGACCCGGTCCTGACCGGCGCGATCCTGCAGGCGGCGCGCGAGGCGGGCATTCCCGTCCTCGACGACGTCAATACGCCCGGCACCGAAGTCGCGGGTCGCACGCAGCAGACCGTGGACCCGCGCGGTAATCGCGTCACAGCCTATACCGCCTTCCTCAAGGCCGCGGCCAAGCGCCCCAACCTCACCATCCTGACGGGCGCGCTGGTGCGCCGCGTTACGTTCGCGGGCAAGCAGGCCACCGGCGTCCTCGCCGAAATCGATGGTAAGGACATCGCCTTCACCGCAGGCCGCACGATCCTGACGGCGGGCGTGCTACAGACCCCCAAGTTGCTCCAGCTTTCCGGCATCGGCCCCGCCGACGTTCTCGCCCGCCACGGCATCGATGTGGTGCATGAGAACCCGCACGTCGGCCGCAACATGAACGAGCACATGATGGTCGCCTTGTCGTGGCGGCTGAACAAGGCGCGCGGCCTCAACCACGAGTTCCGCGGCTGGCGCGCCTACTGGCATGGCCTGCGCTACATCCTCACCGGCAAGGGTCTGATGGCCTCGCTGCTGCCGGAAGTCTCGGTCATGGCCTCGCTGGAGGCGGACAAGGACTGGCCCGACCTGCAACTCGGCATCTCGCCCTATTCCATGGCGTCGTCCGAGGACGACAAGCCCGAGGCCGGGCGCGGCCAGACCGAGGCCGTCCCCGGGATCACCGCCACCGCCTTCTGCCTGCGCCCCAATAGCCACGGCTACGTCGAACTGGCGAGCACCGACCCCGCCGCCCCGCCGCGCCTCGTGCCGAACTGGTTCGCCGCGCCCGAGGACCGCGCCACGATCCTGCGCGCGATCCACAAGGTGCGCGAGATCATGAGCCAGTCCGCGCTCGCCCCTTATATCGGCGCCGAGACCGTGCCCGGTCCCTCGATCCAGACCGATGAGGAAATCCAGCAGGCCGCGAACTGGATGGTCTCGACCGGCCTCCACGGCACCGGCACCTGCCGCATGGGTTCGGCTGAAGACGGTGTCGTCGACGCGGGGCTGCGGGTCCACGGTGTGTCGGGCCTCTACGTGGCGGACTGCTCGGCGATGCCGACCGGCATCTCGGGCAACACCAACGGTCCGGCGATGGCCTTCGCGTGGCGCGCGGCGGAGGTGATTGCGGGGGCGTGACGAAAGTTGCGCATCGCGCAACTTCGCTTGCTCCGCCGCTCGCGGCTATGTAACGTTTACATCCAATGGCGAACATCAAGGACATCGCCCGCGTCGCGGGAGTATCGGTAGCGACAGTGTCGCGCGCGCTCAGCACGCCCTCGCTGGTACGCCCGGCAACGATCGAGCGGATCGAGGCGGCCATCGCCGACCTCAACTACGAGCCTAACCACCTTGCCGCGGGCCTGCGCCGCCAGCGCAGCGACAACGTGATCGTCGCGGTGCCCAGCATCTACAACCCGTTCACCTCAGCCTTCGTCGAGGGGATCGAGAACGTCGCGCGCGCCAACAAGATGCGCGTGCTGCTCGGCATCACCGAGGGTGACGTCGATGCGCTCAACAAGTTCACCTCGATGATCGCGGGCAAGCAGGCCGACGGGCTCATCCTGCTGGAAAAGAACCTCCCCGACATCGTCCTCAATCCCCCGGCCAAGAGCAAGCTGCCGCCGATGGTCGCGGCTTGCGAGTATCCGCCCGACCTCAATCTTCCACGCGTGCGCACCGACAACCATGAAGCCAGCGCCCTCGTCGTCGGCCATCTGGCGGAACTGGGCCACAGGCACATCGCCGCGATCACCGGGCCGCTCGACCAGTTCATGTCGATGGACCGCCTCTCCGGTTACAAGCTGGGCTTGCTGCGTGCGCGGATCGAGTTCGACGAAGCGCTGGTGGCGCGCGGCGATTTCTCGCTGCAGTCGGGCTACGACGCGATGGTGCGTCTGCTCGACAGCGGCGCGGAGTTCAGCGCAGTTGCCTGTGCCAACGATGAAATGGCGCTGGGCGCGATGAGCGCGCTGCATCAGCGCGGCATTTCCGTGCCTGACGAGATGTCGGTCGCGGGTTTCGACGACCTGCGTTTCGGCGCCTTTGCCATCCCTCCGCTGACCACGGTGCACATCCCCACGGTGGAGATCGGCGAGGCGGCGATGCGGCTGATGCTGGATTCGCTGCTGCAGCCGGACCAGGGAGGCCCCGCGCGCGAGGTGGTGCTGCCGCACCGCCTGATCGTGCGCCAGTCGACGGCGGCGCCAAGGAAAAAACGCAAGAAGGCCTGAATCCTCCACGAGTCAAAGTCAGGGAGGAATTTGCACCCACCATTCGTCATTGCGAGCGCAGCGAAGCAATCCAGGGCCGTTTACGCGGCCCTGGATTGCTTCGCTGCGCTCGCAATGACGAACTTGGGGTTTGCAGATACGACAATACCCGCTGGCGAGTGCGGGCCATTACGCCGGGAAAGTCAACGCATCCGAAGGTAACATCGGGTCGGCGTCGGGAGCGTCCTCACCAGGACGCGGGGTTTTGTGTTCCGTGAAGCTCTGGCGAGCGGCCGGGTAACTCACGGTGCAGCCCGGCTCGACCTGTATTTCATCGGAAAGTCCCATGTAGCCGTCGTTAGGGCTCGCAGCGTTATCGGCCGATGGTTGTCCGGCGGGGACATCCGGTGTCCTGCGTCAAGTCGCAGGATCGGGCGGATGACACTTTCCGGGAACTCAGGGACAGTCCGGGTCTTCGAACGGACGCGTGGGGTGCGTGATCACGGCTTGAAACCGCATCCCGGCCCACGACGCCGACCCGATACACCTCTCCGGCGTGATCATCGCCGGATCGGATGCTGGGGCTTATAACCTATTTGGATATATTTGTCAATCGTGACTCAACCTCCCGCGCAACCGCGATCAAGCGCCGATCGTCATAGCGCGGTGCCACCAGCGAGACGCCGATGGGCATTCCGCCCTCGCCTGTCGCCAGTGGAAGGTTGACGACAGGCGCATGCAGCAAAGTCCAGGGCTGGTTGAACCGGGGTTCCCCCGGCGAACGGCCGAGCGGAGCGATGCCCGGCGCGCTCGGCGCCAGCACGGCGTCGAGTCCGGCGATCGCCCGCTCGAACCCCACCCGTGCCGCCGCCGCACGGTCATGCGCCTCGCGCAGCCGAGCGTCGGGATATGTCGCCAGGGCATCGACCCGAAGATGGAAATCGGGATGCAGCAGGTCGGGCCGTGCCCGTGCAAGGCTCAGGAAAGCGGCCGCGCCCTCGCGGAACAGGATCGCGCGGTGATCGTCGTTGAGGTGCTTGAACTCGGGCAGCGTGGCGATCTCGACGACGTCGATCCCGGCCCCCGTCATGGCGGCGGCGATGCCGTCGAAAGCGGCTTGGCCATCGGGCGTCATTTCATCCCACCAGGGGGTGCGGAACACGCCGATGCGCAAGGTCCGGCCTTCGACGTGCGTACTGGGCGCGAAGCCGTAGATTTCGCAGACCCGGTCGATCAGGTCGAGGTCCCGCGCGTACCAGCCCACGGTATCGAGGCTATTGGCATAGGTCTTCACGCCTTCCCGGCTGACGAGACCCCAACTCGGCTTGAAGCCATGGATGCCGCAGAAGCTGGCGGGGCGGATGGTCGAGCCGCCGGTCTGCGTCGCCAGCGCCAGCGGCACATGCCCGTCCGCCACCGCCGCCGCCGACCCGGCCGAGGAACCGCCCGGCGTGCGCGCAAAATCATGCGGATTGGCGCTGGCGGCATTGCGCCCGGCGGCGGCGAACTCGGTGGTGTCGGTCTTGCCCAGGATCACCGCGCCTGCCGCCCGCAAGGTGGCGACGCAGGGCGCGTCCTCGGCAGGCACGAAGGCGGAGAACAACGGCGAATTGTGCGTGAGCGGCATCCCCGCCACCGCGATCACGTCCTTTACGCCCACGCAAATCCCGTGGAGCGGCCCCGGTTCGCCCGCATCCAGCGCCCTTGCCGCAGTAAGCGCCCCGGTATCGTCCACGTGCAGCCACGCCCGGACCTGCGCATCGCGCGCACCGATACGCTGCAATGCAGCATGGACATTGGCCACGGCAGGGGCGTAGGGGGTCTGGACCATGGAAATTCGGCTCCCGAGCAGGCGGCGCCATAGCGCCATATCCCACGATTGTGACTTCCCGCTTGGCGCGTGTAAAGCATTACATTATGCAGTGCAGCAATGACATCCACAGCCTCAACGCATAGTGCGCCCGACCCGAGCAAAACTGGGGCGCCCTCGATCGCCTCGGTGCTGGCGACGACGACGACGATCCAGATCCTGTCGACGATGACGGCGCTGGCGCTGACCGGCATCGCCCCGCTCGTCGCGGACGAGTTCGGGCTGGCACCGCATTACGTCGGTTACCAGATCAGCGTGATCTACGCGGCGGGCACGTTCGCCTCTGCCATGGCGGGAACACTGATCCAGCATCGCGGGCCGGTGCAGGTGGAGCAGCTTGCCCTCGCCTGCTTCGGCACCGCGCTGCTCTTGCTGACGAGCGCCAGCCCGTGGATGGCGCTGCTGGCATCGATGGTGATCGGCGTGGGCTACGGGGTGCAGAACCCGGCCTCGGCGCAGATACTGGGCGCGGTGACGCCGCCGCACCGGCGCTCTCTGATCTTCTCGATCAAGCAGGCTGGCGTGCCGATCGGCGGCGTGGTGGCGGCGCTGCTGATCCCGGCGCTCGCAGGATGGCTGGGCTGGCGCACGACTTTCGTGCTCGGCGCGGTGCCCTGCTTCGCGATGATCGGGGTTCTGGCGCTCAAGGGCGGGCCGGAGCGACCAGCGGCGCCTGTCACGATCTCGGTCTGGCGCGGCTTCGTCTATGAGCAGCGCCTCGTCTGGGGCAAGGCACCGCTGCGGGTGCTGGCGATGCTGGGGATGCTCTATTCCTCGATCCAGCTTTCGCTGTCGGCCTTTGCGGTGATCATGCTGGTCGAGCATCACTGGTCGATGGTCGCGGCGGGCCTCGTTGCCGGGGGCGTGCAGGCCTGCGGAGCGCTGGGCCGCGTGTCGTGGGGCGGGCTGGGCGACCGCTTCGGCGGGTTCACGGTGCTGGCGGTGATCGGCGTGGTCTCGATGGCCTGCATGATCGCGCTGTGGCGGATCGACGCATTGCCCGCCGCCGTGGCGATCGCCGTGCTGTGCCTGTTGGGCTTCTGCATGAGCGGCTGGAACGGCGTCGTCATGGCCGAATGCACCCGCCACTGCGCGCCCGAGGATGCGGGCCGGGTGATCGGCGGCTCGCTGGTCTATACTTTCATCGGCGTGATGATCGGCCCGGCGGCGATGGCGACGATCTACGGCTTTACCGGCGATTACGGGACGAGCTTCCTGCTGGTGAGCTGGGTTGCGGGCCTTGGCGCGCTGCTGGCGGGGCGGGCGGCGATCTCGTCGAAGGCATAAGCCTCCATTTCGTCATTGCGAGCGTAGCGAAGCAATCCAGGGCGGCCCAAGACTGCCCCGGATTGCTTCGCTACGCTCGCAATGACGACGGTTATTCCACGAAAAAAGCCGGTCACGCGGGGGGCGTGACCGGCCGAGGGTATTGGGCGACCCGATGGAGAGAGAGAGACCGGGCCGTCAGGGTCGCGTAGATCAGGCCGCGACGAGGCGATCCTGACGGCAGGCCATCAGCGGCTGCACCTTCTCGCCGAAGTCGACGAGGCCCTGCTCGAAGTCGTCGAAAGTCAGCATGATGCCCTTGGTGCCGGGCACCGAGGCCGCTTCGTCGAGCAGCTTTGCCACGGTTTCATAAGAACCGACGAACGTGCCGATACCGAGGTTCACCGCGCCTTCCGGCAGGTTGATGTGACGCGCGGTCGAGCCTTCGCCGGCGGTCTTGTCGGCAGCGCCCTGATCGCTCATCCACGCCAGCGCATCGACGTCGGCGCCTTCGCGGTAGGACTGCCACTTGGCCATGGCCTTCTCGTCGGTCTCGTCGGCGATCACCATGCACAGAATGTAGGCGCCCACGTCGCGGCCGGTCTTGGCGGCGGCTTCGACCAGCGCCTCGACGGTCGGCGCGTGCTTGGTCGGCTTGTTGAGGCCGCCGGCGGTGACGAAGTTGTAGTCGCCGTAGTTGGAGACGAACTCCATGCCGCGTGCCGACTGACCTGCGCCGACGATCTCGATCTTGCCGGTGCTGGGCCTGGGCTGCATGTGGCAGTCTTCCATCTGGAAGTGCTCGCCCTTGAAGTCCGACTTGCCGTCGGCCCACAGGTCCTTCATCACCTGCACGTATTCGCTGGCGTAGTCGTAGCGGTGGCCGAAGTAGGCGTCGCCTGGCCACATGCCCATCTGCTCGTATTCACCCTTGGCCCAGCCGGTGACGACGTTGACGCCGAAGCGGCCCGGCGCGACGCTGTCGATCGTCACGGCCATGCGCGCGACCATCGCGGGCGGCAGGGTAAGAATAGCCGTCGAGGCGAACAGCTTGATCTTGCTGGTGACGGCTGCAAGCGCGCTCATCAGCGTGAAACTTTCCAGATTGTAGTCCCAGAACTCGGTCTTGCCGCCGAAACCACGCAGCTTGATCATCGACAGCGCGAAGTCGAAGCCATAGCCTTCGGCCGTCTGGACCAGCTTCTTGTTCATTTCGAAGCTGGGTTTGTACTGCGGAGCGTTCTCGGAAATCAGCCAACCGTTGTTGCCGATGGGAATGAACAGACCAATATCCATTGCAGTGCTCCTGGGAGAGGGAAGTTTAAGGGAGAGGAGGCGGAGACGGTACGCGCGCGAGCCAGGAAGTCGCCTGTTCATAGGCAAACCCTCCACGCAGCAAGCATTGTTCGGAATTCGGAGCGCCGACGAGTTGCAGCGCCAGCGGCAGCCCGCGCGCATCGAAGCCCATCGGCGTGACGAGCGCCGGGAAGCCAAGCATCGAGATCGTGCGGGTCAGCGCGGATAGCTCCGCGACCATCGCCTGCATCGCATCGCCGCCGGTTGCGCCGACCTGCTCGGCCATGGGCACCGGGAAGCGCGCGGCGGGGGTGAGCAGCAGGTCGACCTTGGAGAACGGGCCGCTCAGCATGTCCGACTGTGCGGATTTACGGCGGCCGAGCGCGGCGAGATAGGCATCCGGCGAGACCGCCGCGCCCGCCAGCAGGCGGTTGCGCACCTGGTCACCGAAGTCTTCCGCCTGCTCTGCCAAGTGGCGCGCGTGGAAGGCGGCAGCTTCGGGAGCCCATATCTCGGCGGCGATCGCGGGATAGCCGGAGTGGTCGGGAATGGCGACATCGACGACTTTCGCGCCGAGGTCCGCGAAGACCTGCCGCGCGGCGGCGAAGGCAGCGGCGACTTCGGGGTGAAGGTCATCGGTGAAGTAGCTGGTCGGCACGCCGATCGTCAGACCCGAGCAGTCGGCGATGAGGCCAGCCTCGTATTCGCGGTCCACCAGAACGTCCATCAGGCGCGCGAGCGAGCGGCTGGAAGTGGAGAGCGGCCCCGCGGTGTCGAGCGTCTTCGACAGCGGCATCATCCCGGTGTCGGGCAGCAGGCCGTTGGTCGGCTTGAGCCCCGCAACGCCGCAGAACGCGGCCGGAAGCCGTACGGAACCGCCGGTGTCCGAACCCAGCGCGCCGGTGACGATGTGCGCACCGACCGCCGCGCCGGAACCTGACGACGAGCCGCCCGAGATCGCTTCGCCGTTCCAGGGATTGCGGCAGCGGCCGAGGTGCGCGTTGTGCCCTGTCGGCCCCATCGCGAATTCGGCCATGTGGAGGCGGCCGATGGTGATCGCGCCCGCCGCAGCCAACCGGGCCATCAGCGGTGATGTTTCGGCGGGGACGTGGCCGCGCCAGATCTTCGAGCCCGCCTCGGTGGGAATACCGGCACGGAAGAACATGTCCTTGTGCGCCAGCGGCACGCCGTGGAGCGGCCCGCGCAGCGATCCGCGCCTGCGCTGTTCATCGCAGGCCCGTGCCTGGTCGAGCGCGGCTTCGGCCTCGATCGCGACGAAGGCATTGAGCCCCCGCCAGTCCTCGGCGCGCTCCAGTGCGTCGGTGACCGCATCGACAGCGCTCAGGGCACCGCTGGCGATCGCTTCGGCAAGTTCGACGAGATCGTGAGGCATGGCTGTCCTGTCCGCGAGGATCGCGTGTTTCGAGGCGGATGGGATGAAGGAGCCTCCCATCCTCCGCGCTTGCGCTCGCGGAGGATGGGAGGGAGCGCGGGACAGTCCGGAGGAGAGAAGGACCATCCCGCAGTTCCGATCAGAACGAGTAGCTCAGACGCGCGCCGTAAGTGCGCGGCGGAGCAAACTGCAGCAGGTATCCGCCCGCGTAGCCGGCCTCGGCATTGGCGGTGAGGATCGTCTTGTTCTCGATGTTGCGCACATATGCGGTGATCGAGAACGGGCCGTTGTCCGGCGTATAGGTGATCTGCGCGTCGCTCTTCCAGTACGCGCCCATCTGCTCGGCAGCGGTGTTGTAGAAGGTGAAGTAGGTCTTGGTCTGGTAACGCGTCTGGACGCGCGGGGTCAGCGTGCCGCCCAGCAGGTGGAAGTCGTGCTGGATGCCCCCCGAAAGCGTCCACTCGGGTGCCTGCACCAGACGGTTGCCCGACAAGTCGGACGCGGCCGGGCAGGTGTCCGCGGTCACTTCGCAGAAGTCGGTGTACTTGGCGTCGAGCCATGCGACGTTGGCGTCGATCTTGGTGTCGGGCGTGACCAGCCACATCGTCTCCAACTCCGCACCCTTCACGCGCGCCTTGCCGGCGTTGAGGGTGTAGACCAGCGCGGTTTCCGGATCTTCCTGCTGGGTCTGCAGATCCGAATAGTCGTACAGAAACGCGCTCAGGTTGACCTGAAGGGCATTGTTGAAGAAGCGGTTCTTGGTGCCGACTTCGTAGGCGATGATCGTCTCGGGGCCGAACGAGTTGTTGGTCGTGTAACCGCCCGCCTTGTAGCCCTTGTCGACCTTGGCGTATATCAGGTTGTCCGGCGTCGCCTGGTAGTTCAGGCCGAAGTGCCAGGTGATCTGGTCGCCCGAATAGTGGTTGTCCAGCGTCGAATACGTACCGGCAATGTCGTTGTAACCGACCTGGGACTTGTTGTCCTTGGTGTAGCGGATACCCGCCTCGGCCTTCAGTTGGTCGGTCAGGTCGTAGGCGACCTGCGCGAAGACCGCCTTGGACTTGCTGCCGACGTCGTAGTCGAAGGTGTAGAAGTTGAACGGCGTCGTACCCGCATCGCCATGCACCTGGAAGAAGGTGTCGAGCGCGTCGGTTTCCTTGAAGAAGTAGCCGCCGACCTGCCAGGTGAAGCCGGTCTTGTTGTTCGAGCTGAGGCGCAGTTCGTAGTTCTGGTCCTTGACGCCCTCGTTCTGCTGGAAGCCGTAAGTGTACGTCGTGCCGCCGTCCTGGTCGTTGTCACGGTTCAGGGTGGACTTCTGGTAGCCGCCGAAGAAGCTGAGCGTCGCGAAGTCCATGTCGTAGGAGATCGCGGTGCGCACGGCCTTGGTGCGGATATGCGTATAGCCCTGGTTGTTCAGCTCGAACTTCTTCGAGGAACCGATGTCCAGCGAGCCGTCGTCGTTGACGTCGGCATAGGGAATGCCCTTGGACACCGCACCGACGCCGTCCACGCGGGTCATCTCGCCGGTCACGAGGATCGAGAGACGGCTGGTCGGGGTCCACAGCGCGTGGACGCGGCCGCCGGTCACGTTGCCGTCGTCGCCGTCCTTCAGGCCCGGATTGTCACGGTAGCCTTCGTGAGTCTTGCGCGTGCCGGCGAAGCGGAAGCTCAGGGTGTCGCTGACCGGGACGGTCGCGCCGACGTCGAAGTTGAGGGTGCCGTAGTTACCGATCTCGGCAGCGGCATCGAGCTTCCAGTCGTCGGTCGGCTTGATCGTAGCGATGTTGACTGCGCCCGCCGTGGCGTTGCGGCCGTAAAGCGTGCCCTGCGGGCCGCGCAGGACTTCGATGCGCTCGACGTCGAACATCGCCGCGTTGAGCGCGAAGCCGCGCTGCAGGTAGAAATTGTCGACCGAGACGGCGACTGCCGGATCACCCGTTTCCGAGTAGTCGCGGCTCGACACGCCGCGGATGGTGATCATGGTGTTGGCGTTGTTCTGGGCGATGTTGACGGTCGGCGCGATGTTGGAGATCGCGTTGACGTCGGCGACGCCCGCCTTGGAGAGTTCCTCGCCGGTTGCGACGGTCATCGCGATCGGGGTGCTCTGCGCGCTGGTCTCACGCTTGGTCGCGGTGACGACGATGTCGCCAAGCCCTTCCGAGGCGGTATCGGCTGCGGCCGCAGAATCCGGGCCGGCGTCCTGGGCGAATGCAGGCTGGACGAAAGCCGCTGCGATGGAAAGCGCGCTGGCAGTGAACGTTAGACGCTTGAGCAAGACTGGAACTCCCTGTGACCCGTTCTGGAATGATTGACGTTTTCATTACAATGACCGATTCGCTGATGAATGCAAGCCGGTCATTTTGCGGTCAGAACAGAAGTTTCATCAAAAAATTGTTATATAACGATTTTTTATGATTTATCGGAAGGATAACGTTTTCATTTTTGATGCCGAACACTTGCATCATGGAAGGTTATCGGCCGGAAAAGCCTCGAGAAGACGTTGGTTCGGCCATCATCACCATCTTGCGATCCAACAGCCGCATCCTGCGCTATCGTAACCCGAAACGTACCCGGTGACCAAAGGTATGAGACTTGGTCTGAGACACCTCGAACCCCTACCAAACCGGCACATTCCGGCTATTCTTGAGCTTTAGCCGGAAAAATTGGAGCATCGGTGGGGTGGCCGGTTCACAGCCTGCGGGCGAGCGCTAGCTTCCAACACAATAATGTAAACGTTACCATTGTCATACATGCCTGCACATGGTTGATTGCCTCCGTGGACTCCATAAATGCCGAGGTCATGCAATTCGAAGGACCAGGCCATGAACATCCCCACCCGCCCCATTCGCGTCGGCCTGCTGGGTTACGGTTTTGCCGGTAAGACCTTCCATGCTCCGCTCATCGGCGCGTGCGAGGGACTATCGCTCCACGCCGTAGCGTCGCGGGATGCAGGCAAGGTCCACGCGGACTATCCCGGGGTGAGTATCCATCGCACGCCCGAAGCGTTGATCCAGGACGATGCGATCGACGTCGTCGTCATCGCAACGCCCAACGACACGCATGCTCCCCTTGCTCGCATGGCGCTGGAAGCCGGGCGCCACGTCGTGGTCGACAAACCGTTTGCCCTTGATCTCGCGGAGGCGCGCGGGCTGGTGGCTTTGGCGCGGGCTTCCGGCCGCCACCTTCAGGTTTTCCACAACCGGCGCTGGGACAGTGACTTTCTCACCGTGCACCATGCCATTGAAAGCGGCCTGCTCGGCCGTGTCACGCATTTCGAATCGCGCATCGATCGCTTTCGTCCGCAGGTCCGCGATCGCTGGCGCGAGCATGCAGTGCCAGGAGCCGGCATCTGGTTCGACCTCGGCCCGCACATGGTCGATCAGGCGCTGGTCCTGTTTGGGCTACCCGACCGTATCACTGCCAGCCTCGCCATCCATCGCGACGGTGCGCAAGTGGACGACTGGGCGCACGCGATTCTGGATTATGGCGAGCAGCGCGTCGTGATCCACGCAGGCATGCTAGTTGCGGGTGGATCGGCGCGCTTCATCGTTCATGGCACGGGCGGCAGCGCGGTCAAGTTCCGTGCGGATGGACAGGAGGCGCAGCTCCTCGCCGGAATGCGACCCGGGACGCCTGGCTGGGGTGAGGATACCGACGCCCTCGCTTTCTATGGCGGCTCCGGCGAGCCCCGCTCCATCCCCGCCATGCCCGGCGACCAGCGCGGGTTCTACACCGCCGTCGCCGCCGCACTGGCGGGCGATGCACCGCCGCCGGTGCGCCCGATCGAAGCACTCGCGGTGATGGCCGTGCTGGAAGCCGGTGCCGCCTCCGCACGGGAGGGGCGCTCGATGCCGCTACCGCTCACGCCAGAAGAACGCGCCGCCTGGTAAGCATCATCCTGCGGCAAGCTGGGCCGAGACGGAACCGGTACGCTCCAGCTTGCCCCAGCCCACGACCCACCCGGCCACGGCCGAGGCGATCGCGCGGATCACGACCCAGTACATGATCTGGCGGTATACCAGTCGCTGCGCCACCAGCAGGTGCGCCGGGTAGCGCGCCCGTCCCCCGTCGAGACGATAGGCGATCCATCCGCACAGCACATCGATCGCGGTGAAGGCGATCCAGTAGGCGCCCATCATGCCGACGTCCCCGCTGGTCTGCGCCCAGCCATGGGCCGAGACCCGCAGCGCGGTGCCGATGATCGAGACGACCAGCGCCAGGTCGATCAGAGGCGAGATCGCGGCGAAGGCGATCTGGAACAGCCACGCCTGCGGCAGTCCGACGAGGCCGAGCCCGGCAGGCTTGCGGGTGCAGATCACCGCGCGGTGCTTCCACAGACACTGCAGCGTACCAAAGGCCCAGCGGAAACGCTGCTTGGCGAGCGCGGTGAAGCTCTCTGGCGCCTCGGTCCAGGCGACGGCGCGCGGGTCGTAAGTGACGCGCCAGCCCGCCCGCTGGATGGCGATGGTGAGGTCCTGATCCTCGGCGAGCGTGTCCTCCGGATAGCCGCCGACCGAGTCCAGCGCCGCGCGCCGCCATGCGCCGACCGCGCCCGGCACCACGGTCATCGCGTCGAACCCGGCCAGTGCACGGCGTTCGAGGTTCTGCGCGGTGATGTACTCGACCGCCTGCCAGCGGGTGACGAGGTTCACCCGGTTGCCGACCCGCGCATCGCCCGCGACGGCGCCGAGCTGCGGGTCCGCGAACCAGCGGGCGAGGCGGCGGATCGTCTCGGGCTCGAACTGGGTGTCGGCGTCGAGGGCGATGACGATCTCGCCGGTCGCTTGCAGCAGTGCGCGGTTGAGGGCGCTGGCCTTGCCGCCGTTCTGCAGCGTCAAAAGCGTCACGCGCGGGTCGTCGCCGAAGACCGACCGCACGATCTCGCTCGTGCCGTCCTTCGATCCGTCGTCGGCGACGATGACCTGCAGCGCGGGGTAGTCGGAGGCCAGCACCCGCGCCACCGACGCGGCGATGACCCGCTCCTCGTTGTAGGCAGGGATGATGACCGAGACGGCGGGTTCGAAATGCGGCGGTTCGGCGCGCTTGCGGCGGCTTTGATACCAGGCGAGCGCGGCCATGATCACCGCGCGCGCGATGCCGAGCGATATCGCGAGGTAGAACACCCAGGCCAGCACCGCCGCGACCGTCATCAGTGCCACGAAGGCGGCAACGTCCACGCGCACGGCGGCAAGATCGGTGGTCGAGATGGCGGGCATCGCCCGCGCCTGCGGGATGCCGACGAGCTGCGAGGCGGTGACGAAGGTATAACCCTCGGACTTCAGCGCGCTGATGATACGGGGCAGCGCGGCGACGGTCTGGGCGCGGTCGCCGCCGCCGTCATGCAGCAGGACGACGTTGGTGGCGTTCTGGGGCGTCGCGGAGTGCACTTGCTGGAGCACCTGGTCGACGATCTCGTCCTCGCCCGGGCGCTGCCAGTCGTTGGGATCGACGTGGAGGCCGACGACCGTATAGCCGGCCTCCTGCGCGGCCAGCGCGGGACCGAGTTCGTCAGGCGTGGTCGGCTCGGCGTCTCCGAAGTAGGGCGCGCGGAACAGCGTCATGCTGCGGCCGGTATAGGCTTCGACCAGTCGCTGCGTGGCGTTCAGCTCCAGCCGGGTCTGGCGCGGCCCGGCGTTGGCGAGGTTCGGGTGGGTATACGTGTGGTTGCCCAGTTCGTCCCCGTCGGCGACGATGCGCTTGAGCAGGCCGGGGCTGCCCAGCGCGTTCTCGCCGATTACGAAGAACGTCGCGGGCACGTGCGCCGCCTCCAGTTCGCGCAGGATGCGGGGCGTCCACGTGGGGTCCGGGCCGTCGTCGAAGGTCAGTGCGATGCGCTTGGGGTCGGCCCCGCCCGAGCGCTGGACGACGTAGGGCGTCGGCAGCGCGGCGTAGGTTTCCTCGCGGATCATACCGTTGTGGTCGGCGCGTACGGCGCGCTGGCCGTCGCGCGGGGTGGCGGTGATACGCAGGATTTCACCTGAGCCCTCGATGTCGGCGCTGCTGAGCGCGCGCGGGGTCGAGAGGTCCGGAGTGCCACCCTTGCGGAAGGCGTCGAGGTCGTTCCAGAAGCCGGAATCCTCGGTGCCGAGCCGCCACAGCGCCATGTCGCCGATGCCGAGGCGCTTCAGCGCCGACAACTCGTTCCAGCTGGTAGCCGCGTCGAGCATCCAGATCGTGTGGTGGGTCTGTTCGTCGTCGTAGGCGAAGGCGGCATTACCGCTGGCCGGGTCGAAGGAAATCTTCGCGGCGCTGTCATGCGCGGCCAGCCAGGCGTCCTCGATGGCGAGCGCGTCGGTCTGGTCGCCGTGCCAGTCGTAGGCATAGCTGCCCAGAGCGACGACGAGGTGGTCGGGGCCGATGCGCCTCAGAGCCCCCTGCACTTCGTGGACGAACCAGTCCTGCGCGGCGATCGGGCCGGGCGTGCCGCCCTCCCAGTGCTGGTCGTAGGCCATGAAGATGACCTTGTCGGTAGCCTTGGCGAGAGCCTCGAGCGGCCAGCCACCCTCGTCGTCGGCGGGAGTGGTGACGGCCAGCGAGGTGCCCTTGGGCAACGCTGCATGCAGGCTGCGCAGGAAGGCGAGGTAATCGGGCATGGCGCGCGTAGGCAGTGCCTCAAGATCCATCACCAGCCCGGCGTAGCGTCCTTGCGCGACTGCTCCGGCGAGGCGCTTGGCAAGTGCGAGGCGCTGGGCGGGGTCATGCAGCAGCGCGGCGGTTCCGGCACCATCCCAGCCGTCGGAGGCGACGTTCTGGACCATCGGCAGCACTTTGAAGTGGTGCGATTGGCCCGCGACCAGCCGGTCGAAGCGAGCATCCGGCTCGACCGTCACCTGATGCTGCGGCCCGGCGACGTTGATCAGGGCGGGCACCACCCAGTCGAGGTCGTTGCCGTGATGGACCAGCGAAAGGAAGCTGGCGTCGTTGCCCGGCAGGTAGAAACCGATGCTGAGCGGCTTCTGCCCCGGCCCCTTGCGACCACGCGGCAGCCAGGACTTCAGCGCATGCTTCAGCGGCGATCCGTGCAGGGTCGAGGGCTTGAGGCGCGGCGTCGGCAGTTCCAGTTCCTGCTGGGCGGGCACCGCGACGAGCGTGGTCGCGAAAGCCGCCGCGCCCAGCAGCACGATGACCAGCAACGCGGCGAGGACACCGCGCGCCCAGCGGCTGCGGCGGCCGGTGGGGTCGTAGAAGATGGGCTTGCTCATGACGTCGGGTGTCCGGGGGTAAGGAATGTGAGCCGGCGATAGCCCCGGCGCAGTGTTCGGGACCTGATCGGCGCCTTAAATTTTCGTCATGTTCGGCGCGCTCAGAGTCTGTTTGAAAAATGCTGAAAGCGGCATTTTCGAATGCAGCACCGGCCCGCTCCCCCACCCGACCGCCCATCGGCAGTATCCTGTGGGTGGTCGGGTGGGGGAGCGGGCCGGTGCCGCGAAATTCTCGTTCCGCGAATTTCCAAACTGTCTCTCAGCCCATCATCCCGGAACGGAACCAGCGGCGCATGGCCGGAAGCCGCCTGAGGTCGCAGCCGCAGACCTTGCAGCGGCAGTTCTGCACCCCCGAGGAATCGACCGTGAACTTGCGCGAGGCGACGTGACGCTCGGCATGGCAATCGCTCAAGGTCCCGCTCATGGCTGCAACCCCGCTTCGGGCGCGACTTCATCGAGCGCACGAAAAGTCGTGGCGATCAGGCGCGGCGCATCGTGGCCGAGGTAATGGTCGCCGCTCAGACCGATGACCCGCGCGCGGCCTGCGAGGGAGGGGCACAGGCTGCCCTTCTCTTCCAGCCCGTAGACGCAGACCACCGGCGCCCAGTCGACCCCGCGCATCGCCAGCAACGGGTGCGCGTCCGGCTTGCCGAGGTAGGCAAGGCCCACCGGATCGGCGCGGAAGTAGACGTCGTGCGCAGGCACCGTCAGGTCGATGGCAAGGACCCGGGCACGCAGATCCGGCGGCAGGTCCGGCGCCGTGGTGGCAAGGATGTCCGCGCCGTAGGACTGGCCCATCAGCACGACCCGGCTCGCTCCCGTACGCGCCAGGGCGAGGCGCACCGCGCCTGCGACGACTGCGTCCGCCTCGGCCCGGGTGCGGCGCGTGGCGAAGACAACCGGGGACGCGACTCCGACCACCGGGACGCCCTTGGCGGCAACGGCGGCGGCGACTTTCTCGCCCATGCCGAAGTGGAAGCCCATGTCTCCGGACAGGAAGACCGCCGCCACGCGCGGATGTGGCTCGGCGGCCGGGAACATCACGATGGGCTCGGTGCCGAGCAGGCCAAGCATCGGAGCGGCCAGCGCAGTGAGACCCAACGCAGCCAGTGCAAACAGCCCAATGGCAAGGCGAGTGCGAACGCGGCTCATGCGATCAGCATCCTTGCCTCGGAGGTGATGGCGGGCACTGGTGCGATCGGGCGGACAAGTTCCCCCCCTCCCCCGCCGCCGATCAGGCGCGATACGTCGTGCAGCCCCTGGATCAGCCCGATGCCGTGCGGCCCGGCTACGTAGCGCGGTTCCCAGCGGGGGGCGAACTTCTCTTTGTAGCCGCGCAGGCCGCGAAAGCCGTAGAAGCGCTCGCCATGGCGGAACACCAGCGCCGCCGCCTTGGCCCATGCGGGCGCGAGCGGGCCACCCTCGATCCCCGACAGCGGCACCATGCCCAGCGTGAAGCGCTTGTATCCGCGCGCCTTTGACCAGAGCAGCAGGTTGGTGAACAGGAAATCCATCGTCCCGCGCGGCGCGTCCTCGCGCTGGCGCATGAGGTCGACCGAGGCTTCGGTGTGGTCCTGCGTGCACCACAGGTTGGCGAAGGCGACGATGCGGTCCTCCACCATGACCAGCGCCATGTCGAAGTTGCTCAGGTATTCGCGGTCGAAGGCGCCGAGACTGAAGCCCTTCTCGCGCTGGCCCTTGGCCGTCATCCATTCGTCGGAGATCGCCTCCAGTTCGTCGAGGATCACCGGCACCGCCGCTGCCGGAACCACCCGCAGCCGCGCGCCCGCGCGGGCCGCGGTGCGCTCCGATTTGCGTACCGAGCGCAGCTGGGGGGTTTCCAGTTCGAACGTGGTGAGATCGACCACTGCCTCCTCCCCATACTTCACGATCTGCAGGCCCATGCCGATGGCAAGGTCGAGCGTGGCGGGCGAAATCTCGTAGAGCACCAGCCGTCCCTGTCGCCGGTGTGACATGTCGCGCAGGGTCCAGAGGAGTTCACCCCACGATCCCTCGTTGCCGACCGGATCACCCATGACGACCCAGCTGCTGCCCTTGACCTGGTACATGACGAAGGCATCCCCCGCCTGGGAGACGAGGAACCGCTTGTCTCCGGTCAGCGCCAGCATCGCCTCGGTGCGCGGACTGGTGGCGAGGATCGCGCGGATCGCCGGGGCATCCTCCATCACCTGCGCGTCGCCGCGCGCGCTGCCGGGCGCGCAAAGCCTCCAGACCGCGAACCCCGCCAGCAACACCGACGAGGCCAGCGCCGCGCGCAAGTAACGCGGGGCATCGGCACGCAGGGCGAACTTCCACCACAGGTCGTCGTTGTAGGGTACATGGCGATAGGCGAAGAGGCCCGCCCAAAGCGCCAGTCCCGCCGCCATCACCACCGCCGCTATCCAGCCCGCGGTGAGCGGCGTCTCGGTCAGCGCGGTGCGGCGGTAGAAGGCCCGGCGCGTCATTTGCAGCAGCGCGGCCAGCGCAAGGCAGGCCAGCGCCTCCTCATAGTCGATGCCCTTCGCCAGCGAGAACACCGCGCCCGCCACCAGCAGCAGCCGCGCGGCAAGGCAGGCGCCGTCGAGCCGGCGGTAGAGTCCCGGCGCCAGCAGCAGCAGCGCGGTGCCGACGAGGCTGGCGGCGATATGGCTCGCCTCGATGACGGGCAGCGGCATGACGTCGGCCAGCAGTCCCATGCGTGCGTGGACGGCAGGCAGCGAGCCCGACAGCAGCAGCATGCCGCCGCCAAGGAACGTCGCGCTTGCCAGCAGCAGCGGCGAAAGGCCGGTGGCGACGCTCTGCACCCCGCCGACAAGGCGCGCCACGCGGCGGCTGCGGGCACCCTCGCGCCAGGCCAGCAGCAACGCCGCCAGTGCCAGCGGGAGGAGATAATAGACGAGCCGATAGACGATCAGCCCCGCAAAAAGGTGCGCGCGGTCCCCAGGCGCCACGGCCAGGACGACCGCCTCGAACACGCCGAGGCCGCCCGGCACATGCGTCACCAGCGCCACGACGATGCCCAATGCATAGGCCAGTACGAAGACCGGCAGCTGCGCCGGGTCGGCGCCCGGCAGCAGTACGAAAAGCGCCGCGCCCGCGCAGGCGATGTCGGCGACACTGACGCCGACTTGCGCCGCGATCTCGCGCGCGGAAGGCAGCGGCAGGCGGATTCCCGGCAGCCTCAACTGCTTCGCCCGCGCAGCCGCGAAGCCCAGCGCGCCCAGCAGAGCCAGCATCGCCGCGCCGAGCGCATGCGCCGCCTGCGGAGTCAGCGTCACCGCGCCGAAGTCAAGGCCGCCATCATGGACCAGCATCGCCGCGCCCGCGACGGCCAGCACGCCCGCCCAGAAGTTGCCGGCCGCCAGCATCACCACCTTGGCGACCTCCGGCCCGTCGAGCCCGGCACCAACGTAGATGCGATAGCGCGCCGACCCGCCCGTCAGCAGCGAAAGCCCGAGGTTGTGGCTGAGCGTATAGCTGGTGAACGACGCCAGCGCTGCGGTGCGCCACGGCAGCGGGTGCCCGATCGTCCTGAGCGCTAGGAAATCGTAGAACGTCAGCGCGAAATAGCTGGCAGCGGTCAGCATGAGACTCAGCGCGATCTGGCCGGCGTCAAGCGCATGGACGGCCGCGCGCACCTGCGAGTAGCGGATTTCGTGCGTCAGCGTATTCAGCGCGACGAAGCCGAGGGCGATCACCGCCAGCACCGCGCCCGCCTCCACCAGCTTTCGATAGCGCGAGAGGAAAGCAAGCGGCGCGGTCATGCCGGCACCTGCGCGATGCGGGTCCATACCTGCGAGCGGCAGAAAAAGCCGCCAAGGATGCACCCGCTGATCTTCAGCCGGTCGGCCGAGAGAGGCTCGATCCGGGAATCGAAGCGGCGCCCCATGTCGGGAACGAAGACGGTGCCGCGCCATATGCGGCCCTCGGGGCGGTAGTCCTGCAGCAACTCGGTGCCGATCAGCGACGCGATCCCGCTGTCCTGCGCGTCGGCCTTCGCCTGGCCGCTGGCCCAGACCACGCGTCCGCACAGGCCCGGCCCACAGGAACCGGTACGCACGGCGACGCTGCCGGAAGGGTTGAGCCAGACGCCCTCGACGGGCGTAGCCGCGCGCGCACCGAGCGGCACGGCGAGGAGCGAGAGAAAAAGGGCGGTTCTCAGCAACATGGTGCCGTTTGTGCGCCCGGCCGGATTGCCGGAGGCTCGCCACAACATGAACAATCGGCAATCTGGACGCTGCGCCTCCCATGCTTCGGCAAGCTCAGCATGAGCGGAGGGGGTGAAATCAGGAAAAGCCTAGCCCCCGAGCGAATACGTGATCACGAAGCACGCCACCGTCAGCAGCGACATCGCCAGGATGAACGCCGCATCCGCCACCCGCTCCAGTCCGTGCAGCCGCGTGGAGGACTGCACCCTCAGCGCGAAGTAAGAGGCCAGCGTCGCCAGCAGGAACAGCAGCGCATCGACCGAGAGCAGATCGTCGGCTATCGTCTCGTGCCCGCGCACCGATACCGCCACGCGCAGCAGGCCGATGCCGGTCATGCACACCCCGACCATGCCCGAGGCGATCGGGCAGATCAGGCGGCAGGTCCGCTCGTCGAGGATGGCAGTGTCGGTATCCATGTGGTCTCAACTCTTGTCGTGGCGCGCCCAAGGTGCATACGATGCGCGGAGCCTCCCCCGACTGGAGGGAACATGAGCGAAAGTTAATCCGCTCCCCATCGCGCCGAAGGGCCACATGGCTCACAACGGAAGGACCGCAAGTGTGAGGAAGGCGCGTTGAGCCAGAAGATCCTGCTCGTCGAGGACGATGCCGACACCGCCGACTTCATTGCCAAGGGCCTCGACGAGGCGGGCTTCACCGTGGACCGCGCTGCCAACGGGCGCGACGGCCTGTTTCTGGGCACGGACGGCGGATATGCATGCATCGTGCTCGACCGGATGCTGCCGGGGCTGGACGGGATGGCGGTGCTGGCAGCCCTGCGCGGCGCCGGGCTGGAGACGCCGGTGATCATCCTCTCCGCGCTCGGATCGCCGGAAGATCGGATCAAGGGACTGACCAACGGCTGCGACGATTATCTCGTGAAGCCCTTCGCCTTCGCCGAACTGCTCGCCCGTATCCGGCTGCTGATCCGCCGCGGCGCACCTGCCGCCGTGGCGGAAACGGTGCTGCGCTGCGACGATCTGGAAATGGACCTCCTTGCCCGCCGCGTGCGCCGGGGCGAGCGAGTCATCGAACTGCAGCCGCGCGAATTCCGACTGCTCGAATTCCTGCTGCGCCATGCCGATCAGGTGGTGACCCGCACGATGCTGCTCGAAGGCGTGTGGGATTACCACTTCGACCCCGGCACCAATGTCGTCGACGTTCACCTCAGCCGGTTGCGCAAGAAGATCGACGAGGGCGAGGCGCGCCGCCTGCTCCATACCGTGCGCGGCGCGGGCTATCGCATCGGCGCCGAACCGTGAAAATCTGGCACTCGACCACGTTCCGCTTCGCCGCGCTCGTCTTCCTGTTCCAGATCGTCGCCGCTGCGGTACTGCTGCTCGGCCCGGCGCTGCTGCTGCGATCCCAGAGCCATGCCGATGCGGTCGCCGTCGCCGAAACCCTGCGCGACGACCTGCTCGACGCATACCACGAAGGCGGCCGACCCGCGCTCTCGCGCGCCATCGACGCAAGGGTTTCGCGCCGTGTCGAGCGGGCAAGCGTGCTCCTCCTCGCCACCCCGGACGGCACTCGCCTGACCGGAAATCTCGACCACCTGCCGCCCGACCTGCCGCCGGGCGCCCCTTACGCGCTGGAAAAGCTGCCGCGCTCCGGCCATGCCTCCCCAGAGGCGATGCTGATCCAGTCGGTCCGCCTGCGCGACGGTTCGATCCTGGTCACCGGCACAGTGGTGGAGACGGAACGGCAGGTGCTGGCCCTGCTCGAACGCACCTCGATGATCGCGCTGGCGCTCTCCGTGGTCTTCGCCGCCTTCGCCGCCTATGTCTCGACAAGGCTGATCCTCAACCGTCTGCGGGCGAGCGTCGCCACCTTGCGCGACGTGCGCGAAGGTCGCCTCTCCCGCCGTGTCCCCGCCGACGACACCGGCGATGCCTTCGCCCTGCTCGGCAGCGAGGTGAACCAGGCGCTCGACCGCATGGCCGCGCTCAACGACGAGCTGAAACTGGCGACCGACGCCCTTGCGCATGATCTGAAATCGCCCCTGACGCGGATGCGCGCCGCGCTCGACCGGGCGGCGCAGCACGTCGAGGACCCCCTCGCCCAGCCCTTCGTCGATCAGGCCCTGACCGAAAGCGAACGCCTGATGGCGATCGTCGAGACCGCCCTGTCGATCACCCGCGCTGAAGCGGGCATGGGCCGCGAGAGCCTCGCCGATGCCGACTTGTCCGAACTGCTGGAGACGGTGGCGGAAATCTACGCGCCCATGGTCGAGGATCAGGGCCGCGCGATCGTGGTCGTCGCCCCGGCCGCGCTGCACATGCGGGTCCATCGCCAGTTGCTCGATCAGGCGCTGGGCAACCTCGTCGACAATACGCTCAAGTACGGCGCGGGTACGATCACCCTGTCGCTCGTGCCCGAGGCGGACGGCGCGGCGGTCATCGTGGCCGACGAAGGCCCCGGTATCGCGCCCGAGCGCCGCGAGCAGGCGCTGCGCCGGTTCACCCGGCTGGACGAAGCGCGCAGCGGCTGGGGCGCGGGCCTCGGCCTCTCGCTGGTGCAGGCGGTGGCGCACCTCCACGGCGGCACGGTGGAACTGCGCGACGCCGCGCCCGGGCTGGCAGTGCGGATCAGGCTGGTAGAGCCGCCCCCGCGCGCCTGAAGCACCATTATCCGCCATTCCATTGCCGTCATACGCGCAAAAGCGGGGACCCTTCTCCCGACATCGCAGGGTGCACCGGCATCAGATGGGTTCCCGCCTTCGCGGGAATGACGGGATCGGGTGCGGGGCCGTAGCATTCCTATGCCCGGTTCCGGTTGCGGCACCGCGCCAAGGCTGCAATAGCTACCGGCGGGTGCTCGCCGATCCCGGCAAGCAGGTTTCGCAGTGCCGGTCGGGCCGCCGGTGCACTTGCCCCCAAGCCCGGAGCCCTTATGGTCCTCTCCCGCCTCAAGACCCCCAGCGCCCTTCGCCAGTTTCTCGACGGCCAGTCATCCGCCGGCCTGTTCCTGATGGCGATGGCCGCGATCGCCCTGTTCCTCGCCAATTCGCCGCTGGCGCACGGGTACGAGCACGTGCTCCACCTTGGCCTCGGCCCGCTATCGCTGGCGCACTGGATTAATGACGGGCTGATGGCGATATTCTTTCTGCTGGTCGGGCTGGAGATCAAGCGCGAGATGCTGGACGGCCAGCTCTCGTCATGGTCGCGCCGGGTGCTGCCCGGTATTGCCGCGCTGGGCGGCATGGCGGTGCCTGCGCTGCTCTTCTACGCCTTCAACACCGGAGACACGGCGAAGGGCTGGGCCATTCCCGCCGCCACCGACATTGCCTTCGCGCTTGGCGTGATTTCGCTGCTCGGCAAGCGGGTGCCCGCCTCCCTGCGGGTCTTCCTCGCAGCCCTGGCAATCATCGACGACCTCGGCGCGGTGATCATCATCGCGCTGTTCTACACCGCATCGATCTCGGTGACCGACCTTGCGGGGGCAGCGCTCGTGCTCGGCGTCCTGATCGCCCTGAACCGGATGAAGGTGCGCCATCTCCTGCCCTACCTGCTGCTGGGGGCCGTGCTGTGGGTGCTAACCTACCGTTCCGGCATCCATGCGACGCTGGCGGGTGTCGCGCTTGCCCTGACGATCCCGATGGACGTGACGCCGAGCCATCCGGACGGAGACGCGACCGGCCCGCTGCACCGGCTGGAGCATGCGCTTCATGTCCCTGTCGGCTTCCTCATCGTGCCGCTCTTCGCCCTCGCCAATGCGGGCGTGCCGGTGCTGGGCCTGCCTGCCGAAACACTGGTCGCGCCGGTAACGCTGGGTGTGACGGTCGGGCTGTTGATCGGCAAGCCCGTGGGCGTTTTCGGCCTCTCGATGATCGCCATGCGGCTCGGTCTCGCAGACGCGCCCGCCCATGCCAGCCGGCTGCAGATGCTGGGCGTCGCCATGTTGTGCGGAATCGGCTTCACCATGAGCCTGTTCATCGCGCTTCTGGCCTTCCTCGACGCGCCCGCGCTGCAGTCCGAGGCGAAGCTCGGCATCCTTGCGGGATCCCTACTGTCCGGTCTGCTGGGCTATGGCTTGTTGAGATTTGCGGACAGGGAATCCCCGGCCCGGTAATGGGCCTCAGGCGGCAGCCGACTGGTTGCGCCCGCTCCGCTTCGCGCGATATAACGCTATGTCGGCGGCCGCAACGATCCGCTCCGGATCGCTGTCGACCGACAATGGAGCGATGCCGACGCTCACGGTCGCGGCGATGACGCTTCCCGACGATGTTTCCACCCCCCCCGCGCCAAGGCGCAGGCGAATGCGCTCGCACACCTGTTGCGCCCGCTCAACTGAAAGCCCGGCCAGCAACACCGCGAATTCCTCGCCGCCAAGCCGCGCGACGAGATCCCCCTCACGCACCGCGGCCCGGACGATGGCCACGAAACGAACCAGCACCGCGTCGCCGGCGGCATGGCCGTATTCGTCGTTGATCCGCTTGAAATGGTCGAGGTCGAAGACAGCGAGGCAGCCCGCTTCCGCACCGATGGGTGGAGATGCGACCAGCGCGGCGAGCGCATCGTCGAATGCACGGCGATTGCAGGCGCCCGTCAGCGGATCGGTCATCGCCTTTTGCTTGAGAGCCTCGACGATATGGCGTCGCTCTGTGACCTCGCGGATGATACTGACGGTGCCCGAGACATTCCCGTCGGCATCGACCATCGCACGCACATGGCTCTCAACCCATATGATCGCGCCGCTCTTCTGGATGACGCGATACTCGACGATGGCACTTTCCTCCGGCGCGGCCAGCACCACCCGGCGCGTATCGAGCACCATTGGTAGATCGTCCGGCACGATGAGGTTGAACAGCGGCCGTCCCCCAAGTTCGATAGCCGGGTAGCCGGTGACACGCTCCACCGAAGGTGATGCGTAGCGCACCGTGCCGTCGATCCCGGCGCGCAGTACCACGTCGCTCATGCGGTCGAGGACAAGGCGGTGCAACGCTTCGGCGGCATGCAGGCGCTCGACGATCCGCCGCCGCGCGTAGAGTTCCGCTGCAAGCGGCAGGAGCAGCAGGACGATGGACGCAAAATAGATCTGCAGTACCTGCAGCTTGAGCGCCATTCCGCCAGCAAGCAGCGCCGTCGGCCCCAGCCCTGCCAGCGAACAGCCAAGGCCCACCAGGATCACGATCACGATGGAGGATACCGCGCCGAACCGGCCGAGCCTGAACGTCGCGGCGATCATCGGCAGGAACGGGACGACGACAAGGGGAATCCTGCTTTGTCCGAATGTCACCAACGAGGCGAGCAGGACCAGGCCAAGCAGTCCGAACGTCCGCTTGCGCACGCGCGTTCCCGCCGTGCGCGTCCAGTGCGCGACATCGCCACGCAAGAACAGCAGCAGCGGCGGCGCGAAGACGACGAAGCCCAGCGCATGCCCGGCATACCAGTCCCGCCAGGCCGACCAGAAGCCGATGTCACGCACCGCACTGGTCATGACCGCTGCGAGAAGCGCCGTAACGGCGGGCACCATGATCCCGCAGACGACGATGAACGCCGTCACTTCCGCTACCGACTGGAAGCGACCGAACCGGGGAAACACCCTCCGCATAAGCCACGCGGCGCCGACCGCCTCGATGATGCAGAGCAGCGGCAGGCCAACCCCGGTCAGTCCCTTGAACCCGAACAGTTGGGAGGCACAGATGGCCAGCGGCGTGCAGACGAACGCCAGTGGCGCCCAGCGCCTGTGCGGCGTGACCTGGAGCCGGGCGAACAGCACCGACCCCGCCAGCCAGACCACCGCGATGCCGCCGTCGAAACGGGTCAGCACGAGCGCTAGCGACGCACACGCGAAGTATGCGAGCGCGGTGCCAAGCACCTCACCCGGATACCACCTGTTGCGACGATACGACTCGTGACCCATCACCTTCGCCTAATGAAACATGGTTTATTCGCGGTAAATACGTAGGCATCACAGGCGTCAGCGCTCGCACGTGTAGCACGGTGTACCGCCTTTCGCCGAAGAGCGGTGAAAACCGCAGATGGCGCGGGAGCTTTGACGACAGGCAAGGCAGACAAGGACATCGGGCGCCGGGATCGTCTCGGGGTTGGGCCAGGAGATCTGCGTGGACGAGTTGCTGGGGCGTCGCCGGGCGATGCAATTGATGAGCACGGGCGCGGTGGCGGCCTCGATGGCTTCGCATCCTGCCATAGCAGCGGACGGGTCTCCGGTCGCCAGGGCCACTGTCGCGAACAATGTTAAGATGCGCCGGGCCTACGTGGATGGTCCCTACGGCCAGATCCATTATCTGGATGCCGGGAAGGGACGCCCGCTGGTCCTGCTGCACCAGGCGGTGATGACCGCCAACCAGTTCGACCGCGTCTTCGCCCCGCTGGTTGCTCATGGCTTTCGCCCCATAGCGATCGATCTGCCCGGCTTTGGCCTTTCTGACCGACCGCCTTTCGAACCCAAGGTCAGCGACTATGCAGTTGTGGTTCCGGCCGTGCTCGACGCACTCGGCATCCGACGCGCGGCCATCGTCGGCCATCACACTGGGGCGCTGGTGACCAACGAGGTGGCGATCCAGTTCCCCGAGCGTGTCACCGCCAACGTCATCTGCGGTCCGCTCTTTATCCCCGACGAGCAGCGGGCCGCCCTAATCGCCGACATCGGCGGGCGCGAGCGGGCGTTCCGTGCGCTGCCTCATGCCGCGCACATGAACCAGTTGGCTGAAGCGCGCGAACGCTATGCGATGGGCACGATCGGGCCGGAGCGCATCAGCGATTACGTCGTTCAGGCGATGCTCGCGTTCCAGCGGGGTGCCTACTGGTACGGCCACAACGCGGGCCTGACCTATCGGCAGGAAGCGCCGCTGATGAAGATCCGCCAGCCCACACTGTTGCTGGCCAACACCGGCGACATGCTCTACCAGTCGGCCCTGAAGGCCAAGGAGATGCGCCCCGACTTCAAGCTGGTGGAACTGCAGGGCGGCGGGATCGACATCGTCGACCAGCAGCCCGAGCAGTGGTCAGCCGCGATCGCCGATTTCCTCCGTTCGATCGCCTGAGCGGTCAGGCGGAGAGGATCGCCACGTCTTCTTCGCGCGGGACGCTGCCTTCGAACGAGGGCAGAAGCTCGAAGCTCTCCGAAGTCAACGTGGCATCGGCCAGTCCGGCCAGCTTGAACTGGCCGAGCTTCGGCTCCTCGTCGCTGCGAATAGCCTTTTCCGGATTGAGCGCGCAGATGAACAGGTCGCCCCTGCGCTCGAACATGAGATGGGGCGCAAGCCGGATCACGGCACCATTATAACGCGCTTCCACGAACCTGCGCGTCGTGATCGCTTCCATTATCGTCAAACGCGGATCACTCATTTCACTTTGCTCTTTGCACCGGCGACCATTTTTGCATCGCAGCATAATCGGGGATTTGGCCGCTCAACGCAAGCCGCTCATGGCCTGTATCCATTTCCCTTTTCATCGCAACGATCTGCAGATACCCTGCGCCCCTCTGGCGGGAATGGGCGATCCAATGTTCGGTTTTCTGAAGAAGCAGTTCGTCGATGTCATCGACTGGCTGGAGCAGCCCGGTGACCTCGCCTGGCGTGTCCCTTTCGAGGATCGCGAGATCCAGAACGGCGCGCAGCTGACCGTGCGCGAAGGCCAGACAGCGCTGTTCATCAATGAAGGCAACCTGGCGGACACTTTCGATGCCGGCCTGCACCGTCTCGATACCGCCAACCTGCCGGTGCTGACCAGCCTGATGAACTGGGACAAGGGCTTCCGCTCTCCGTTCAAGTCGGACGTCGTGTTCCTGTCGTTTAAGGAGCAGCAGGGCCTCAAGTGGGGCACCGGGCAGCCGGTGACGGTGCGTGATGCGGAATTCGGCGCCTTGCGGCTGCGGGCTTTCGGCTCCTATTCGTTCCGCATATCCGCCATAGAGCCTTTCGTGGACCGTATCCTCGGCACTCTGAAAAGCGTGACAGCTGCGTCGCTCGAACCGCAGTTGCGCGCCGCGATCCAGACCTCGATCGCTACCGCGCTCGGCAGCGGCAGCGTCCCCTTCCTCGACCTTGCGGCGAACCAGCAGGCGCTGTCAGAGCGCATCCGCGTCGAGGTCGACAAGGCCTTCTCGCAATGGGGCCTGACGTGCCTTTCGTTCTATGTCGAAAGCATTTCGCTTCCCGAAGAAGTGCAAGCCCATCTCGACAAGGGCTCTTCGATGCGGGTGCTGGGCGATCTGAGCAATTATACCCGCTTCCAGGCTGCTGAAGCTATCGAGGCCGCTGCCGGGCAGGAGGGCGGCTCGGTAGCCGGGATCGGCGCAGGCGTGGCAGCGGCGACAGTGCTTGGCGGCGCCATGGCGCAGGGGCTCGGTTCGCAGAGTGCAGCAGGCCCCTTCTCTCCGGCAACCGAAGAAGATCCGATCGCCACGATCGAAAAGCTTCACAAGCTGGTGACGCTGGGTGCACTCAGCCAGGAGGAGTTCGACGCCAAGAAGGCCGAGCTTCTCTCCCGCATCCGCTGACACGCCTTCGGGGGGAGACGTGAGCAACTGCCCTTCCTGCGGCGCGCTGCTGCCCATGCGTAGCGCTGCACTGCCCTATTCGACTTGCGCCTATTGCCAGTCGCTCCTCCTTCGTGACGGGCTGGAACTGCAGGACATCGGCAAGGTCGCGGTCCTGCCGCCCGACGTATCACCGATTCAGCTGGGCACGAGTCTGCGGGTCGAGGGACTGACGCTCACCGTCGTCGGCCGCGTGCGCTGGGGGTGGGACAACGGATCGTGGAACGAATGGCTGCTTGACGGCGGCGACGGCAGCGAACGCTGGCTGGGCGAGGCCATGGGCGCCTTCATGCTGACCGCCGCGCGCGCCGACCTCCGCGAACTTCCGATGATACAAGGCTTTGCGACAGGTGGAGAGATCGCGGTCGGCGCACGGCTGACGGTCGAGGGCATCACCCTCGTCGCAATCGACCGCAAGGAAGCCCGGTGCCTCGGCAGCGAGGGTGAACTCCCGTTTCCGACCCTGCCCGGGCGCTCGATGACGAACATCGACTTTCGCGGTCCCAATCGCGAGGCAGTCAGTCTGCAGCGCGACGCGCGCGGGGCTTCGGTCTGGCTTGGCTACTATAGCGACCTTGCCTCGCTCGCCCCGGCGAACCTGCGCACGATCGAGGGCTGGAGCATTCCCCGCGAGCTGACACGATGAACGCCGTGCGCAACATCGCCTGCCCCAACTGCGGCGGCGCACTGGAAGTTCGCGCGGCGGGTTTCAGCGTGAACCTAGCCTGTGCCTACTGCGGCTCGCTGCTGGACGTCTCACGCCCGGAAGTCGTTCTGATCGAGGCCCACGACAAGGCCGCCAAGGGCTTCCGTCTGGCTCCCGGCGCGCGGGGCACGCTGTTCGACGTCGAATGGGAGACCGTAGGTGCGCTCCGGCGGCGAGATTTGGGGTATTCCTGGGAGGAATACCTGCTCTTCAACCCTTATGCGGGCTACCGCTGGCTGGTCCTGAGCGATTGTGAGTGGCAGTTCGGGACCATGTTGCTCGACCTGCCCGAAGGGAACGATGACACCGTGTCCTGGCGGGGCGAGCACTTCACCCGCGATGGTGATGCATCGACCAGCGAGACGACCGCCGTTCTCGGCGAGTTCTACTGGCGCGTCCGCGCAGGGGACACGGTCGAAGCGATGCTCTACGAACGCGGCGACACCGTGCTGTCACGCGAAGGGGGCGGCGGCGAGGTCAACTGGACCCAACTCGTGCCGGTGGAAGATGACGTCATCGCGCAGGCTTTCGGCCTCGGCCGTCTGAAAGCACACCGAGCGGTCCGTGAACCGTCTCCGTCTTCAGGCTCCTCGTCCAGCACGGCGAACGACCTGCCGACGATGTTCGGCC
The DNA here is from genome assembly GCF_030209485.1 of Novosphingobium sp. fls2-241-R2A-195. Lineage (NCBI taxonomy): Bacteria > Pseudomonadati > Pseudomonadota > Alphaproteobacteria > Sphingomonadales > Sphingomonadaceae > Novosphingobium > Novosphingobium sp. fls2-241-R2A-195. The sequence goes on from NZ_JARVRY010000004.1 coordinate 286,671, forward strand.
TCGCCTGTGCGGCCATCGTCGCACTGCTGCTGGCGATGGTGCTCATCTCCGGCCCGGTGGAGCGCGCCTCCGCCAGTATCGATGCCCCCTTCGCCGCCACGCGGGAGGGGGTCAGGATCGGAACCCTGACCGTGCGGCGCCCCTGGCAGTTCGTTACCGTCACCGCACGCGGGACCGACTTCGACAACCGTTGGGTGGACCTCGACTATAGCCTCGTCGATAGGGCCACAGGGCAGTCGATGGACGGCTACGGCATCGTCGAGCACTATTCCGGCCGCGACAGCGACGGATCCTGGACCGAGGGAAGCCGTAAAGGAACGACGCTGCTAGGCCGCGTTCCGCGCGGCACTTACGATCTCTACGTCGATGCCTCCGCCCATGGCTGGCCAAGCGACCCACCACCGCAGATCTCGGGCTGGTCATCGCTGCCGGAAACTGTCACCGTTTCCATCGAGGCCGAGACCGGCTCATTGCCCTGGGGCAACTGGTGGACGGCTGCCGTGCTGCTCTTCGCGTTCCCCTGCATCGCGGTATGGCGCCAATATCGCGAGGAGAACGGCAGATGACGCTGCGCCTCGTCCTGTTCCTGCTGTGGATCGCGATGGTCATGGCCGGGTGCCTCAGCGCCTCGTACTATGCCTGGTCGCCATTCTCGGACGAGGAGCGCCCGATGCGCGCCGGCGGCTCGTATGGCCCGACGCACAAGTAACCTTCAAGGAGACGGCCCATGCTGACACTCTCGGTCTTTCTCGCCACCCTGCTCTATGCGGGGCTTGGCATCGTGATATTCGTGTTCAGCTTCGTGCTGGTCGACAAGCTGACCCCCGGCGAGTTGTGGCGAGAGATCATCGAGCGGCGCAATATGGCGGTTGCCCTGCTGGCGGGCGCGGTCGCGCTCGGCATCTCCAACATCATCGCCGCCGCCATCCATGGCTGATACTTGTGGCTGAGGCCGAGCCCGCCATCACCGTCGACAGCGCAGAGCGCGCGCCCGCCTCACTCGCGGTGATCCTGCTCGTCTCGGTGCTGGTGGTCGCGACGTGTGGACTCATCTACGAATTGCTTGCCGGCACGCTCGCCAGTTATCTGCTGGGCGACAGCGTCACGCAGTTTTCGACAGTAATCGGCACGTATCTTTTCGCCATGGGCGTCGGCAGCTGGCTTTCCCGCCACGTCCGCCGCGACGAGATGGGCGTGTTCGTGCGGGTGGAGATACTGATCGCGGCGCTCGGAGGGTGGTCGGCTGCGGGCCTTTTCCTGCTCTTCCCGGTGGTTGGCGACTTTCGCATCGCGCTCTACGCGCTAGTGCTGGCGATTGGGGTGCTGGTCGGGTTGGAGATCCCCCTCCTCATCCGCATTCTGCGGCATCGCTTCGCCTTCCGTGAACTGGTCTCCAACGTCCTCACATACGACTATGTCGGCGCGCTGATCGCCTCGTTGCTGTTCCCGCTGGTGCTGGTGCCTTGGCTGGGCATGATGCGCACCGGCTTCGTGTTCGGCCTCGCCAACGTCGTGGTCGCCCTTGCATTGCTGGTCGCGCTGCGCCGCCAGCGCCGGGTTGCGGTGGACGTGATCGCCGCGCTGGTCGTGGCCGCCAGTCTCATCGCCGGCCTTGTCGCGGCAGACCGCATGCAGCGCTGGTCCGAGGTCGCCTTCTATGGCGAGCCGGTCATCTACGCCCGTTCAACCCCTTATCAGCGTATGGTCCTGACCCGCCGGGGAGAAGACCTGCGCCTCTATCTCAACGGCAACCTGCAGTTCTCAACCCGTGATGAGTACCGCTATCATGAGGCGCTGGTCTGGCCGGTACTGGGCCGCGTCGCCCGCCCCGATACGGTGCTGATCCTTGGTGGTGGCGACGGCCTTGCCGCGCGCGAAGTCCTGCGCGACCCGCGCGTGCGTCAGGTCACTCTCGTCGATCTCGACCCCGAGATGACACGCCTGTTCCGCGACACGCCGCAACTGGCCGCCCTCAACGCCGACTCCTTGTCCTCCCCCCGAATGCGCATCCACAATACCGACGCATTCCGCTGGGTGCGCGAGGCGCGCGGCAGCTACGACGCGGTCATCGTCGACTTTCCCGACCCGACCGAGTTTTCACTGGGCAAGCTCTATACGGAGAGCTTCTACCGCGAAGTCGCCCGCCTTCTCGCGCCCGAGGGGGTGATGACAGTGCAGAGCACCTCGCCTCTGGTCGCGCCAGAATCCTACTGGACCGTCGCGACCACCCTGGAGTCCGCCGGATTGCATGCCAGGGGCTACCACGCCTACGTTCCCAGCTTCGGCGAGTGGGGTTTCACCCTTGCTGCGCATCGCCCCTTCGCCAAGGCGACAAGATTGCCGCAGAACTTACGATTCCTGACCCCCTCGAGCGAACGGGCAATGTTCGACTTTCCCCCCGACATGGCGCGCCGCCCAACTCCGGTGAACCGGCTCGATAACCAAGCGCTGGTACGCAGTTTCACGCGCGAGTGGGGCAATTATGAAGGCTGAGACGAGCCGACGCACGATCCTCGCGGGCGGGTCGGCTGCGGCTGGCGCCTCGCTGTTGGGGGGCTGCGTTCAACCTACGATGGCCGGGATGCTCGATGGTGCCGACTGGCGACGCGGCCACCGGCTGCGCGACGGTTCTTTTCCCGCGCCCGACGGCCCCGTGCAGGACATCGACGTAGTGATCGCAGGCGGCGGCGTCGCGGGGCTGGCCACCGGCTGGCGACTTGCTGACGCCGGATTTGCGAACTTCACGCTGTTCGAACTGGAGGACCGCACAGGCGGGAATGCCCGCTCAGGCCGCAATGCAGTCAGTGCCTACCCACTGGGCGCGCATTACCTTCCCGTGCCCAACCGCGATGCCGCAGCATTGCGTTACATGTTGCGCAGCTTCGGGATGATCGTCGGCGATGCGCCCGATGGTCCGGTCTACGATCCTTACCAACTCTGTGCCGACCTTGAGGAGCGACTTCTGTGGCGGGGTGAGTGGCAGGAGGGTCTGTTCCCGCAGTCCGGGCTGCCCTCCGGCCAGCAGGCGCAGCGCCAACGCTTCGACCAAAGCATGGATTATTTTCGCCGAGCGGTCGGCCTGGATGGACGTCCCGCCTTCACTATCCCTTCCGTCCTGTCGAGTGTAGATCCGCGCTTCACTGCACTCGACCGCCTCAATTTCGCCGACTGGCTCGATTCCGAAGGATTCACGGCTCCCGCTCTTCGCGCATACTTGCGGTATTGTTGCCGCGACGATTACGGCGCAGAGCCCGAAGACGTATCGGCATGGGCGGGCATACACTATTTCGCCGCACGGCGTGGATGGGCTGCCAACGGCGATGGCGATCGCGAGCTCACCTGGCCAGAAGGCAATGATCGTCTCGCCAGCCTCATGGCAGCGCGCATCCATTCCAACCTGCGCCCGGCACACACCGTGTTCCGCTTGGCGGTGACGGCTGAAGGACGTGCCGAACTGGACGTCTTCGATCATACGGCAGGCCGCAGTCGCCGCCTGCGCGCGAAAGTCGCGATCCTGGCCATGCCGCATTTCGTCGCGGCTCGCGTTGCGCCAAGTGTATGCTCGCCCGGAGGTTTGTCCTACGCTCCGTGGGTCGTCGCCAACGTCACCGTTTCCCGCCCGCCCGAGGGCAAGGGCGTGCCGCTGGCTTGGGACAACGTGTCCACCGCCAGCGATGCGCTCGGTTATGTGGTCGCCACGCACCAGACCACCAGCGCGGCGCTCGGGCCAACAGTTCTGACATGGTACATGCCCCTATCGCGTGAGACGCCGCAGGTCGCCCGCAAGATCATGCTGACCCGTTCGCTGGAACGCTGGCAGGAGATCGTGCGCGCCGATATGCTTGCCATGAATCCCGACCTCGACGGAGCGATCGAACGGATAGATGTCTGGCGCTGGGGTCATGCCATGATCCGGCCGACGCCGGGTTTCCTCACCGATCCGGCCCGGCTTGCCGCCCGCTCCGCGCATCCGCCGGTACTGTTCGCCCACTCGGACCTATCCGGCCTTTCACTGTTCGAGGAAGCCCACCACCACGGTGTCGCCGCCGCCGAGATGGCGCTGACACACCTCGGTCATGCGTTCGAAAGCATCGCCTGACATGGTCCACCGTGCCGGAACGAGCATCCATCTCATCGCCGATCTTGCCGCCGGTGAGGGCCTTGACGACCTTGCGCGGGTCGAAGCCGCTCTGCGCGACGCCGCAGTTGCAGCCCGATTGACCGTGCTGGACGTGAGGCTCCATCACTTCGGCGCCGGGATGGGCGTCACCGGAGTGGCGCTGCTCGCCGAATCCCATATCTCGATCCATACCTGGCCCGAGGATGGGCTGGCCGCCGTCGACCTCTTCGTGTGTGGGGAAGAGGCCGATCCCGAAGCCGCATTGCGCGTCATCTGCGCTTGCTTCCGGGCCGTGGTGCGGGAACGCCAACTCATTTCCCGCCTCCGCCCGAATACCACGCTCAGTGAAGCTTGAGGCGGGGCCTTACTACGCGGTTGACGTGCCCTACGGCGATAAGCGCTGAACCCTTGATCCATCCGTGGATCGCGAGGAGATGCATGCGGTACAATGACAGGTAGATCATTCGGGCAAGGCGGCCTTCCACCGCCATTCGGCCGCCCACGAGATTGCCCATCAACGTACCCACGGTCGAAAATCGGCTCAATGACACCAGCGAGCCACGATCCTTGTAATCGAAATCCTTGAGGGGTCGGCCGTCCATCGACCGCCTGAGATTCTCGAACGCGGTCGCCGCCATCTGGTGCGCCGCCTGCGCGCGCGGCGGAATCGGGCGATCGCGACCCGGCAGCATGCAAAAGGCACAGTCGCCCAGCGCGAATATCTTCGGGTCGGTTACACTCTGAAGCGTGGGCGTCACCACGATCTGGCCGGAACGGGACATTTCGACGCCGTCGAGCCCTCCCGATATCGGCTTGGCCTTGACGCCCGCCGCCCATACCTGAAGATCGGCTTCGATCAGTTCGCCCTCGCCGGTGATCATCCCGCTGTCCGTGCTTTCTACGATGGGAGTGGCGGTGCGCACGCGTACGCCGAGGTTCTGCAATTCGTCCCGCGCCGATTCGGCGAGCCGCTCAGGCAATGCGGGCAGGATTCGCGGTCCGGCCTCGATCAACGTGACCTTCAGGCGGCCCCGGTCGAATACCTCCAGCCCGTAGTGACTCAGCGCGTCTGCCGCATTGAAGAGTTCCGCCGCCAGTTCAACACCAGTCGCACCGCCGCCGACAATCGATACCTTCACGCGCGCATCACTGGTTTCGTCCGCAGACATGGCACGCGAAACCCTGAGGCACTGGTCGAGCAAACGATCGCGAAAGCGGTCGGCATCGGCGCGGCGGTCGAGGAACATGCAGTTCTCGCGCACTCCGGGCGTTCCGAAATCATTGGTCACCGAGCCATAGGCCAGCACCAGATAATCGTAGCGAAGTTCCTGCTCACCAACGACTTCCTGCCCCCGATCATCGAGTATCGGGGCGAGATGAATGCGCTGCGCGGTACGGTCGATGCCTGCCAGCGTGCCCTTGAAGTAACGATAACCCCACTTGTGGCAATGGCCGCGATAGCCGACTTCGTCGAGGTTCGCATCGAGCGAACCGGCGGCCACCTCATGCAGCAACGGCTTCCAGATGTGCGTGCGGTTCTCATCCACGAGAATGATATCGTGGTCCCGCCGACCATATCGCGCTCCCAGTCGAGTGGCGAGTTCCAGCCCGGCGGCACCGCCACCGACGATCACGATCTGGGTCTTCTGAGATTGCACGTCTGGTCCTTGATCCGGGGCATCTTGCCGCGCGAGAGGTTATGTACTAATTGGTACACACGTTGGACGGCCGTGTCACCGCCCGATTTCCCGTTCGCTTCAGGGTAACCCGGCGTCAGTCGCGATTGCAGTGGGCAAACGGTCCTATCGATAAGAATTTCAAGGAGAAGCCGCATGTCCGGCTCAGACAAAAGGGGCGTCTTGGCCAGCCGGATCTGGCTGGCGGTGCTCGGTATAGTGATCTTGGCCGCCGGCCTTTTCTTCGTGGTTGGCGGCGCGCGACTCGTGAGCCTGGGGGGTAGCTTCTACTTCCTGTTCGCAGGACTTGCGCTCGTGGTGTCCGGCTTCCTCATAGCCCGTCGGCGTCCGACCGGCGGCCTGCTGTTCGGCGCGATCTTCCTGGCCACGATCCTGTGGTCGCTGTGGGAAGTCGGCTTTGCGTTCTGGCCGCTCATCTCGCGCCTTCTGGCGCTAGGCGTAGGCATGACGGTCGTGGCGCTCTCGCTGCCGTTGATGCGCCGCGCGCAGGGCATGACGCCGGCATGGCGCCCGGCACTGGGCATTGCCGCCGTCGTCGGCATCGCCTCTGCAACCGGTTTCGCCGCGATGTTCTCGCCGCATCCGACCGTGCCCTTCGCGGGCGTCGAAGCGGCGCTCACCCCGGTCGATGCTGCCGGTGAGCAGAAGAACTGGGAAGCCTACGGCAACACTGCCGACGGCAGCCGCTTCGTCGCGCTGGACCAGATCACCCGCGACAACGTGAAGAACCTGCAGGTCGCCTGGACCTACCGCACCGGCGACGTCGCCGAGAGTGACGGCAACGGCGCCGAGGACCAGGACACTCCGCTGCAGGTGGGCGACACCGTCTACATCTGCACCCCGCACAACAACGTCATCGCGCTCGATGCCGACACCGGCAAGCAGAAGTGGAAGGCCGAAGTCAATGCCCATGCCTCGGTGTGGATGCGCTGCCGTGGCCTCGCCTACTTCGATGCGAAGACCCCGCTGCAACAGCCGAGCCTGCCCGGCTCCACCCCGGTGACGGCGGCGACGCTGCCCGCAGGCGCGCCGTGCGAACGCCGCATCCTGATGAACACCATCGACGGCAAGCTGATGGCCTTCGACGCCGATACCGGCAAGGTCTGCACCGGCTTCGGCACCAATGGCCGCGTCGATCTGCTCGCGGGCCTCGGCAATGCGCCCGATCCGCAATACCAGCTGACCGCCGCGCCGACGCTGGCGGGCACCACCATCGTCATCGGCGGCCGCGTTGCGGACAACGTCCAGACCGACATGCCCGGCGGCGTCATCCGCGGCTTCGACGTCATCACCGGCAAGCTGCGCTGGGCTTTCGACCCGGGCAATCCCGCCATCACCGGCATGCCCGCAAAGGGCCAGACCTATACCCGTTCGACCCCGAACGTGTGGTCGGCGATGTCGTATGATGCGGCGTCCAACACCGTGTTCATGCCGGTAGGCAGCTCGTCGGTCGACCTGTTCGGCGTGCCGCGCACCCCGCTCGACCACAAGTACGGCGCCTCGGTGCTCGCCCTCGACGCGACCACCGGCAAGGAGAAGTGGCACTACCAGACGGTCCACAACGACTTGTGGGACTTCGACCTGCCGATGCAGCCCAGCCTGATCGACTTCCCGGTGAAGGGTCGCGGCAAGGTTCCCGCCGTCGTCATCGGCACCAAGGCGGGCCAGCTCTACGTGCTAGACCGCCAGACCGGCCAGCCGCTCACCAAGGTCGTCGAGACCCCGGTGAAGGCCGCCAACATTCCCGGCGAGCCCTATTCGCCGACCCAGCCCAGGTCGGTCGGGATGCCGCAGATCGGCGCGCAGACGCTGACCGAGGCTGACATGTGGGGCGCCACCCCGTTCGACCAGCTGATGTGCCGCATCGCCTTCAAGGGCATGCGCTACGAAGGGCTCTACACCGCGCCGGGCACGGACAAGTCGCTGGCCTTCCCCGGCTCGCTGGGCGGCATGAACTGGGGCAGCCTGTCGATCGACCCCACCACCAATACCGTCTTCGCCAACGACATGCGCCTCGGCCTGTGGGTGCAGATGTTCCCGCAGACCAAGGCCCAGCAGGGCAAGGCCGGCGCCGCGGGCGAGGCCGTCAACACCGGCATGGGCTCGGTTCCGCTCAAGGGCACGCCCTACTCGGTGACCAAGGACCGCTTCCTCTCGGCACTGGGCATTCCGTGTCAGGCTCCGCCGTTCGGCACCCTGACCGCCATCGACATGACCACCCGCAAGGTGAAGTGGCAGGTCCCGGTCGGCACCGTGGAAGACACCGGTCCGATGGGCATCCGCATGGGCCTGCCGATCCCGATCGGCATGCCGACGCTGGGCGGCACGCTCGCCACGCAGGGCGGCCTCGTCTTCATCGCCGGCACCCAGGACTTCTACCTGCGCGCCTTCGATTCGGGCAGCGGCAAGGAGCTGTGGAAGGGTCGCCTGCCCGTCGGCAGCCAGGGCGGACCGATGAGCTACAAGTCGCCGAAGACCGGCAAGCAGTACATCGTCATCACCGCCGGTGGTGCCCGACAGTCCAAGCAGCGCGGCGACTACGTGGTCGCTTACAAGCTGCCCTGACCTGATGGGGGGCGGGCCGGTGGCCTGCCCCCCAATTCCAACGACCAGACAGAGCTGCCCCGCCGCCGGACCTTGCCGCGCGCGGGAGCAGCAGCAGGAGGGGCCATGGGCCGTCGCATCCATTCTCTCGCAGCGCTCGCCGCAGGCTGCGCCTTCACTTTCCCGATTACCGCACTGGCAGAAGACGCCGAGGCGGAGGCCGCAACCAATGTCGTCGTGACCGGCGCCGCCGCGACTGCGGGCTCCGCGCAGGACCATCGGCCGACTTCCACGCAGGCCGCCTCCACCGCCAGGCCGCTGCACGCGCCGCATCCGCGCGAGACGCTGACCGGCGACTGGGGCGGCGTGCGCACCGACCTGAAGGACGCAGGGGTCACCGTGCGCGCCGACTACGTCTCGGAAACCTTCTCCAACGTCGACGGCGGCCAGCACCGGGGCACCGCCTATGTCCAGCAGATCCGCGCGGGCGTCGATCTCGACATGGACAAGATCGCCGGGATCGACGGCGGCGCCATTCACGTGACCATCAACGACCGGCGCGGCATCGGCATCTCGTCCGACTTCGTGGGCAACCGCCTGCCGATACAGGAAGCGGCGGGCGGCTACTATGCGCGCCTGAGCGAACTGACCTGGGAACAGAATTTCGACGGCGGCCGCCTGAACCTGCGCGCGGGCTTCTTCGCGATGGGCAATGACCTCGGCGGCCTGTCGATCGGCTGCAACCTCGTCAACGCGGCGTTTTGCGCGCATCCGCTGTCCGAAAGCGGCAGCACCGGCTGGTACAACTATCCCAACGCCCGCTGGGGGCTGGCGGTGCGCTACAAGCTGCGCCCCGACCTGATCCTGCGCACCGGCGTCTACCAGACCAACCCCGACCTCGGGCTGGAGAAGAACGCCTTCAAACCGTTCGCAGGCAAGACCACCGGCGTCGTCCTGCCGCTGGAACTGGAGTACGATCCCGGCGCCACGCCGGGCAGTCACGTGATGCCCGGCCACTACAAGGTGGGCTTCTACTACGACACCGCCAATGCCGACCGGCAGGGCACCCCGGGCCGCGTGACCGGTCGCTTCGGCGGCTATGTGCTGGGCGACCAGATGATCCTGCGCGACAAGGGCGGCAACGGCAAGCGCGGCCTCTCGATCTTCGGCCACTTCACCGCCAACCCGGAGCAGTCGGCGCAGATCACCCGCTGGTACGCGGCCGGTTTCCTCAAGCTGGGCACCTTCAAGGGCCGCGACGCCGACACCCTCGCGCTGGGCGTGATCCACGCGCAGGTCAACGAGCGCCTGCGCGCGCTTCACGCCGAATTGCTCGGCTTCGCGGACGGCTACACCGCCCTACCCGAAGGCGAGACGGCGATCGAGATGAGCTACGGCCTGCAGCTGACGCCCTGGCTCAATATCCGTCCCGACGTGCAGTACATCGTCGATCCGGGCGCCTTCTCCTACCGAACCACGCACGATGCGCTGGCACTCGGCGTGCAGGTCAAGATGCAGATCTGATTGTTAAAAAGGAGCTGAGGGCATTGCGCCCCCGGCCCTCGAAAGGCCATAGGGCGCGCCATGCAGGATGACGGCTTCACCGAACGCAACCGGCGAGAGATCATCGCGATCGCCACAGCCCATTTCGCGGACAAGGGCTTCGCAGGCGCCCGCGTGGACGAGATCGCCGCCGCGACCGCCACGTCGAAGCGGATGATCTACTATCACTTCGGCAGCAAGGAAGCGCTCTATCGCGCGGTCCTCACTGAAGCCTATCGCGGCATACGCTCGGCCGAACTCGCCGCCGGGCTGGACGACATGCCCGCGATCGATGCCCTGGCGCGGCTGACGGAACTGACGTTCGACTACCACTACGAGCACCCGGAACTCGTGCGACTGGTGATGGACGAGAACATGCGACACGCCCCGCATGTCGGCGAAGTGGTCGAGACGTACAACGAAACGGTACTGCCCGGCACCCGCGCCCTTATCGAACGCGGCGTCGCCGAGGGCACGTTCCGCCCGGGGCTGGACCCGGTCGACCTGCATATGACGATCAGCGCGCTGTCGTTCTACTTCGTGTCCAACCGCTATACGTTTGCGACCATCTTCAAGGTCGATACCACCAGCCCGGCGGCTGCGGCGAAGCGTCGCGAGCAGGTAGTCGCCAACGTCATCGCCTACTGCCGGGCCAGCTAACGCCTGCCTCGCCGGAAGAACGGGCGGAAGACAAAGCCTCCGCCCGTCGATCAGACCGCGATCACGCGCTCGCCATCTGCCCGGCTTCCTCGAGCAGGGCAGCGACTTCCTCCGGGTCGCCGAGGACGACGCCGATGCGCTGGTGGAGGCCGGTCGGCTTGGCATCCATGATGCGCGCCTCGCCGTCGATGGCGGTGCCGCCGGCCTGCTCGATGAGGAAGCTCATCGGATTGGCTTCGTAAAGCAGGCGCAGGCGGGCCTTGCCGGGCTTGCGGTGGTCGGAAGGGTAGAGGAACACGCCGCCGCGCTTGAGAATGCGGTGGATGTCCGCCACCATCGAGCCCGTCCAGCGCATGTTGTACTCACCCGCCAGCGGGCCTTCCTCGCAGCCGACGCGGGCATCGACGTAGCGCCGGATGGCCGGTGACCACTGCGCGCGGCGGGCCATGTTGATGGCGACTTCCTTGTTGCCGGACGCGATCTTCAGCGGGCCGTCGGTCATGCGCCAGGCGCCCATTTCACGGTCGAGCGTGAATTCGTAGACGCCCGCCCCCAGCGTCAGCACCAACAGCGTCTGCGGGCCGTAGATCGCGTAGCCCGAGGCCACCTGCTCGCTGCCCGGCTGGAGGAAGTCCTCCTCCGTCACCTCGCGCCCGGCCGAATTCTCCGGCGCGCGCAGGACCGAGAAGATGGTGCCGACCGACAGATCGACATCGACGTTGCTCGACCCGTCGATCGGGTCGAACAGCAGCAGGTATTCGCCCTTGGGATAGCGGTTCGGGATGCGATGGATAGTCTCCATCTCCTCCGACGCCATGGCCGCGAGGTGGCCGCCCCACTCGTTCGCGTCGAGGAGGATTTCGTTGGCGATGACGTCGAGCTTCTTCTGCACTTCGCCCTGCACGTTCTCCGAGCCGAGCGTGCCCAGCACGTCGCCGAGCGCGCCCTTGGAGATCGCGAAAGTCACCGACTTGCAGGCCCGGGCGACCGTCTCGATGAGGAGGCGCAGTTCGGAAGGGCAGGCGCTGTCCTCGCGCCGCTGCTGTTCGATGAGGAAGCGGGTCAGTGTGATCGGTTGCATCTTGGCCTTTCGCGATGGCGCTGCGCCGGGACGGCGTATCTGAAGGTGCATGAAGACCGGCAGGGATGCGCCGTCACGCCTCCCCCGTTTCTTCGCGACCGGGCGACCATGCGCGAAACTTGCGCAAAACGCTACTTCAACCGCACCCGGTCACGATCTCACGGACGTAATTCGCCGCAGCGACAACGTTGTCCCAGCCGGTTTTCCGGCGTTCGCCGATGCGCAAAAGAAAAGCGCGGCGGATCACCGCCGCGCGAAGATGTCTTCATCGCAGGCCCGTTCCGGCGCGCCCCCGCGAATCGGAGCGCATCACCGGCCGGGCAACTTCGCTCAGCGGGCGCTGGCGAGTTGCACGCGCGAGGGGGTGGAGGCCGTTGCCATGCGCGCTTCGATGCGGGTGCGGATGTCCGCCTTCACCGCCGCGCGGCAGTCCTGCGCCTTGCGTTCGGCCATGAGGTGGACGCGGGCCATACCCTCGCCGCAGACCGAGCGGGCAGCCTGGTCCATGCGGATCGCGAGGCGCTGCTGGCCATCGGTTGTGGCAAGGTCGAGACCCTTGAGATCAAGCATGACCTGATCGCGGGCAAAGGGGTTTTCGTCGGTCGCTGCCGAAGCCGAACCGGAAACGGTAAGGGCACAGGCGGCGAGCGCCATCAGGCCAATCTTCATCATCATCTCCTGCACACTTGTCGAGGACCACTCTAACGGCGGCCGCATACGTCATAGCGCTCTGCAGGGGAACTGACAATCTATCGATATTGGCTGAATTCAGCGGCTGCTTACCACCAGTGCGAGTTCGGTGACGTGGCCGAGCAGACCGATCGGCAACTCGGCCTGCTGGGTGCCGGAAGCACCTTCCTGCACCACCGTTACGGCGATGGTCCGCGCCATGGGGGCTGACCAGATACGCACCGTCTGCAAGGGCAATACGGCCTTCCACGCCTTCCCGCCCTCAACCGTCACCGGGTGGCCGTTGATCTGCACCACCGAAGCGGGGTCGGAACGACGGCCGGAAACCTGCAGGCAGTTGTTCTCGCCGCAGGAAACGAGCTTCGCTGCGGGACGGGGAGCAGCATCGGCATCCCCGGCGCAGATCGTGAACAGCGCGATGCCCAACGCCGCGAGGCCCACCCTGAGACGGTTTTCTGCGCAGAACACCTCCCTGCGCATCAGGAGTGCTGTTCCGGGCGCGATGCAGGGACCGCCCCCACTGCCTGCGCGCGCGCGGCGATGCCGTCCCGAAGCAGCCTGAGAACTGCCGTCCCCATGCTCGAAGGACGGATTTCCTTGGCCAGCAGCTGGAATTTCGTGGCTTTGCGCATTCTGGGCGGTCACCTTTTCCCCGGGGAAACAAAAGTGACGCGCCGCCGATCGTCACGGCAGACACAAATTTGCAATGAAGGGCATAGATTTCATCTATGCGCGCGGAATCGCGCGAATCCGACGGAAAACCTCGTCGATGAACAGCTGCGTGGCGGTATCCCGCTCCGGCTCCGCGCGGGCGAGAAGGAAGATTTCGTAGGACGGCTCGAAGTCGGCGTGAAGCAGCGGCCAGAGCAGCCCCCGCTCGATCTCCGAGCGCACCGCCGGAACTGGCAGGAAGCCGATGCCCACACCGCAGACGATCAGCCGCCGCGCCTCGTTGATGTCCTGCGCCAGACCCGTCACGCGCGCGCCAAGGCCATAGCGGCGGCGCAAGTGCGTGACGATCTCGATCTCGTCCTCGCCGCCGAGGACGAACGCCTCGTCCTTCAACTCGCGCGGCTGGCTGATGCGATAGCCGAACATCGGGTGGCTGCGGCCACAGTACAGCTGCTGGCGCTCGACGAACAGCGGCTCGTAGACCAGCCCGCCGCGCACACTGTTATCATAGCCGATTCCGACCTCCACCTCGCCGCGTTCCAGCGCATCGAGCACCTGCCGCCAGGACGAGACGCGGATTTCGATGCGGATGCCGGGATGGCGGCGGTGGAAGCTGGCGATCGCCTCGTCGAATTCCGCCGAGACGATGGCCGAAACGATCTGGATACGCACGATCCCCTCGACCCGCCGGATGGCCTGCGCGATCTGGTGCGGCACGAGGCGCGCGGATTCCAGCATGTCCTCGCACAGCGCCATCATCGCCTTGCCCGCCGCCGTCATCTCGACGCCATTGGCCGAGCGGACCAGCAAGGTGGTGCCGACGTGGTCCTCGAGCCGCTTGAGCGCGGCCGATATGCTCGGCTGCTGCTTGTTGAGTTCGCGCGCAGCCGCGCCGATGCCCCCGGCGCGCACGATGTCGACGAATGTGCGCATGAGGTTCCAGTCCACCCGGCTGGCGAATTTGCGGTCGGTCAGCGGGGTGTCGTCGCTCATGGAAGCAGGGGTAGCCGGTCCAAACGCCGGGTCATAGATGCAATTTATGAAGCGCCCCTGATTGGATGGCACTCAACGGCACACAGCGGCACTCAAGAGCACCACAGCACTACTTCGCATGCAGCACCGCGTTCGACCACCACGTCAGCGTGTGCTCGTCATGCGCCGAAGTCCAGACGCCTTTGGGGGTCCAGCGCAGCGCCCCGCTGCCCGCCGCCTTGCCCTTGCGCGCGGCGACCGTCATCGCCTTCGGGTCGATCACCGCAAATACCTGGTCGTCGGTGGTGCGCAGCCAGACTTTGCCCGCGCCGGTATCGACGTCGCCCCACTTGAGGTTGTCGCCAACCTTGATGCGGCCTGCCAGCGCATTGGTCGCGGGGTCGATCCGTGCGAGGGTGCCGTCGCCCTGCTCCTGCACCCAGACACCGCCCTCGCCCGCGGCGAGGAAGCCCGGCTCCTTGCCGAGCGGGATTTTCGCGGTGACGGTGTTGGTGGCGGTGTCGATGCGCTGGAGCGCCTGCTTCGCGGCGCTCACCGCCCAGACCGCGCCGAAGCCGTAAGTCAGATACCACGTGCCCGGATCGACCGGGACCGAGGCGATCACCGCGTTGGTCGCCGGATCGATGCGGGCGACGAGGCCCCCACGGTCGTCGGCGCCGTTGTCGCTGGCCACCCAGACCGAGCCTTCGCCCGCGACCACGTTGAGTTCGCCGCTCGAGGCGATGCCGGTGGGGATGGTGGCGACGATCTTCGCGGTCTTCACGTCGATGCGCTTGACCGCCTTTTCCTCGCAATCGGCGACCCACAGCGAGCCCGCCGCGATCGCCATCGCGCCGCAGGGGTGCGCCATCGCGACTTCGGCGAGCTTGCCTTTTCGCGACCACTGCTCGACGCGGCCCTTGTTGGTCGCCCAGACGGTCTTGCCGTCCACCGCGAGGAAATCCGCGAAGCCCGGAACCTGGATGACCTCGGGTTCTTTTGCGTGCGCAAAGGCGGGAAATGCCGCCGTGGCAGCCAGAAGCATCAGACCGAACTTGCGCATGGATTTTGCCCCTCTCAGTAAGAAAAAGTGGTGTCGGCCCCGATCAACGCCATCGTGCTTACGGCGGAAACATCAACCTCATCCCGTCATTGCGAGCGCAGCGAAGCAATCCAGGGCAGTCTCAAACCGCCCTGGATTGCTTCGCTGCGCTCGCAATGACGAAGTATGCGAGGCGTCACTTTGGCCTGCCCTCTCGCTCAGCCCTTGCTCGCGATGAAGGCGCGCCAGCCGCCCAGATGCGTGATGTCCTCCGCCCCCGTCAGCGCGCGCGGTTCGGAGACGAAGCCCTTGACGGTGGTGCCGTCCGCCAGCGTCACGTTGCCGATGGCGAGCGGCGCAGGCACGTCGACGGTGAAGCTGCCGAACTCGGCGACGCCCAGTTCATAGACCTCGACCTTGATCGCGGCGCCCGCTTCGTCATGCACCAGCGCGGGTTTGGGCGGCACGCTGTCGGCGATGGCATAGAGCTTGTAGGTGGGCGCGGTCTCGAAGGCGCCGACGAATTCGGCGTCGCGGCTGGTCAGCTGCCAGTGCAGCGGCATGTCCTTCAGGTGGGCGCCGACTACGGCGAGCTTCACGGTCTGCATCTTTCCCTCCAGGTCGAGTGGCGGCGGCGCGGGCAAGTCCGCGACCGCGAGGTAGGCGTCGGCCGCGTCCAGCAGGGCGCGGTCGGTGTCGGCCGGGCCGATCAGGGTGACCCCGAAGCCGGTGGCATTGGCGCGGATACCGGCGGGAACGGCCAGCGCGGCCATGTCCAGCAGGTTCACGAAATTGGTGTAGAGCCCCAGGTTGCTGTTCAGCGCGATCGGCGCGGCCAACATCTCGGAAACGCGGTAGGTGGTGCCGGTGGTGGGGAAGGCCATCATGTCGATGTCGGCCCACAGCAGATCGGCGTGGCGCTTGAGGTCGGCCATGCGGTAGATGCCGTTGAACAGCTCGACCGCGCTCATGGCCTTGCCGGGCTCGACCACCGCGCGCACGGTGGGATCGACCGCGAGCGGGTTGGCTGCGAGGATGCCCTCCATCGCGGCGGTCCGCTCGGCCACCCAAGGGCCGCCGTAGAGCAGTTGCGCGGCCTCCAGCAGCGGGACAAGGTCGATCTCGACGAGTTCGCCCAAGGTCGCCAGCTTGGCGAGCGCCTTGTCGTAGAGGTATTCGGACTCGCCGTCGCCGAAGAACACGCGCTGTTCGCGGCGCGGGACACCGATGCGCCTCACGGCGAGAGGCTGGTCCGCGAGCGGCTTGGAGTAGGGATCGGCCACATCGAAGGCGGCGACCACGCCGTCCACCAGCCGGGCATCGGCGGTGTCGTCGGTGAAGACGGTGATGCAGTCGATGGTGCGGCAGGCCGGGACGAGGCCGCGCGTGGACCAGCGGCCCTTGGTGGGCTTCATGCCGATCAGGTGGTTGAACGCGGCAGGCACGCGGCCCGATCCGGCGGTGTCGGTGCCGAGTGAGAAGGCCACCAGCCCCGCCGCCACCGCGACCGAGGAGCCGGAACTGGACCCGCCGCTGACATAGTTCAGGTTCGAGGCATTGCGCGGAATCCCGTAAGGGCTGCGCGATCCGTTGAGGCCGGTGGCGAACTGGTCGAGGTTGGTCTTGCCCACGCAGACCGCGCCCGCCGCCAGCAATCGCTCGATCACGCCCGCATCGTCCTCCGGCTCGTAGGCGAAGGCGGGACAGGCCGCCGTCGTCTCGAACCCGGCAACGTCGATGTTGTCCTTCACCGCGAAGGGCACGCCTGCCAGCGGCAGGTCCTCGCCCGCCGCGACGCGCGCGTCCACGGCGGCGGCGGCGTCGAACAGTTCGCTGCGGGTGGCGCGGCTGATCCAGATCTGCGGCTGGACGGCATTGTAGGCCTCGACGCGGGCGAAAGTGTCCTCGGCCACGGCGACGGCGGTTGTCTGACCGGCCCTGACGGCGGCGGCGATTTTCGTAGCGCTCAAACGGGTCATGCGTGTTTCCTCAGGGCGAGCATCGGGGCGCCGGGCTGCAGCGACTGGCCTTCGCGCATGTAGAGCGCCGAAACCGTGCCGCTGCCCGGGCTTTCCACCGCGCATTCCATCTTCATCGCTTCAAGGACCGCGATCTTGTCCCCCGCCGCGACGGTATCGCCCGGCTGCACCAGCAGGCGGGTGACGCTGCCGCCATAAGGCGCCTCGACCAGATCGGAGCCCTCGGGCAGTTCGATCGCCTCCTCGGCGGGCAGGTCCGCATCGGCGAGATCGGCGGCGTGGTCGAATTCGCCGAGGCGTTCCCACTCGGCGCGTTCCTCGTCGAAGGCGGCCTTTCGGCGCTGTTCGAACTCGGCGATCCCGGCGGCGTTCTCGGCCAGGTAAGCGCGGTAGTCGGCGAGGCGGAATTCGCTCGGCTCGATCCTGAGCGCGCGGCGACCGGCGGGGAATTCGCGGCGCCAGTCGGCCAGTTCCTTCGCGCTGACGGGATAGAATCGGATCTGGTCGAAGAAGCGCAGAAGCCAGGGCTTGCCTTCGGTGAAGGCTTCGGTCTGGCGGTAGGTGTTCCACACCTGCACGGTGCGCCCGAACAGCTGGTAGCCGCCCGGCCCCTCCATGCCGTAGATGCACATGTAGGCGCCGCCGATGCCCACGACGTTGGGCGGCGTCCAGGTGCGCGCGGGGTTGTACTTGGTGGTGACGAGGCGGTGGCGCGGGTCCACCGGCGTCGCGACCGGCGCGCCGAGATAGACGTCGCCCAGCCCCATGACGAGGTAGTTCGCCTCGAAGATCAGGTTCTCGACTGCGGCCTGATCGGGCAGACCGTTGATGCGGCGGATGAACTCGATGTTGTCGGGGCACCAGGGCGCATCGTCGCGCACGGTCGCCATGTACTTCTCGATCGTCTCGACGATCGCGGGATCGCGCCAGCTGAGCGGCAGGTGGACCACGCGCGAGGGGATCGTGAAGTCCTCGAGGTCGCCAAGCCGCTCCTCGGCGGCGATCAGCATGGCGAGCGCCGCCTTCTGATCCATCGCCACACCGTCGAAGTGCAGCTGGAGCGAGCGGATGCCGGGCACGATGTCGATGATGCCGGACGCGGCGAGGCGTTCCAGCTCGGTCATCAGCGCGTGGACGCGGATGCGCAGCTCGATGTCGAGCACGATCGGGCCGTATTCGACGAGGATGTTGCGATCGCCCTGCTGGCGATAGACCGTGCGCGGACGGCCCGGGCCCCCAGAATTCTCGGCCGGAATTTCCGCGAGGATCGGCGTCAGCGTCTCTACGCCGCGCGCCGGGGTGGCTGCGGGCACCGCGCCGGTCGCCACGAAATTGCGCTGGGCGGCGTCGGCGGCTGCGGCGTCCTCGATGGTCACCGGGGCGAAGCGCAGCTTGTCGCCGGGAGCGAGCTGGCCGATCTTCCAGCGGTCCGCCGCGATCACCACGAAAGGGCACACGAACCCGCCGAGCGACGGGCCGTCCAGCCCGAGGATGATCGGCATGTCGCCGGTGAAGTCCACCGCGCCGATGGCGTAGGGGTTGTCGTGGATGTTGGAGGGGTGCAGGCCCGCCTCGCCGCCGTCGGTGCGCGCCCAGCGGGGCTTGGGGCCGATCAGGCGTACGCCGGTGCGGTTGGAGTTGTAGTGGATCTTCCACTCGGCATTGATGACCATTTCCACGTCCTCGGGCGTGAAGAAGTCCGGCGCGCCGTGCGGGCCGTAGAGGACGCGCAGGGTCCATTCGTTGCCGATTGCGGGCAACGTGACGGCGGGCAAGGCCGCCTCGGCCGGGTCGGAGCCGAGGTGGATCGTGTCGCCCGCCAGCAGACGGCGCGCGGCGTGGCCGCCGAACTGGCCAAGCTCGAAAGTGGCGCGGCTGTCGAGGTAGGGCGCGATATCGAGCCCGCCAGCGAACAGAATGTAGCCCCGGAAACCGCCCGAGGAGGCGCGGCCCATCGCCAGCGTCTGGCCCGCCGCAATGTCGATGGGAACGCCGCGCTCCACCGGCACGCCGTCCAGCGTCGCGCCGAAATCCGCGCCCATCAGGCAGATGCGCGCATCGGAGACGAAGGCCAGCGTCGGGCCGGTGACGGTGGCTTCGAGCCCCACCGTGCCCTCGGGATTGCCGAGCAGCCGGTTGCCGAGGCGGAACGACTGGTCGTCCATCGGTCCGGAAGGCGGCACGCCCACGGCCCACAAGTGCTGGCGGCCGGGCCAGTCCTGCACGGTCGTCGCGGTGCCGCCGCTGACGACGCGGAAGGCGCGCGGGGTGAAGACCACGCCGTCGAGCACCCTGGTCGAGACTTCGCCGCTGGTGAAGGCCGGGGTGCGCACCACGTCGCGCAGCCAGCGCACGTTCGTCTCGATGCCGTCCACGCGGGTGGCGTCGATCGCGCGCCGGGCCGCTTCCACCGCTTCCTCGCGGGTGGGCGCGTGGACGATGAGCTTGGCCAGCATCGGATCGTACCACGCACTGACGGTGCTGCCCGCCGAGCACCACGTCTCGACGCGGATGTCCTCGGGGAATTCCAGCGCGGTCAGCGTGCCCGAAGTCGGGCGATAATCGAGCGAAGGGTCTTCGGCGTAGAGACGCATCTGCACCGAATGGCCCGTCATCGTCGGCGCGGGCGCATCGAGGAAGGCGAAATCGCCCGCCGCGCCGCGCACCATCCATTCGACGAGGTCGATGCCCATCACCATCTCGGTGACGCCGTGCTCCACCTGCAGGCGGGTGTTCATTTCGAGGAAGAAGAACTCGGCGCGGTCGGCGTCGTAGAGGAACTCCACGGTGCCCGCCGAGCGGTACTTGGCGGCCTCACCCAGACGCACGGCGGCGGCGTAGAGCGCGGTGCGCACCGCATCCGGCAGCAGCGGCGCGGGGGCTTCCTCGACCACCTTCTGGTTGCGGCGCTGGAGCGAGCAGTCGCGCTCGCCCAGAGCCATGACGCGGCCCTCGCCGTCGCCGAACAACTGCACCTCGATGTGGCGGGCGCGGCCGATGTAGCGTTCGAGGAAGACCCCGGCGTCGCCGAAGTTGCTCTGCCCCTGACGCTTTACGGTGGCGAAACCGTCGCGCAGCTGCGCCTCGTCGGTGCAGACGCGCATGCCGATGCCGCCGCCTCCTGCGGTGGCCTTGAGCATGACCGGGTAGCCGATCGACGCGGCGGCGCTGACCGCCGCTTCCTCGTCGGTGAGCAGGTCGGTGCCCGGCGCCAGCGGCACGTCGTGCGCGGCGGCCAGCGCGCGGGCGCTATGCTTCAGGCCGAAGGTGCGGATGTTGTCGGTGGTCGGGCCGACGAAGACGATGCCCTCCGCCGCGCAGGCCTCGGCGAACTCGACGTTCTCGGCGAGGAAGCCGTAGCCAGGGTGGATCGCCCCTGCCCCGGTCTTCTTCGCCGCGGCGATGATGGCGGGAATGTTGAGGTAGCTTTCCGAAGCCTTCGCCCCGCCGATGAACACGGCCTCGTCGGCTTCGGATACGTGGTTGGAGTTCTCGTCCGCCTCGGAATAGACCGCGACGGATTTCAGGCCCATGCCGCGCAGCGTGCGGATGATGCGGGTGGCGATCGCGCCCCGGTTCGCGATCAGGACGGTGTCGAAGCTCATGCGGTGACGATCATCCGGACTGGAGTGGGGTTGAAGCCGTTGCAGGGGTTGTTGACCTGCGGGCAATTGGAGACGACGACGATCACGTCCATCTCCGCCCGCAGGTCCACGGTCAGGCCCGGCGCGGATATTCCGTCGACGATGCCCAGCGACCCGTCCGGCTCGACAGGAACATTCATGAAGAAGTTGATGTTGGAGACGATGTCCCGCTTGCCGCGCCCTTCGAGGAGGTTGGCCTCCAGGAAGTTCTCGACGCAGGCGTGCTCAGACTTCGTGTGATGACCGTAACGCAAGGTGTTGGATTCACACGAGCACGCGCCGCCGATGGTGTCGTGATAATCGACCGAGGTGGCGGCGATGGTCATCAGCGCATTGCCCTCGTTCGAAAGCAGCTTCGTGCCTTCACGCAGGAACAGGTTGCCCTGCGCCGCGACGGTATCCTGCGCAGAGTAGCGCTCGGCATCGTCGGCGGCGGAATAGAGCAGGAAGTCGACGGCCTGGTTGCCTTCGAGGTCGATGATGCGCAGCGTCTGCCCGGCCTTGACGTGATGCAGCCAGGGCGCTCGGGCGGGGACGACGATGTCGTGGAGAACGGTGCCGGTAAGGCCGGACATGTGAGGATCGGTGCTCATGATCGCGTGTCCCTTGTTCAGCGGCGGAAGTAGTCTTCGACGTTCTCGAAGGCGCGCAGGCCCTCGGGGCTGGCGGTGCGGATGGGATCATCCTCGCCCGTCACCGGGCCGCGCCATGCCGAGGCGCGCAGCGGCGTCACGGTGTATTCGGGGCGCGGATCGAGGACGTGGGGGACGTTGGCGATCACCACGATCACGTCCATCTCGGCGCGCAGGATCACGGTGCGGCCGGGCTCGAAGGGGCCGACCTCAGGCGTGATCGCGCCGTCCGCCTCGATCCGCGCGCCCTTGAACAGGGTGACGCAGGGATGGACATCACGGCGGCCGAGGCCGTGCTTAGCGGCGCCGAGAAGGAAGCGGTCGCGGCCACTAGGGAAGGCACCGGAGTTGCGACCCTCGCCGTACTTGGCGAGGTTGATCGCGGGGTTGGAGGTGCCGCAGAAGGTATCGTGCGTGCCCGCGCTGTCCTCGACGATGCTCATCATCACCCGGCCCATGTCGGAGAGGAGCAGCTTGCCTTCGCCGAGATAGGCGTTCCACTGGACCTTAACCGTGTCCGCCACATTGAGGCGTTCGGTCGGCATCTCGGCGTTGAACAGCAGGATCGAGGCGCAGGCGTCGCCCTTCCCGTCGATCAGCCGCAACCGGGAGCCGCGTGTCAGGCGCCGCGTGGCGTAGCCGCCCGCCGCGATGGTTTCCTCCCACACGAGGTCGGCGGCATCGACGCCCTCGGGCAGATCGCCCGCCACGGGAGGCAGCACCGGCATGCTCTCGACCACGGTGCCGCCCTGGGCACGGGCATGGTCTCGGGCTGCGAGCGGATCGGCCAATGTTTCGGTCATGAATGCGCTCCGATATTCTTGAAGTCGTCCCCGCTCTGGTCGTAGAGCGGCGGCAGGAGGGCGGTGGTGGTGACCAGCTCAAGCTGCTGCACCCCGCGCACCCGGCGGATGGCGTCGCACAGTTCCTTCAGCCGCACGGCCGGACCCTGCACGAGAAGAACTTCGAGGGACTGGTCGTCCTCCAGCACGACATGCTGCGAGGAGATCACTTCCTTCAGGTAACTGGCTTGCGTCTGGGAGAGCTGGTGCCGCACGCGGCCCCGCTCGCTGCGGTAGACGAGGGTGATGGTGCCCGCGAGCATCTCCTCGGGCCGCATCAGCGAACCGTGCTCGGCCAGAGCATGGCGGATCAGTTCGGCGATGAGCTGGGAGCGGGAAGGCAGGCCGCGTTCCGCCACCATCATGTCGAGCTGTCTGAAGAGGTCTGCCGGAAGGCTCATGCTGAGCCGAGCCAGGCTTGCGGAGTCTGTGCCCATGCCCATTCTCTTTTCAGGTATTACGATTTACGTCAATCGTAATATTTAAACTAATTGCATTCTTTCTTTTCCGTCATCCCCGCGAAGGCGGGGACCCATCTGATGACTGTGCAACAGGCACCTTCAGGAGATGGATTCCCGCCTTCGCGGGAATGACGGAAAAGGGGGTAGACGCGATCACCCGGCAGTCTCCTCTTCCGTCTCTTCCGCCCGCTCGCGCATGGGCAGGTCGTAGACGACCGTGGCTCCAAAGCGGTGCGGCGCGTGCGGATCGTGCCGGCGCTTGTCGAGCGCAAGGACGCGCGTGCCCAGCGAGAATGCCTCGCGAATGTCGTGCGTCACCATCACGATCGTCAGCGAATACTTGCGCCACAGATTGCGGATGAGCGCGTGCATGTCGGCACGAATACCGGGGTCGAGCGCGCCGAACGGCTCATCGAGCAACAGGATGCGCGGCCGCTTGACCAGCGCCTGCGCGATGGCAAGGCGCTGCTGCATGCCGCCCGACATCTGCGCGGGGTAGAGGTCGAGACTGTGGCCGAGGCCCACCGCCGTCAGCATCTCGGTCGCCTCCTCGACGGCGGCGCGGCGCGCGCTGCCGAACAGGCGGCCGAGCACCGGGGCCTTCTCGCATTCCAGCCCGAGGATCGTGTTGCGCAGCGCGGTCAGGTGCGGGAACACCGAATAACGCTGGAACACGACGCCGCGATCCGGCCCACATTCGGGTTTGAGCGGCGTGTCGTCGAGAGTGATGACGCCTCGGCTCGGCCCTTCCTGCCCCAATATCAAGCGCAGGAAACTGCTCTTGCCCGCGCCCGAAGGGCCGACGATGGAAACGAAGGCGCCTTCCTCGATATCGAGGTTCAGCTTTTCGATGATGATCCGGTCGCCGTATTCGACCCAGACGTCGCGGAAGCTCAGGAGCGTGCTCAATGGCTTTCTCCATATGCCCAGGGAAACAACCGATGGCTGAGGAAAGTGAGCGCCATGTCCATCGCGATGGCCAGCAGCGCGATCCACGCGACGTAAGGCAGGATCACGTCCATCGAAAGGTAGCGGCGCACGAGGAAGATGCGGTAGCCGAGCCCGACGTCGGACGCGATCGCCTCGGCCGAGATCAGGAACACCCAGGCCGGGCCGAGTGCGAGGCGGATGGCGTGAAGCAGGCGCGGCATGGCTTGCGGCAGGGCGACGCGGATCATCACCTGCCAACTGTTGGCACCCAGCGTCAGCGCCTTGATCACCTGCTCCCGAGGAAGCGCGGAGACGTGGGCGGCGATGTCGCGGATCATGACCGGCGCGATGCCGATGACGATCAGCGCGACCTTGGAGGTTTCGCCCAGCCCCAGCGCGATGAACAGGATCGGCAAGAGCGCGATCGGCGGGATCACCGCGATGCCGGTGACCAGCGGGCCGAACGTCGCGCGCACCGGCGGCAAGACGCCGAGCGCAAGGCCCACCACCAGCGCCATCAGCGTCGAGATACCAAGGCCGATGCCAAGGCGCTGCAGGCTCGCCATGGTATCCGCCCAGAACACCAGCTGGCCGGTGAGCTGGTCGGGCACAAAGAGCAGCGCCGACATGCTCTCGGCCATGGAGCCTGGCAGCGGCAGGATCTTGTCGGCCGGGTTCACCGCATGGCGGCTCGCGGCCATGACGATGTAGACCAGCAGGAGCAGCAGGATCGGCACCGCGCCGAGAAGCACCCGCCCCCCTCGCCCGACCTGACGATTCACCCAGCGCATTGTCGTGATCCCGTTCTGTTATCGCCTGTCGTCATTGCGAGCGAAGCGCGGCAATCCACTGTTGGGGCAACCGCCCTGGGTTGCTTCGCTGCGCTCGCAATGACGAACGGTATTTAGCTAGAGCTTGCCGTCGGCGGCCATCTTCATGAAGCTGTCGTCGAAGCGCAAGGTAACGTGCTGTGCATCGCCCAGCGTCTTGCCGCCGGGGAACGACATGCCCACCGCGTCGGCCGAACTCGCGCCCTTGAACAGTCCCTTGGAGAAGCTGAAGTCGCGCACGCGGGTCATCGTGGTGACGAGCGCGGGGGCGTCGGTCGCGGCGACGGCGGCCTTGGCGTCGGAGTAGAGGAACGTCGTGCTCAGCTGGCCGTCGAACGCCTCGGGCGTCGCGCCCGCCAGCTTGGCCATCGCCGCGCGGGCGGCCTTGCCCTCGGCGTCCTGGCGCATCATCAACGCAGTCGTCTCGTACCAGATGCCCGCCAGCGCCTTGCCGAGATTGGGGTTGGCCTTGAGCGTAGCGGTATCTACGCAGAGCAAGTCGAGGATCTCGCCCGGAATATCTGCCGAGCTGAACACCAGCTTCGCGCCCGGCTGCGCCTTCATCGCATTGAGCTGCGGATTCCACGCCACCGCGACCTTGACGTCGGGGCTGGCGAAGGCGCCGACGATGTCGGCATCGCCGGTGTTGACCGTCTTCACGTCCCGCAGCTGCATGCCGACCGAGTTCAGCCCGCGCGCCAGCAGGTAGTGCGACACCGAAAGCTCGACCAAGTTGACCGACTGGCCCTTGATCGCCTTGAGGTCGCCGCCCTTCATCAGGATGCCGTCGTTGCCGTTGGAATAGTCACCGACGATGATCGCGCTGGTGTCCTTGCCGCCCGCCGCCGGGATCGTCAGCGCGTCCATGTTGGCGACGGTGACGCCGTCCAGTTTGCCTGCGGTGTACTGGTTGACCGACTCGACGTAGTCGTTGACCTGGACGATGTTGATCTTGAGCCCGTATTTGTCGGCCCACTTCTTCACGATGCCGGCCTGCTGGGCATAGGGCCAAGGCATCCAGCCCGCGTAGATCGACCATCCGATGTTGAATTCGGTACGCTTGGGCGCTTCGCTCGGCGCCTGCGAGCAGGCGGCGGTGAGAAGTACTGCCGGCATCGCGGTGGCCATCAACGCGGCCTTGGCAATGCTGCGGATCGATACGATCA
Source organism: Novosphingobium sp. fls2-241-R2A-195 (assembly GCF_030209485.1). Lineage (NCBI taxonomy): Bacteria > Pseudomonadati > Pseudomonadota > Alphaproteobacteria > Sphingomonadales > Sphingomonadaceae > Novosphingobium > Novosphingobium sp. fls2-241-R2A-195. Next base: position 312,175 of record NZ_JARVRY010000004.1, read on the forward strand.
TGACTCGGTCCCCTTTCGCAGTGCAACATTGCTGCGATTCGGGTCCTTGTCCATCGAAAATTATTACGGTGTGCGATTTTTGTAATACTTGCGCGCAGAGTACGCTGCCCGCCGACGAGCCACCCTCCACCTTCGTCATTGCGAGCTTAGCGAAGCAATCCAGGGCGGTTTCATGCTGCCCTGGATTGCTTCGCTAAGCTCGCAATGACGAAGAAGGGCTACCGATACGAAGTCTTCAGGCCGCCACTTCGTCCTTCGGCTGCGGCTTGCGCGAGGTTTCCGCAACCTTTGCGGCGACTTCATCTTGCTCGTGAAGCGGCGGCAGAAGCGCGGTGGTGGTGACCAGCTGCAGCTGGTGAACCCCGCGAATGGCACGCAGCGCGTCGCACAGTTCCTTCAGCCGCTCGGCCGGGCCCTGCACCAGCAGGACTTCCATCGACTGGTCGTCCTCGAGGAAGACGTGCTGCGACGAGATCACTTCCTTCAGGTACTCCGCCTGGCTCTGCGCCAGCTGGTGGCGCACCCGCCCCTTGTCGCCCCGGTAGACCAGCGTGATCGTGCCCGCGAGCATCTCTTCCGGCCGGGTCAGAGCTTCATGCTCGGCAAGGGCGTGGCGGATCAGTTCGGCGATCAGCTGCGAGCGCGAGGGCAGCCCGCGCTCCTCCACCATGGCATCCAGCTGGCGGAACAGGTCTGCGGGAAGGCTCATGGAAAGCCGGGCAAGACTGGCGGGATCGGTGCTCAAGCGGCGCCCTTTCTGGAACAACAACAGCCCTCCCCTATACCAACCTTGCCGCCGATGACAGCAGCAGTTGGACGCGCAGTCGGGGGTCGAGTGATACTCCCATCGCACGAAAATAATACCGTTGTCACGTTTCGTAATATCGATAAGTTGACCCGTATCGAGGCGGTTCCGACCCGCCCGCAGCCAGTGTGGGGGCATTTCTTGGCACAGAGTCCTACCCGTAGCACGGGGTTTTCCGGCAGTTCGCAGGCCGCCACCGGGCGCGCCTATCCCAACGGCAACCCGGCGCTGGGGTACAATCCGCCCGGCGTGCGTAATACCGACAGCGCCGTGCCGCTCCACCGCAGCAAGCCGGTCATGCACGACTATGCCTGCGACGGCCCGGCGGCAGGCAGCCTCTCGTTCCGCTGGACTTACGGCTCCAACGTCGCGGCAAAGAACCGCGATCCGCGCGTGCAGGTGGTGCAATACAACGAGGATACTTTCGTGCTGCGCCAGAATGTGTGCGTCCACTGGGAGGCGCCGTTCACCTACCTGCTGTTCGGCAACAAGGGCGCGCTGCTGATCGACACCGGCGCCACCGCCAACGCCGCGCATTACCCCCTGCGTGAGACGGTGGATGCGATAATCGCGCGCTGGGTAAAGGCGCGCGGGCGCAGCAAAGTGCCGCTGACCGTCGCGCTCACCTCGGCCGAGGACATCGCGCAGAACCAGGGCCTCGTGCAGTTCGCTGACCGGCCGGACACCACGATCGTCCCCAAGCCGCTGGCGCTGATGCAGAAGGCCTACGGCATCGCGAACTGGCCCTCTGGCACCGGCAGGATCGACCTCGGCGACCGCGTGATCACGGTGATCCCGACGCCCGGCACGCACAAGGACGGGGTCAGCTTCTACGATCCCTACTGCGACCTGCTGTTCACCGGCGACCTGCTGTTCCCCGGCAAGATCAACATCGGCAACGACACCGATTTCGTCGCCTCGCTGGAAAGGCTCAAGGCTTTCGCCGCCGCCAATTCGGTGAAGTGGCTGCTGGGCGGACATATCGAGATGATGTTCGTGCCGGGCAAGTATTACCCGCGCTTCGCCACCTTCAAGCCCTACGAGCGAGTGCTCGAAATGACGCCGAACCTGATCGACGAAGCGCTTGAGGCCGCCCGCGCGGTGCAGGGCAAGGACATGATGCTGATCCGCCCCGACTTCGTGCTGTTCAACGGCGTCAGTCCAGACCAGCGCACCCCGATCTGGCCCGAGGGCGTGCCCAACATCCGCGCCCCGCACCCGTTCTAACGCCACTTTCCCATACAAGGAGCCCTGTCGTGGATCGACGCGCCTTCCTGACCTATAACGCCGCCATCGCCGCCGTGCCGCTGACCGGCGCCGCGCTGACCGGGCTGTCCGACGCTGCCTCCGCCGCGACACGCCCGCCGCCGATCGACTTCAAGGCCAACCTGCCCGCGACCGGCACTTTCCCGGACAAGTGGATCTGCGGCTCGTCGTCCTGCATGGACAACACCGACCCGCCGGTGCAGGTCCACTGGTACAATCCGCACACCGCGATCCTGCGCCAGAACAAGGCCTACAGTTACGAGGCTCCGTTCGCACCGCTCTATTTCGGCAACGACCGCGTGCTGCTGCTGGATGAAGGCTACGTGCAACTGCGCAACGACTACGATCTGCGCGCCGTGGTCGACCAGTGCATCGAGGACTGGTGCCGCCGCAACGGGCGCGATCCGGCCAGCCTCGAACTGCTGGTGGCGTTCAGCCATCTCCACGACGACCACTACGCCGCGACCAACCAGTTCGCCGACCGCCCCAACACCCGCTACATGGGCCTCACGCACGAGGAGATGGTCGGCTTCTGGGGCATGACCAATTTCCCCGAGGAGCGCGTGGCCCTCGACCTCGGCGGGCGCGAGGTCCTGATCTGGGGCTCGCCGGGGCACGTCGTTTCCGAGTTCGCGTACTACGACAGCTACACGCAGATCCTCTATACCGGGGACATGTTCTATCGAGGCCGCTGCTACATCAGCTTCTGGGAACCGTGGTTCGACAGCATGAAGCGCCTGATCCAGTTCTGCGACACGCACCCCGTCACGCACGTCATGGGCTGCCACGTCGAGATCAGCAAGGACGGCGAGGACTACGCGTACGGCATGACCTATCAGCCCGACGAGGCGCCGGTGCAGATGACCGTGCAGCAGCTGCGCGAGGCCTGGGCCTATGCGCAGAAGATCACCGAGCCCGGCATCTACTTCACCGGCACCGTCTTCCTGTGCAACCAGACGCGCGGGACGACAACGATCGACAAGAATCCCTACCGCTACTGACGGGCGCACAATGCCGCCTTCCCGATCGTCATTGCGAGCGTAGCGAAGCAATCCAGGGCGGCTCGAGACTGCCCTGGATTGCTTCGCTACGCTCGCAATGACGAAATGTAGTGGTTCGGCTCCTGCGCGGCGAATCACCGGAACGTGCTCGCTCGGTGTGATGACTCCGCCGACCTCGCATCATCGTGTTACGTAGGTGCACAAAAACCACGCTCCAGCGTGAATTTCCGGCCCTCGTCGCCAAAACGCACGGCGCTAAATTAATACGCTTGACGAGAAACGTAATATCCATAGCTTGTATCAAATCGCCGGTCAGAGCGAAGAAACGGGGAGAGAGAATCTTGTAACAGCAGGCCGGTCCACCGGTCTGGATGGGGGGTTTTCGATGGAACAACTGCCAGTCCGCAACACGGTTCTCTCGAACGATGCGGCTGCCTTCACGACTGACGCCTTCGTGACTGATGGGGGCGTGAAGCAGAAGATCTTCAACCTCGTGCCCCCGGCCTTCGTCGCCGTGATCGTCGCGTTCTGGGCCTTCGCGCCCAAGGCGCTGACCGATAACGGCTGGACGATCATCGTCACTTCCGCGCTGATCACTGTCGTCGTGCTGGGCCTCGAGTTCGGGCACGAGCGGCACGCCGGATGGCGCATGAACTGGCGCGAGTTCTTCACCGACCTGTTCTACGTCGTGCTGAGCGCCACCGTCATCTCCTGGACCGCGACCGCGCTGGCCGAGGAGCCGCTGCAGGCGATCAAGACATCGCTCGGCATCACCACGCAGTGGGCGATGCACATGCCCTGGCTGCTGCAGGTGGCGCTGGTGGTCTTCATCATGGAGTTCGGCCAGTACTGGATGCATCGCCTGATGCACAATTCGACGCCGTTCTGGCTGACCCACGCACCGCACCACCACATCACCCAGCTCAACGCCGCCAAGGGCGCGGTCGGCAATCCGATCGAGCTGTTCCTGATCAGCCTGAGCGTGCTGGCGCTGTTCGACCTCTCGCCGACCGCGCTGTTCTGCGGCTTCAACATCCTGAACGTGGTATCGACGTTCGCGCATGCCAACGTGCGCTCCGATCCGCCGCTGTTCTATTCCTTCTTCTTCACCACGATCCGACATCACAGCCTGCATCACTCGACCGATTACGAGAGCACCCGCTGCAACTACGGCAATTCGCTGATCCTGCTCGATCGCATCTTCGGCACCTACAAGGAAGGTGAAGCCAGCGTCGTCGGGCAGGACGATCTCAGGCGCCTGTCCATCCGGGAGCAGTTTCTGTTCCCGTTGCAGCCCCTGATCGAACGGATCAGGGCAGCGCGCGGCGAAACCGCACAGCCTGCCAACTGAAAACGGCCAATCGAGCCGCAGTAATAATTCAACGCATCACGGGAGCGAACACCTCGGCGGCATTCAAGGCCGAGGGCAGTGCAAGCGCGTCGGCACGACATCCGCAAAGCGATGGCCGGCGTACGAATGAGGGTCCTCACATACACACCCACCGGGCGCGACCAAGGAGCGTGCCGGGACCGGGGCACGTCAACCGAAACTGGGGAAGCACATGACTTATCGCGCGAAACTGAGAGCAGGGCTTCTGTCCGCAACCATGATTACGAGCAGCGTGATCGCGATGCCCGCCGTGGCGCAGGAAGCGGCCGCTGCTTCCGATGAGGGCGATGCCATCATCGTCACCGGCACCCGCCGCGCCACAACGATCATGGACACGCCGATCAACATCTCGGCGATCGGCGCCGACGAGATCGCGCGCCAGCGCATCGACGACGTGCGCGACCTCGCCGACTTCACGCCGGGCCTGACCATCTCCGACACCGGCCCGGGCGGCACCGGCTCTATCGTCCTGCGCGGCCTGAACGCCTCGGATACGGCCTCGAGCGGCGCCAACTACGACGACTCGCTGGGCGTCTATCTGGGCGAAGTTCCGCTCTATTATGACTTCAAGCTGCTCGACATCGAACGCGTCGAGACGCTGCTCGGCCCGCAGGGAACGCTTTACGGCCTCGGCACGCTGGCGGGCGCTATCCGCTACATCCCCAACCGCCCCAATACCGACGCCTTCGAGAGCGAGGCCCACGGCCGCCTCTTCACCAAGAGCCACGCGACCGACCTCGGTTACCAGCTCGACGGGATGATCAACATCCCGATCGTCAAGGACCACATCGCCTTCCGCAGCGCGACCGGGTACTACTACGATCCGGGCTTCATCGATTACCCGTTCCTGATCAACGAGCCCGGCGTCTCCGACCCGCAACCTAACGGCACCAGCCGTCCGACCGGCGACGCCTACAACGCCAACCTGCACAAGCGTGAAGACCTCAACTTCGAGAAGACCTTCACCACGCGCAACCAGTTGCTGCTGCAGACCAGCGAAGACCTCAAGGTCATCTTCACTTACGCCTTCCAGCGCACCAAGACCGACGGCGCCCAGTCGAACAGCGCGGGCGTGCTGGGCTCTGGCAAGTACGAGAACGCGAGCCGCTACGCCGAACCGGTGAACCGCCGCGCGCACCTCGCCAGCATGGAGATCAACGCCAACCTCGCGGACATCGCCGACCTCGTCTCGACGACCGCCTACACCAACGTCCACACCCGCTCGCAGAGCGATAACACCGACCTGCTGCTTGACCTCGACTACGACTACGAGGCGTTCCCGGCATTCTCCAGCTGGAACGAGAGCTATGGCCGCCGCAAGCAGATCAACCAGGAAATTCGCCTCGTCTCGCGTCACGGCGGGCCGTTCAACTGGGTTCTGGGCGGCTTTTACAACCAGCAGAAGTACCACAACGACTATGCCGAGCATACGCCGGGGCTGACGGCGTTCTACGGCGACGCGGATTGGTACGGGAACCCGCTCGTCAATCCCGACGATCTCGAATACGTCAGTTACACCAAGTCCAAGGTCACCGAGAAGGCGATCTTCGGCGAAGGCACGTTCCGCGTGACACCGGCATGGCAGGTCACGGCAGGTGCTCGCTACTTCAAGTATTCCTCGCAGGTCCAGGGCGCCCTGACGCTGCCGCTCGGCGGCGACGATCCCGATACGCCCGAATACGACAACCCGCTGAGCCCCTACGACCTCGATCCGTCGGGCGGCAAGGCGTCGCAGGACGGCTGGGTGTGGAAGTTCAACACCTCGTACAACTTTACGCCGGACCTGATGATCTACGGCACCTACAGCAAGGGCTATCGCATCGGCGGACCGAACCGCGTCGCTCCCTGCCCCGATCCGGTTCCTGCCAATCAGCAGAATGCCTGCGCGCTGCCGAACGAAGTCCAGTACGGCCCGGACAAGACCAAGAACGCCGAAATCGGCGTCCGGATGCAGCTGTTCGACCGCAAGCTGACCTTCAACTTCGACGTTTATGACATCAAGTGGCAGGGCATCCAGGTCGATTCCGCCACGTATTACGGCGTCACCGGCATCACCGTGAACGGCGGCTCGGCGAAGTCTCGTGGTTTCGAAACCTCGTTCCAGTTCAAGCCGGTGCCCGCCCTGACGATCCAGGGCATGTACTCGTACACGGATGCCAAGCTGACCGAGGACGTCGACGGCATCATCACCGTGCGCACAGTCGTCAACGACTACGACGTTCGGCCCAAGTTCACGCAACTCGACGCGCTGAAGGGTGATCGACTGCCCGGCTCGGCGAAGAACCAGGGCAGCCTGGGTGCGACATACACGGTGCCGATGGGCGAAGGCGTGTTCAGCGCCAACTGGACGGCGACCTACCGCGGCAACGTGGTATCGCGCCTCGGCTGGGATCGTGGCTACGGCACGAAGATCCCCGGCTACGTGCTGCACCGCGCAACGCTTTCGTACGAGACCGACAAGTACACCGTCAGCCTCTTCGCGAACAACATCTTCGACAAGTACGCTGTGGTCTCGGTCGGTCAGGACCGCTCGCGCATCGGTGTGAACGATGGTGTCGCGGTGCGCTACTATCGCCAGACCGTGCTCAATCCGCGCACCGTCGGCGTGGAAGCGCGCATCAAGTACTGAGTATCACCGGAGGCGCTTTCCCGAAACGGGCGAGCGCCTCCGGCACTGCCACGAACTCGTGATTGCTTCGCCAGGTCCGCAATAACGTCACGCGTCGATCCCCTGCCCTTCCAGCCACGTCCGCACCGGCGCCAATTCGGTCTCGTGCGCGCGCCAACGCTCAACGGCATCGGCATTGATCGGCCGACGGACTTGCGCCGCGCTTGGTGTGGCGACGGCGGCGCGGTTCTCGTGGAACGACAGGCAGGCCTCGTCCCACTCAAGACCGCAATGGGACAGCAAACGCCGCGTCTCGCCTTCCTGATCTGCGACAAGCGCTTCATAGGACAGCTGCAACACCCGATCCGGCCATAGCTTTTGCCATAGCGCCATCAACCGGTCGAACCGTGCATAGTAGCGCGCCGTATCCATGAGATCGTACGAATAGGCGTAATAGGCGGACTGGCTGGCAAACAGGTTCTTGTAGTTGCTCCAGATCGTATCCATCGGATTGCGGCGCAGGCACACGATCCGGGCATCGGGCAAAGCCCGCGCGATATGGTCAATATAGAGGAAGTTCGCGGGCAGCTTGTCAGTGAAACGTGGCTTGGCCCGCGCGATATGATGGGCCGCGCGCTCGAGATAGGTCGCGCCCAGTTTATCCGGGTCAATTCCCGCACTGGCTGCAACGGTCTCGGCATCGATGACCCGGCGCGACGGCGTGCCCGCCAGTTGCTTGACCGCCAGCGGCATCGCCTGCAGTTCCCCCGCCGCCTCCACATCCCGGTGCGAGGACAGGATGCGATCGACGAGCGTGGTCCCGGTGCGCGGCATGCCCACCACGAAGATCGGCGCGGCTCCGCCATGTCCCGCGCCGCCCGCCGGAGCACCGGAAGCGAATACCGCATCGATCGCGTCGAAGATTTCAGCGTCCTGCGTGAAGTCGTAGCCGACGCTGCGCTTGTGCGCACAGTTGGCAGCCGAGAGGTGACGAAACGCATCGGTGGCATTGCCGAGGTCCTCGTGCTCCTTGGCCAGCGCATAGCGGATGCGCAGCGCATCGCCCGGCTCGCGCGCTGCAACCAGCGCCGCTTCCAGCCGAGCTACGTGATTGGCCTCAGGCGTCTGCCGCGACAGGATGGCGAGCGCATAGTGCGCCCGCGCATTGCCCGAATCGGTCTCAAGGATCGTCTCGTAATGCGAGCGCGCCTGCTCGATCCGTGCGGTAAAGCCGCTCGCCGCCGCAAGGTTGTATCGGTATTCGAGATCGTCCGGATCGCCCGCTACCGCTGCAGTGAACGGGGCAAGCGAGGCCTCATGATCGCCCAGCCGCGCCAGCACGCAACCGATCGTGTCGAAAGTGCGAGGATCGTCGGGGCCCAGCGCCATGGCCTGCCGGGCGGCCTCGGCAGCCTCCCCGTCGCGCCGCAACAGAATCAGCAGCCTGGCAAGCTGCGCAACATGCTCCGCCCGCGGCCCCCGTGCGACCGCCGCTTCGAGCAGCGGGACCGCGCGCGCGATCTGGCCCGCCTCCGCAGTTGCCACACCGAGCAGAAAGAAACCTGTTGGCTCGTCCGGACGAGCCTTCGCCAGAGCGGCAGCGGCTGTTCCCGCGCCTTGCAGGTCCCCCTGCCGCAACGCCTCCCTGGCCTGCGATTCAAGCGTCATGCGGAAGGACAGCCGGGGAAAAGAATATACACGAAAGCGCCTTTGATGCGGGGCATTGAGACCAGCCTAACGGGCTCGCACGGTCGTGACAATCAGCCGGTTCAGCGCGCCTTTGCAGCGGGCATCCGGATCTCCGCGACCAGCCCGCCTTCGGGCGCGTTGCGTAGCGTTACGGCACCGCCGAACGTCGCCACTTGCGCCCGCGCGATGGTCAGGCCGATGCCGGTGCCGGTCCCGGTGCTGGTCGACAGTCGCCGGAAGGGCTGAAAAGCGCGCTCGATCTCGGCCTCGGGCAGTCCGGGGCCGCGGTCGATAACGTGAATGACGAGGTCGCCCTTCTCCATCATGCAGCGCAGCTCAGCCGTGCCGCCGTACTTGAGCGCATTGTCGACGAGGTTGGCAAGCGCGCGGCCGAGAGCATTCGGCTTGACCCTTGCCTCCACCCGGATCTGTTCGATGAAAGTGACGTCGCGGCCGACTTCAGCGTAATCCTCCGCCAGCGCCGAGAGCACGGAATCGACGTCGATCACCGCCCAAGGCTCACGCACTTCGCTGCTGCGCGCAAGGTCGAGGCCATCGCGCACCATCTGCTGCGTCACCGCAAGGTCGGCGACGAGCCGCCCGCGCAGCACTTCGTCCCCGACCTGCTCAAGCCTCAGGCGCAATCGGGTAAGCGGGGTCTGGAGGTCGTGCGTGACCGAGGCAAGTATCTGCGTACGCTCGCGCAGGCCGTCACGCACTCGCGACTGGGCGAGGTTGAACGTCTCCAGCGCCGCCCGCACTTCGCTCGGCCCCTTGACCGGGATGGGCTCCAGGTCGCCCGCCAGCGAAAACTGCCGCGCCGCCTTCTCCATCCGCCGCAGCGGTGCCGTCGCGATACGCGCGGTGAGCAGCCCGAGCAGTGCGCCCGCGATGACGATGAGTTCGAGATAAGGCGGGCCCACCGGCGGCTGCCCACGGTCGGGATTGAGCAACAGGTCGATGACGAGCCGTCGTTCGCGCCCGGCGGCATCGGTATATCGCACCAGCCAGCAGTCGGGCAGCGGATCGGTGTTCATTCCCGCCGCCGGAGGATGATGCACGAACCGTGTGAAACATTGCTGCCGCGGCAGCACCCGCGCCTGTGCCGGACGCCCCAGCCGTTCACTGACGCTGCGCGACAGGCCGACATCCCAACCCAGCATCGCCAATCCGGGATCGGGCCTGTGCGCCCCGAAAATGAAGCCGGAAGACACCAGATAGTCGGTTCGCTCCGCATCCACTTCGTAGCGGTGCGCGATGTCGGCGGTGCTGAGGAGGGCCGCTTGCCTCTGCAGTTCGGTGAAGGCGTGCTGCTTCCATACTTGCGAGATATGCAGCGCGAACAACGCCGAAGCGGGCATGCCGATCATCAGTATCAACGCCAGCCGCCCCGCCAGCGAGCCCGGATAAGCGCGCAGTCTCCGGGCCAGATTGCGCCACCAGCCCGATGAGGACGCCGCGCCTGCCGTCACTCGAAGGCGACCGGGCCGGGCAGGACGTAGCCTTCGCTGCGCACGGTAAGGATCAGATCGGTCCCGCCTTGCGTCCCGGCGAGCTTCTGGCGCAAGCGGCTGATCTGGATATCGATGGTCCGGTCGAACGCCACCGTGGCGCTGCGCTCGGGCAGCAGTTCCTCGCGCGAGAGGACGCGGTTGGGGGCTTCCACGAACTGCCGCAGCAGGCGGTACTCGGCCGAGGAAAGCATCACCAGTCGCTCGTCGTCAGTCACCAGGCGGCGCTGGTGCAGATCGAGCCGCCACGGCCCGAAGCGCGCATAACGGGCGGCACGCGGGCGCGTCTGATCGACTACCCGGGCGCGGCGCAGGAGATTGCGCACCCGCGCCAGCAGTTCGCGCGGCTCGAAGGGCTTCGTCAGGTAATCGTCGGCGCCGAGTTCGAGCCCCAGCACGCGGTCGATGGCATCGTCACGCGCAGTCACCATCATGATCGCGCCCTGATGGCCCGACGCGCTCAGTTCGCGGCAGAGGTCCAGCCCGTCCCCATCGGGCAGGTTGAGGTCGAGGATCAGCAGGTCCACGTGCCGCTGCTTCAGGATCGCGCGCAGTTCGGCCACGGTACCCACGGCCTCCACTTCCTGCGGCTCGCGCGAGAGCTGGCCGATGATGAGTTCGCGAATGTCGGGGTCGTCTTCGAGGATGACGATGCGCCCATTGGCTACGGGGGCTGTTGCGGTCATGGGCTGACCTCTAATCCGCTTCGGTTTTCTTGTCTGCCCCAAGTTACATCACGCGACATTTGGTTGCACGACGCAACATGCCGAAACGCGCCGAGGCTTGCCCGCACAGCCCTTGCGGCAGGATACGGCCGCCAAACATGTTCCGTGTAAAGGAGCCTTCGGGTTGCAACCTTCCATTCGGCATCTTGCCCTCGCCTCCGCCCTCGCGCTCGCCACCGTGACCACCGCCGGGTGCGGCGGGCCGTCGGCGCAGCAGCAGCAGGCCGTCGAGGTCGGGGTGGTCACGCTGAAAGCGCAGCCGGTCACCGTATCGACCTCGCTCTCGGGCCGCACCGCCGCGACCGCCGTCGCCGAAGTGCGTCCGCAGGTCGACGGGATCATCCAGACCCGCCTTTTCACCGAGGGTTCGGTGGTGAAGGCCGGGCAGCCACTCTACCAGATCGACGCGAGGCTCTACAAAGCCACGCTCGATACCTCGCGCGCGCAGCTCGAGAACGCGCAGGCGACGCTCTACAGCGCGCAGGCCAAGGCGCGCCGCTACGGCACGCTGGGCGAAACGGACGCGGTGAGCGCGCAGGACCGCGACGAGACCATCGCCTCCGCTCGCGCTGCCACCGCCTCGGTGCACCAGTACCAGGCGGCGATCCGCACGGCGCAGGTCAACCTCGGCTTCACAAAGGTTTATGCGCCGATCACCGGACGCATCGGCCGCTCCGCCTTCACGCAGGGCGCGCTGGTCACCTCCGGGCAGTCTGATGCGCTGGCGACGATCCAGCAACTCGACCCGATCTTCGTCGACATCACCCAGTCTTCCTCCGACCTGCTGAAACTGCGCAAGAGCCTGGCCAAAGGCACCATCATGCCCGGCAGCACCGCAGTCACGCTGACGCTGGAGGACGGGACGCAGTATCCGCAGCAGGGCACCGTAGAATTCAACGAGGTCAACGTCGATCCCGAGGCGGGCACCGTCACCCTGCGCGCGAAGTTCCCCAACCCTGACGGGCTCCTGATGCCGGGCATGTTCGTCAAGGTCGATACGCCGCAAGGCGTGGTGCGCAGCGCCATCCTCGCGCCGCAGCAGGGCATCACCCGCGATGCCAAGGGCAACGGCGTCGCCCTCGTCGTGAATGCGCAGGGCAAGGTGGAGCAGCGCTCGGTCGTGGTCGGACAGGCGATCGGCGACAAGTGGCTGATCTCCAGCGGCCTCAAGGCAGGCGACCGCCTGATCGTCGAAGGCACCGACAAGACGCGCGCCGGCGCGACGGTCAAGGCCGTGACCGCGAAGCTGGACCAGTAATCCCATGAGCATGAGCCGCTACTTCATCGACCGGCCGATCTTCGCCTGGGTCATCGCCATCGTCGTGATGATGGCCGGGATCGGCGGGATCATGAGCCTGCCCGTGTCCCAGTACCCGGACGTCGCCCCGCCTTCGGTCTCGATCAGCGCCACCTACCCCGGTGCATCCGCGCAGACGCTGGAGAACTCAGTCACGCAGGTGATCGAACAGCAGCTGACCGGCATCGACAACCTGCTCTACTTCTCGTCGAGTTCCGACAGTTCGGGCTCCGCCTCGGTCACTGCGACCTTCGAGAAGGGCACCGACCCCGACGTCGCGCAAGTGCAGGTGCAGAACAAGGTGCAGCAGGCCAACTCGCGTCTGCCCACGCAGGTTCAGCAGCAGGGCCTGACCGTCACCAAGTCCGGTTCGGACATGCTGATGGTCGTCGCACTCTATGACGAAAGCGACAGGACTTCGTCGAGCGACGTCGCCGACTATCTCGTTTCGAATTTCCAGGACGACCTTGCCCGCGTCAACGGCGTGGGCGGCGTGCGCGTGCTCGGCTCGCAATATGCCATGCGCATCTGGCTCGACCCCGCGAAGATGCAGGGACGCCAGCTGATCCCTTCCGACGTCGAGAGCGCCCTCACCGCACAGAACGTCGACCTTTCGGCGGGCCAGCTCGGCGCGCAGCCGCTGGCGAAGGGTCAGCAACTCAACGCCGTCGTCAAGGCGAAGTCACGCCTGCAGACGCCCGATCAATTCCGCGCCATCGTCGTCAAGACGCTGACCGACGGTTCGGTGGTGCGCCTGTCGGACGTCGCCACGGTCGAGATGGGCCAGGAAAGCTACACCGTGAACGGCCGCATGAATGGCCATCCGGGCGCCGGTATCGGCATCGAACTGGCTTCCGGGGCTGACGCGCTCAAGACGGTCGCCGCCGTCAAGGAGCGGGTCGCCGAACTGTCGCAAAGCCTGCCCGACGGCTACAAGATCGCTTTCCCGCGCGACACCAGCGACTTCGTCAAGCTGTCGATCAAGGAAGTGATCGAAACGCTGCTGATCGCTGTCGTCCTCGTCGTGTTGGTGATGTACGCCTTCCTGCAAAGCTGGCGCGCGACGCTGGTGCCGGCCATCGCGGTGCCGGTCGTGCTGCTCGGCACTTTCGGCATCCTCGCGGTGCTCGGCTACTCGATCAACACGTTGACGCTGTTCGCGATGGTGCTCGCCATCGGACTGCTGGTCGACGACGCCATCGTCGTCGTCGAGAACGTCGAGCGCCTTATGCACGAACAGAAGCTGAGCCCCTATTACGCCACCGTGCAGTCGATGGAGGAGATCGGCTCCGCCCTCGTCGGCATCGCGCTGGTGCTCTCGGCGGTGCTGTTGCCGATGGCGTTCTTCGGCGGCTCCACCGGCGTGATCTACCGCCAGTTCTCCATCACCATCGTCTCGGCCATGGGACTCTCGGTGCTCACCGCGCTGATCCTGTCTCCGGCGCTCTGCTCGATGATGCTCAAGCCCAAGGCCGAGGAAGAGCATGAGACCCGCGAGCCCGCGCCGGGCCTGCGAGGCCTGCCGCTGCGGACGAAGCGCGCGCTCGACCGTATGTTCGGCCGCTTCAACGACTGGTTCGAGCGCATGACCGGCCGCTACGTCGCGGTGACCGAGCGTGCGATCGCGCGGCGACGCTGGTGGCTCGTCGGCTATGGCGCGGTGATCCTTGCGATCATCGTACTGTTCGTGCGGCTGCCCTCCGGCTTCCTGCCGACCGAGGACCAGGGGCAAGTCATGGTCGCCTATCAGTTGCCTGCAGGCGCCACCGCCGAACGCACCGACAAGGTGCGCAAGGAGATCGAGCAGGCCTTCGCTTCCGAAGGCCATAACATCCGCGTGCTGTTCGCCATCGCCGGTTTCAGCTTCTCGGGCTCGGGCCAGAATGCAGGCATGGGCTTCGCCAGCCTTGCGCCGTTCGATGAACGCACGGCATCCAGCCAGAACGCATCCGCGATCAGCGGGCGCCTGATGGGCAAGCTGTCGAAGATCCGCGACGCGCAGGTCTTCGTCATGACCCCGCCGTCGATCCAGGGTCTCGGCCAGTCGAACGGCTTCACGTTCCAGCTGCTGAACTCCTCGAACATGGACCACGACAAGTTCGTCACCCTGCGCGACAAGCTGATCGCGGCCGCGAACCATGACCCAAAGCTCTCGCAAGTCCGCGCCTCCAGTCTTCCCGACACGCCGCAGTTCGACATCACTTTCGACGACGCCAAGCTGTCGGTCCTCGGCCTCAGCGTGGACAACGCGACGGATACACTGAGCACCGCATGGGGCGGCACTTACGTCAACGACTTCATCGACCGGGGCCGCGTCAAGAAGGTCTACCTGCAGGGTCAGGCGGATTCCCGCATGCTGCCGAGCGACCTCGACAAGTGGTTCGTCCGCTCGACGTCCGCGACCAATGCCGACGGCACCAGCAAGATGGTCCCCTTCTCCGCCTTCACGACGATGAAGTGGGAGACCGGCCCGAACGGCCTGTCGCGCTTCAATGGCCGCTCCTCGTACCAGATCGAGGGCAGTGCCGGATCGGGCTACAGTTCGGGCGACGCGATGAAGGAAATGGTGGCGCTGCAACAGAAGCTAGCGCCGGGCACCAGCTATGCCTGGAGCGGCCTGTCGTATCAGCAGAATCAGTCGAGCGGGCAGGCTCTTTATCTTTACATCCTGTCGGTCGCGGTCGTGTTCCTGTGCCTCGCCGCGCTCTACGAAAGCTGGTCGGTCCCGCTGGCGGTGCTGCTGGTGATCCCGCTCGGCGTTATCGGCGCGGTGATCTGCGTGGCGGCGCGTGGTCTTGAGAACGACATCTACTTCCAGGTCGGCCTGCTCACCACGATCGGCCTCGCGGCGAAGAATGCGATCCTGATCGTCGAGTTCGCCGAGACCGCGCGGCGCGAGGGACGCGACATGCTCCACGCCGCACTGGAAGCGGCACGGGTCCGCCTGCGACCGATCATGATGACCTCGATCGCGTTCATGGCGGGCGTCGTGCCGCTCGCCATCGCCACCGGAGCGGGCGCGCAAGGGCGCATCGCCATCGGCACGGCCGTGTTCGGCGGCATGTTGACCGCGACCGCACTCGCCATCTTCTACG
The DNA here is from genome assembly GCF_030209485.1 of Novosphingobium sp. fls2-241-R2A-195. Classification (NCBI taxonomy): domain Bacteria; kingdom Pseudomonadati; phylum Pseudomonadota; class Alphaproteobacteria; order Sphingomonadales; family Sphingomonadaceae; genus Novosphingobium; species Novosphingobium sp. fls2-241-R2A-195. The sequence continues at coordinate 327,562 of NZ_JARVRY010000004.1, forward strand.
TGCCGATGTTCTTCATCATCGTCGCCCGGGTGTTCCACCGCAAGGACGCGACCACGACGCCCGCCCATACCATGGACCACGCATGATGCGCCCCTTCCTGATCTCCACGATGGCGCTGGCCGTGGCCCTGTCCGGCTGCAACATGGCGCCCAAGTACGTCAGCCCCGAAGCCGCCGCGCCCGCGCAGTGGCCGCAGGGCGCAGCCTATGAGCCGCTACAGTCGGGCGAGGCCGGGATGCCATGGCGCACGCTCTTCGCCGATCCGCGCCTGCAGGCCGTGATCGAGCGTGCACTCGCCAACAACCAGGACTTGCAGGCGAGCCTCGCCAACGTCGCCTCGGCCAGGGCGCAATACCGTGTCGAGCGTTCGTACCAGTTGCCGACAGTGGCTGCGGGCACTGACGCCAGCGCGACGCACGGGATGAACTCGACGCAGTTCACCAACCAGAGCTACAGCGCCGACGTCGGTTTCAGCGCGTTCGAACTGGACTTGTTCGGCCGCCTGAAGAACCAGAGCCGGGAGGCGATGGAGACTTACCTCGGCACCGAATCCGGCTATCGCTCGGCGCGGCTGACGCTGGTGGCCAACGTGGCGGCCGCCTACGTCACCCTCGCCTCCGACCGCGACCTTCTGGCGCTCGCTGAGCGGACCCGCGACAGCGGACAGCGCTCGGTCGATCTCACTCGCGCACTGTTCAGGTCCGGGCTGACGAGCGCCAGCGATCTCGCCTCGGCCGAAACGACGCTGGAGCAGGCCAATTCCGACATCGCCGCGCAGACCACGCAAGTCGCGCAGGACCGCAATGCGCTGGAACTGCTGGTCGGCGGGTCGGTGCAGGACGCCGAACTGCCCGCATCGCTGGCGCAGCTCGATACGCGGATCGGCAAGGTGCCTGCGGGCCTTTCGTCCGAAATCCTGCTGCGCCGCCCCGACGTGGTCGAGGCCGAACACAACCTCAAGGGTGCCTACGCCCAGATAGGCGCGGCGCGGGCCGCATTCTTCCCGACGATTTCGCTGACCTCCACCATCGGTCTTGCCAGCACGGCGCTCAGCAGCCTGTTTACCGGCGATGCCTTCAACGTCAGTGGTTCGGGCAGCGCGAGCCTTCCGCTGCTGGGCGGCACCAACAAGGGCAACCTCGAATACGCCAGGGCGCAGCGCGAATACTACCTCGCGACCTATCGCTCCACGGTGCAGTCGGCATTCAAGGACGTCGCCGATGCGCTCGCCCGGCGCGGGACGATCACGACGCAGCGCACCGCGCAGGACCGCCTCGTCGCCGCCGGGCAGAAGAGTTATGATCTCGCCGATGCACAGTACCGGGCGGGGACCGACACCTTCCTCAACGCGCTGGTCGCCCAGCGTTCGCTTTATGCTTACCAGCAGACGCGCATTTCCACGGTGCTGGCCGATCTGACCAACCGCATCACGATGTACAGCGCGATCGGCGCGGATGAGAGCCTCGCCGCGCCGACTTCGTAAGGTATTGTCCTCCCTGTCGCACAGCGATGGGGAGGATTCAGTTCACACCAGTTCCTTGAGCGGTACACCTGCGTCGGCGAGGCGCTCCACGTCAGGCGTGGCGCCCGCCTCAACCAGCTTGCGGCCCTGCACGTAGTCCTTGACCATGTTCACACAGTCCAGCGCCACGACCTTGCCCTGCTTGAGATAGACCACCGAGAAGCTGCGCCCCTCGACGTCGCCGCGCGTCACCGTCTGGTCGAAGCCCATGTTGATCCCGGCCGTCTGCAGCTTGAGATCATACTGGTTCGACCAGAACCACGGAAACGCCTTGTACGGCTTCTCGTCCCCGCAGATCGCCTTGGCCACGCACGTCGCCATGTCGTTGGCGTTCTGCACCGATTCCACCCGCATCACCGTGCCGCCTGCATAATCGCAGGCAAACGCCGCGCAGTCGCCGATCGCGTAGACGTCCGGCAGCGAGGTGCGGCAGAACTCGTCCACGTCCACGCCGTTCGCGCCCGAGGCGCCCGCCAGGATCAGCGGGCCGACGGCGGGCACGATGCCGATGCCGACGATCACCGCCTCGGCGGGGATGACCTCGCCATCGACCAGCTTCACGCCGGTGACACGATGCCCGTCGCCCTCGAGACATTCGACCGCAACGCCGGTGCGCAGGTCCACCCCGTGATCGCGGTGTTCCTTCTGGTAGAATTCGGACAGTTCCTCACCCGCGACGCGCGCCAGCACGCGCGGCAGGGCTTCGAGCAGGACCACGTTCAGCCCCATCTTCGACAGCACCGCCGCTGCCTCCAGCCCGATGTAACCGCCGCCGATGACGACGATGTTCTTCGTGCCCGCATCGACCTCGGCCATCAGCGTGTCGCAGTCCTCGCGGGTGCGCACCGCGTGGACGCCCGCAAGCTCGGCGCCGCCGCACGAGAGGCGGCGCGGATCGCCGCCTGTCGCCCAGACCAGCTTGCCGTAGCCGAATGTCGTGCCGTTCGAGAGCGTCAGTTCCTTCGCCTCGGCGTCCACCTTGGTGACTTCGGTGGAGAGCCTGAAGGTCACCTCCTTGTCGGCCCAGAACGTCGGCGGGCGGATATAGAGGCGGTCGAAGGTCTTCTCCCGCGCAAAGTATTCCTTCGAGAGCGGCGGCCGCTCGTAAGGATGCTCCGGCTCGCGGCCGATGACGGTGATGGTTCCCGCGAACCCGTTCTGGCGCAGGGCAAGCGCGCACTGCGCTCCCCCATGTCCCGCTCCCACGATGACGACGTCTGGTTTTTCCATGGGCTCAGTCCTGGAGGAAGGCGATCATGCCTGAGGCCAGTTCGGCGGGAGCCTCCAGCGGTGCAAGGTGTGCAGCCTCGAGCGACAGATGCGCAGCGCCGGGGATGCGGGCAAGCAAATATTCGCCATGCCCCTCGAACGGCGTCGAGGTATCGCGCGTGCCGGTTACCACCAGAGTGGGCGCGGCGATGCCGGAGATACGCTCGGCCAGATCCATGTCGCGGATCGCCGCCCCGCAGCCCGCGTAGCCTTGCGCGCTCATGCCGACCAACTGGCGGCGCACGGCCTCATAGATCGCGGGTTCGGCCGTGTCCGACAGAAAACGCCCCATCGCAAGGTCGGCGATGGCGGCCATCCCCTCACCGCGCACTTTCGCGATACGGTCGTTCCACGAAGCGCTGTCCATCGTGGCGGACGTGCAGATGGGGATGAGCTTCTCGACGCGCTCGGGTGCGGCGAGGGCCAGTTCCATCGCGATCATCCCGCCCAGCGACACGCCCGCGACGCTGAAGCGCGCAAAACCTGCGGCCTCCGCTACTGCAAGCACATCGGCGGCCAGCACCGCCATCGAAAAATCACCCGGATCAGCAATTGACGCACCATGGCCGCGGGCGTCGATCCGCAGCAGCGCGAAGCGGTCGCGCAGGAACGGCAGCACCGCGTCCCACAAATCCATATCGGTGCCGATGGAGTTGAGCAGCACCAGCGCAGGCGCGTCGTCACGCCCGTCGCGCTTCCAGTAGAGGCTGGCGCCTGCAGCTTGAGTGAAAGGCATAGATCAGTCCTCAGGTGCGATGGTGACACGCAGGCCGTCGAGCGCCGGGGTCATGGCGATCAGGCAGGACAAGCGCGAGAAGTTGGTGCGATAGGCACCGATGGCGGTTTCGTCGCCCGAGCGGGTGACGGCGATCAGTCTGGGCACCTATCCATGTCCTGTGAAGCTGGCATCAGCCGATATCGCCACCAGCCACCGGCAGGACCGATCCGGTCACGTAGCTGGCCTCGTCCGAGGCGAGGAAGAGGATCGGCGCGATCTGTTCCTCCAGCGTGCCGTAGCGTTTCATGAACGCCGACGACGTGACTTGCTCCACCGCCTCGGCCATCCAGGCCTGCTCCTGCGCGTTGTCGCCCTCGGCATTGCGGGCGACGCGGCGCGCGGGCGCGCTGGTGCCGCCGGGCGCGGTCGCGACGACGCGGATGCCGGCTTCGGCATATTCCATGGCGAGCGCCTGCGTCATGCCGTTGATCCCGCCCTTCGCCGCCGAATAGGGCACCCGGCGAATACCACGCGTGGCGTTGGACGAGAGGTTGACGATCGTACCCGCGCCCTGCCCCAGCATGATGGGCAGCACCGCGTGGCAACAGTAGAGCGTCGGCATCAGCGAGCGGCGGATTTCCGCATCGATCTGCGCGGGCTCGAACTCGGCATAAGGACGCATGCGGATCGCGCCGCCGACGTTGTTGACGAGAATGTCGATGCGCCCGAACGCCGCTACGGCCGCCGCCATCGCCTCGGCTGCGCCCTCGTAGGTTTCAAGGTCGCATTGCACCGAGACGGCCTTGCCGCCGTCCGCGACGATGGCCTGCTCCACTTCGGTGACGAAGTCGGCCCGGTCGACGAGGACGACGCTTGCGCCCTCCGCCGCCGCGCGGGTGGCCACACCCGCCCCGATACCCTGTGCGGCACCTGTCACGACCATGACCTTGCCTGCGAACCGTCCTGCGAAGATCACTGCAACCTCCTCAGACGTGGTAGACGTCGATGACCTGATGAATATAGTCGTCCTTGAGGACGATCTTCTTCTTCAGGATCTTCGGGGCGTCTCCAGCCGCATCCAGCGTCAGGAAGGTGGTTCCGAAAAACTGCTGCGTCTGCTGGTAGCGGTGGCTGAGCGTGTGCCAGTTATAGCGCAGGTCGATCGCACCTTCGCGCGTCTCCAGCACCTCGACATTGGCGATGAAGTGCGAGGTGCGCGCTTCAGGCGTGCTGGCCGACGAACGCTCGGTGTTCAGGCGGTAGACCCGGTCCTCGAGCCCCTTGCGGTTGCCGTAGTAGATCAGCGAGATCTCGGTCTGCGGGTTCGTGGTCAGCGCATCGTCGTCGGTCCACGCGGGCATCCAGTACTCGGCGTCCTGCGAATAGCATTCCAGCCATTCGTCGAACTCGCGGTCGTCGAGCAGACGCGCCTCGCGGTAGAGGAACGCGCAGATCTCGGCATAGGACAGCGCGGCGGCAGTGTTTTCCAGAACGAGGGTCATTCCGCAGCCTCCAGCATCGGTTCGGCGTCCTTCGCCATGCCGTCGAGCATGATCTGCGCCCAGAACTCGTGCTGGCGCACGAAGAGGCCCTCGTCCTCGCTGCGCTCGCTGGAGAGCAGCGGGTTCATGCCCATGGCCTTCGCATTGGCATCGGGACCATGGACCCAGCGCGTAGCGCCGCGGCTGAGGTCGTTCCACAGTTCGCCCGCGCCTTCATAGGCGGACTGGCAGCTGCGGAATTCCTCGAGGTCGTCGGGCGTGCCCATGCCGGTGACGTTGAAGAAATCCTCGTACTGGCGGATGCGGTGGGCACGATCTTCGGCACTCTCGCCCTTGGGCGCATAGCAGTAGATCGTGACCTCGGTGGTATGGACGTCGATCGGACGCACCACACGGATTTGGGTGGAGAACTGGTCCATCAGGAACACGTTGGGATAGAGCGCCAGATTGCGCGTCTGTTCGAGGATGAACTTCGCCTTGTCCTCGCCGAGCCTTGCGTCCAGCACCGCCTTGTGGCTCCAGATCGGGCGCACTTCAGGGTTCAGCACCTGCGTCCAGAGCAGGATATGGCCATGCTCGAAGCCGTAGACGCCGCTTGCCGGCGCCTTCGACCAGCCATTGGCGTCGACCGCCTTGGTTCCGCCCTCCGCGCGGCGGCCCATTGTGGACTGGTAGTTTTCGTGAACGGAGCTGACGTGGTAACCGTCGCAGCCGTTCTCCATCTGCATCTTCCAGTTGCCGTCGAAGGTGTAGGTGGAATTGCCGGTCAGCAGTTCCAGACCCTCGGGCGCCTGATCGACCATCTGGTCGATGATTACCCTGGCCTCGCCGAGATGCTCCGTAAGCGGCAGCACGTCATGGTTCAGCGAGGCAAAGATGAAGCCTCGATAGCTTTCGACGCGGGCGCGCGTCAGGTCGTGCGACCCTTCATGGTTGAAGCTGTCCGGATAGGCGCCGGTGCTGGCATCCTTGGCACGCATCAGCGAGCCGTCGGTCTTGAAGCTCCAGCCGTGGAAGGGGCACACGAAGAGCGGCTGGTTGCCCCGCTTGCGGCGGCACAGCTTGGCGCCGCGATGGGCGCAGGCGTTGACGACGCAGTTGAGGCCGCCATCCTTGGCACGGGTCAGGATCACCGGGGTCCGCCCGATCCAGGTCGTGAAGTAGTCGTTCTTCTTCTCGACCTGGCTCTCATGAGCGACGTAGACCCAGTTGCTCTCGAAGATGTACTTCATCTCGAGTTCGAACAGCGCCGGATCGGTGAAGACGTCGCGGCGGCAGCGGAACAGGCCGGTCTCGGGGTCGTCGACCACGGCGGTCGCAACGCGGCTCATCAGATGTTCGTGCATGATCCTGTCTCCCGTGTTCTGGTCGTCAGACGGTTTCGGCTTCCGGAAGCGCCGTCGCTTCGGCGCGGGTGCGCGCGGAGAAGCACTCGTCGCCCGCGTCGTGGGCGCGCTGCATCTGGAAATCGAACTGGATGTAGGCGCTGTCGCCCTGGCGGCTGGGCACCGGTAGCAGGCCCTCGCGGGTGCCGAAGGCGAAGTCGTCCGCCGCGAAGGGATCGTCGCCGAAGTTGATCTGCGTCGTCAGCGTGCGGTAGCCCGGCGCCTCGATGAAGAAGTGGACGTGTGCCGGACGGTTGCCGTGGCGGCCGAGCGCCTGCATCAGCTTGTCCGTCGCGCCTCCGGGCGGCACCGAGTAACCGCTCGGCTGGTTCGAATGGAACGCATAGCGTCCGTCGTCGGCCAGCCTGATGCGGCGGCGGTTGTTGAACGGGGTCTGTTCACCAGTCGGGTCGAAGTGCGAATACCAGCCCTTCGAGTTCGCATGCCACACGTGGACGATGGCGTCTTTGACCGCCTCGCCCTCGGGTCCGGTCACGGTGCCGGTCATGTGCAGCACGGTGGTGCCCTCGTCGGGGTCGACGCTGAGGTTCACGTTGCCTTCCACCAGCGGTGCACCGGCTACATAGAGGGGACCTTCGATGGTGCGCGGAGTGCCGCCGGTCAGGCCGGCCTCGGCGTCCTTGGCGTCCATGTAGAGATCGAGGAAGTGCTCAAGGCCGGTGCCGGGGACGATCAGGCCGATCTCGGCTGCGCTGTCCGACAGGTACTTCATCGCCAGCCAGAACTCGCTCTCCGAGACGTCATGCCTGACGATGAGTTCCATCACGCTTTCGGTAAGGTCGCGCACGATCGCCTTTAGGCGCGGGCTGCCGCCGCTCTCGTTCACGCCGGCGGCGCGGTCGAGCAACTGCTGGATCTCGGGGGTCTTTACGAAGCTGGTGTCCATTTCATTCTCTCCCGTTGTTCTTAGCCCACGATTCTGGGGCGGAGGCGATCAGCGATCGTCGTCATGGATGGAGGAAGGGTGCCGCGCGAGCGGCGTGATTTTCATTGTCATGAAGGGGTACAGCGGCAGCGCCATCAGCGTTTCGTGCAGCGCCGCGTTGCTCTCGACATCGAAGATCGAGACGTTCGAGTACAAGCCGACCTTGCGCCAGATGTGGCGCCATATTCCTGCGGTCTGGAGCTTCTGGAAGTACGCCTTTTCCTCGGCCTTGATCCGCGCCGCTTCGGCGAGATCGAAGTCCAGGGGAATATTGACGTCCATTTCGACCATGAACAGCATCGGTGTCAGGCTCCTGCAGTGACGGCGTGGAGGGTGGGCGCGGTCCGGTCGCGCCGGAAGAAGGCGAGCTTGTCCTCGTCGAGGTTCACTCCAAGGCCCGGGCCGGGAGGGACCGCCAGCGAAAAGTCAGCGTAACGCAGCGGTTCGGAAAGGATTTCCTCGGTCTGGAGCAACGGACCGAACAGCTCTGTACCCCAGGCGAGTTCGGGAATTGTGGCGAATACGTGTGCCGACGCGGCGGTGCCGATCCCGCCTTCGAGCATGGTGCCGCCATAGAGGCCGATACCCGCAGCCGTACCGATCGCAGCGACTTCGGCCGTGGCGAACAGGCCGCCCGACTGCGCGATCTTGAGCGCGAAGACGCCCGCCGCCCCGGCCGACGCGATCCGCAGCGCGGACCGTGGGCCGTGCAGCGCCTCGTCCGCCATCAGCGGCACCGCCTGGGTCTGCGACAGGCGCGCCATCGCCGTCACGTCGTCGCCGGCGATCGGCTGCTCGACGAGGTCGCAGCCGACCTCCCGCAGCATCGCCATGCCCAGCTTGGCCTGCGCCTCGCTCCAGTTCTGGTTGACGTCAACACGCACGCTGGCGCGATCGCCGAGCGCCTTGCAGATGGCGCCAACGTGAGCGACGTCGTCACGAACGTCGCGCTTGCCGATCTTCAGCTTGAAGATGCGGTGGCGACGCGCCTCCAGCATGGCTTCGCCCTCGGCGATGTCGCGCGCAGTGTCGCCGCTAGCCAGGGTCCAGGCAACCGGCAGACTGTCACGCACCCGGCCACCACCGATCAGTTCCGAAGCAGGAATGCCGAGCCGCTTGCCCGCCATGTCGAGCAGCGCCGTTTCCACCGCGCACTTGGCGAAATGGTTGCCGCGCACGCACTTGGCAATCTTCGCCATGGTCGCGCCGACATGGGCAAGGTCGCAAGTCTCGAGCACCGGTACGATGTAGGTGTCGATCGCGGACTTGATGCTCTCCGGGCTCTCCTCGCCGTAGCTAAGGCCGCCAATCGTGGTGCCCTCGCCGATGCCCTCGACGCCGTCTGCGTCGGTCAGGCGAACGATCACCATCGACTGGGCGTGCATGGTAGCCATGGCCAGTACGTGCGGCCGGATCGTCGGCACATCGACGATGAAGGTATCAGCTCGGCTTAACATAGCCATTGCAGCGAGTCTCCCGAATGCTTAGCTTTCGAGGGATAAATATGCCTGCCTCGCCGGGCATTCAAAGATCAATGCGGTCAAGAATTCATACCTGATAGGTATAGTATGCTCGGTGCAGCGTTTTGAGGAGGTTTCAGCTCTCATGATGGACATGCGCCTTCTGCGCTACTTCGTGGCTGTGGCGGAAGAAGGCAACTTCAACCGGGCTGCCGAACGGCTGCACATCGCACAGCCACCGTTGTCACGTGCGATCCAGCAACTGGAAGCCCACGTCGGCGCCCCGCTGCTCGACCGGTCGAGCCGCCCGCTGCGCCTGACTGCCGTGGGCCGCCTGCTGCATGCGCAGGCGCTGCAAATGCTGGCACGGATGGAAGACGTAGAAACCATGGTAAAGGCGGCCGCGACCAGTCGCCGTCGTCGCCTGATAATAGGCTTCGTTGCCTCCACCATCTATGCCCGTCTGCCGGAACTGATCCGCGAATTCCGCAAGGTCGCCCAGAATGTGGAACTGGTCATGGTCGAAGCGACGACGCTCGACCAGATCGCCGCATTAAAGGACGGACGCATCGACGTCGGTTTCGGCCGCATCCGCTTCGAGGATCCGGCCGTCCGTCGCATCATCCTGCGCAACGAGAAGCTCATCGCCGCTTTCCCGATGGATCATCCGCTGGCGACCAGCGATGAGCCGATCTCACTGCGCGAACTCGCCGATGAACCCCAGATTCTCTATCCGCGCGCACCGCGCCCCAGCTATGCCGACCAGGTGATCTCGCTCTTCCGCGACCATTCCATCGAACCGCGCGTGGTCCACGAGGCGCGCGAACTGCAGATCGCTATCGGCCTCGTCGCAGCCGAGGAAGGCATCGCGATCGTCCCGGAATCGGTCCGCCGCGCCCGCAGCCACGACGTCGCCTTCCGCGAACTCGTGGAGCCTGCGACCTCGCCCATCATCATGAGCCACCGCCCTGGCGACCACTCACCCGAACTGGCGCTCATGACGGCCGTGGTCGCCCGCAAGTATGCGGAGTGGGGCTATGACGTTCCCACAGCTTTGACCGAAGAACTCTGACGGCCCGCGAGCATGCAACCAAGTTGGCTCACAATGCATACATATGTGATGTCGGATTTTGCGGCGCGGGGTGCTAACCCACCCGCGCCCCCTGCTGCGAGACGAGAGCCATGAGCGAGACACGCGAACCCGAAAGCCGCCCCGAAGGCATCAGCGACTACACGGGCCCGGCAGGCGGCTGGGGCGCGCTGCGGGCAGTGGCGCGCACGGTGCGCGAGCAGATGAAGGCCAGCCCGGACACCCGCGCGCTCCTGCAGATGAACCAGCCCGACGGCTTCGACTGCCCCGGCTGCGCCTGGCCCGATCCGCGCCATACGTCATCGTTCGAATTCTGCGAGAACGGCGCCAAGGCCGTCACCTGGGAAGCCACGGTGAAGCGCGTCGATCCCGACTTCTTCGCCCGCCACACCGCCACCGAACTGTGGTCTTGGAGCGATCACCAGTTGGAGGATGCGGGCCGCATCACCGAACCGCTGCGCTACGATGCCGAGACCGACCGCTATGTGCCCATCACATGGGACGAAGCCTTCGCCCGCGCGGGTGCATCGATGCAGGCCCTCGCCCACGCCGACCAGGCCGAGTTCTACTGCTCCGGCCGCGCCTCCAACGAGGCCGCGTTCCTCTACCAGCTCTTCGCGCGCGATTTCGGGACCAACAACTTCCCCGACTGCTCGAACATGTGCCACGAGGCGACCAGCACCGGCCTGCCCAAGTCGATCGGCATCGGCAAGGGCACGGTGACGCTGGAGGACTTCGACCTTGCCGACGCGATCTTCTGCATCGGCCACAACCCCGGCACCAACCACCCGCGCATGCTCGGCACGCTGGCCGCCGCATCGAAGCGCGGCGTGCCCATCGTCGTCGCCAACCCGATGCGCGAGCGCGGACTCGAACGCTTCAAGTCGCCGCAGCATCCCACCGAAATGCTCTCGCCCCATTCCACCCCGCTCGCCTCTGCCTACCATCAGGTCCGCATCGGCGGCGACATGGCGATGCTCAAGGGCATGATGAAACTGGTGGTTGAGGCCGACGCCCTCGACCACGCCTTCATCGCCGAGCACACCGAAGGGCTGGACGCGCTCAAGGCCGATCTCGATGCCACCAGCTGGAACTGGATCGAGGTCGCCTCCGGCCTGACGCGCGACGCCATCGAGAGCATGGCGCAAGTCTACATGAAGGCGGGGCGGGTGATCGTCTGCTACGGCATGGGGATCACCCAGCACAAGCACGGCACCCAGAACGTGCAGGCGATCGCCAACCTGCTGCTACTGCGTGGGCAGTTCGGCAAGCCGGGCGCCGGCATCTGCCCCCTGCGCGGCCACAGCAACGTACAGGGCGACCGCACCGTCGGCATCACCGAACTGCCGACCGAGGACATGCTGCAGCGTCTCGACGACGCTTTCGGCATCGCCGCGCCCCGCCATCACGGCCACAATGCAGTCGAAGCCCTTGCGGCCATGCGCTCCGGACACTCGAAGGCGCTGATCTCGCTCGGCGGCAACCTCGCCGTCGCCATGCCTGATCCCGAGGCCTGCTTCGCCGCGGTGCGGGGGCTGGACCTTTCGGTCAACATCCTCACCAAGTTCAACCGCACCTGCCTGCTGACGGCGAAGGAGACTCTGGTGCTCCCCTGCCTCGGCCGTACCGAGCTGGACGTACAGCAGGCCGGACCGCAATGGGTGACGGTGGAGGACAGCATGTCGATGGTCCACGCCTCACGCGGGAAGCTCAAGGCGCCCGGCCCCGACGTCCGCTCCGAACCTGCGATCGTTGCCGGGCTGGCGCAGGCGGCGATGCCGCACACCCGCATCGACTGGGCCGCGCTCGTCGCCGACTACGACCGCATCCGCGACGGCATCGAGGCCGTTTATCCCGACTTTCGCGACTTCAACATTCGCGTGCGCGAGCCGGGTGGATTCCGCCTCACCATCGGCCCTGCGACCCGCACGTGGAAGACACCGACCGGTAAGGCGCAGTTCATCGCGCACCCCCACGCCGAGGAACAGGTCGAGCGCTCGCTGCTGCTCACCACGATCCGCAGCCATGACCAGTACAACACCACCATCTACAGCCTTGACGATCGCTATCGCGGCGTCACCGGCCGCCGCGACGTGATCTTCGCCAACGAAGTGGACCTTGCCATGCTGGGTCTGGCTGAGGGCGACAAGGTGGACGTCACCACCCCGGCCGGGCGCACCTTGAAGGGCTTCACGCTGGTCCGCCATGCCATCGCGCGCGGCTCGCTGGCGGCTTACTATCCGGAGGCCAACTGCCTTGTGCCGCTGGACGACTATGACCCCGCGAGCGGCACCCCGGCCTACAAGTCGATCCCGGTCACCATCCGCGCTGCCGCCTGATCGCACGCATGAGAACGCCCCCGAGAGTGAGTGGTCTCTCCCGGGGGCGCAGGCCGCCGCGTCATCGGTGGGGGATGGAAGCGACGCAGCGGTGTTAGGCACGCCTTTCTGACGAAGGCTTATCTGCGGAACTTACTGGTCGCGGCTGGTGCTGGCACCGAGGCCGACCGAACCGTTCGCACCGCTCTTCGAAGCCGAACCGCTGCCCGAGCCGGTCACGTTGGCGCTGCGCTTGCCCGCCTGCGCGTTGGCAGAACCATTACCCGAACCCGAGGCTGAGCTGTTCGCCGCGCTGGACGCCGCATCGTGGGCCTGGCTGCCGACCGCCTGCGCCTTCTCTGCCGCGGCCGAGCGGGCTGCCTGAGCCGTCCCGGTCGCGGTGCCCGCAACCTGCGAAGTCACGCCCGAGGTATCAGGCAGGCTGCCCGAGCCGGCGAGGTTGCCCGCGCCCGAAGCCGAGCCGTTCGCGCCCGATCCCGTCAGTGAACCGGCGAGCGAACCCGTGGCCGAGCCCGTGCCGGTTGCCGAACCGCTACCCGCCGTCGAGCGGGCGGAGTCGACGAGGCCGCCGGCCTGCGAGCGGGCGCTATCGGCTGCACCGGTCACCGCCGAGGTATCCGGCGCCGAAACCGAGGGCTTGGTCACGGACTTCCTGGCGTGGCCGCTGGCATTGCCCGAGGCCCGCGACGAAACGCTGCGGCTGGCGCGCGAGGCGCTGATGTCGCCCGCACCGCCCATGGTCCCGTCGATCGAGCTGCCGACACCGCCGATGGTGCCGCCCAGCGAGCCGCCGAGGCCACCGCCGAGCGATCCGCCAAGGCCGCCACCGCCCAGCAGTTGGGCATCGGCCACGCTTGGCGCGGCGATCAGGGCAAGAGTTGCGATGGCGGTCGTGAGTGAGAGCTTGTTCATGGGATTTGCTCCTTCCTTGTTGTCGTTGGCCCCGTCCGGGGTGTCTGATGGAAGGAACGGATGGCCATTTCGCTTTCATCCATGGCCGATGAAATTATTTCAGATTTTTTTCTAAAGGCCCGATCGGCAGATGTTGCACAACACGCCGCGTCCAGTTCGGCGCTGCCCCTTGATGGCTTCGGAATCCACGGCTTTCATCGCCTCTGCGGCACTTGTGACGAGTGCCCGCCGCGCCGCGATACGCGACGCCACCAGCGGCGCAGCATAGGACGTTCCGCGCAGCGACTGACGCCCCTTGCCCGGGACAAGCGCCGACATGTCAGCTCCCGGCGCAGCATAATCGAGGTGTAAGGCACGCCCCGCCTCGATCAGCACACGTCCCGATCCGTCCACGCCGGTCACCGCGATCACGCCGGGATAGGACGCCGGAAAGGCAGGCGGAGCCGCCGCGCCGTCATTGCCGACCGCCGCCACCACCGTCATCCCCTTGCTCTGCGCCGAAGCCACCGCCCGCGCCAGCAGCGGGTTGGACGGACCGACCAGACTGATCGACACCACCGGCACGCCCTGCACCTGCATCCACCCCAGCGCCCTTGCGATCGCCAGCGCATTGCCGCCCGCCGGGTCCGCGGCATAGACATCGGCGCCATAGATACGCGCAGTCCCCGCCCCCGTCAGAAGCGAGGCGATCGCGCTGGCATGGTCGCTTGTTTTCGGCGCTCCCGCCGCGAAGCCACGCTGCGAGGCAAGCCGCGTCGAACCACCGATGCCGCCGTCGATGACCCCGACAGTGCCGCCGCGTGGAAGCGCGCCGGATACCGCCTTGCCGTCCTTCGTGGGGGTGCCACCCGAAGGAAAATGCAACTGATCCGCGCTGATCTCCCGGCCAGGAAGGGTCTTTCGCAAGTCCTCCACCGATTTGGCCAGAGAGGCGCCTGACGGCACCTCGAGGCGCGCAAAGCGTACATCGAGCCCTTCCAGCGCGCCTTGCTCGATCACATTGTACCCCTGCCGCCGGGCCGTATCGAGCGCCGCCTCGTCGGGGTCGAGCATCAGCACTTCGCCCCGCACGGCAGGCTGGTGCTGCTCGTCCCACTCGACCCGGTCGCCGTGATCGGCGACCAGCCGGGTGAGCCGCCGCACCCGCTCGTTCGCCAGCGCGCGCACGTCGCTCACGATCCGCCCGACGGGCTCTATCACCGGCCCGGCAATGTCGCCGAGCGTATCGCGCACCCGGCCCACGGTCCCGGGCAGGTCCATCGGCAGCCCACCACCGAGCTGCGCTTCGACCGGCACCGACGGCGAGACGAGAAAGATGGCGGCAATCCCGGCCGAAAGAAGGGTGCGATTTCTCATCGATCCATCCGATAGCAAAAATTTCGTGGCATTCAGGGATGAAACGCGGCAGTCGGTCCGTTTCATCCTGCGGACAAGACATTTCGATGAACGCATCGACGAGCCAAGACCGTTTCTGCGAAGAACTCACCGCCCTGCTGCCGCGCCTGCGGCGCTTCGCGCGGGGGCTCGCCCGTGATCCGGCCGACGCCGACGACTTGTGCCAGCAGACGGTCGAGCGCGCGCTCAAGTCCCGCCAGTCGTGGCAGGACGGCACACGCCTCGACGCTTGGGTTTACAGGATCATGCGCAACCAGTGGATCGACGAAGTACGGGCAAGGACGCGGCGCTCGCAGACTTTCACCCATGAAGAAGAAGGGGCCGACATCGGCGCCCCCGGCGATCTCGCGGCCGAGAACCTGGTCGAGTTGGGGAACGTCGGCAGGGCCTTGGCACGCCTCCCGGAAGAGCAGCGCGAGGCCGTCATACTCGTACTTGTCGAGGGCTTCGCCTACAAGGAAGCGGCGGAAATCATCGGCGTGCCCCAGGGTACGCTCACCTCGCGCCTCGGCCGAGGGCGTGAAGCACTGTTGCGCGAACTGGGAGAAATCGCATGACCGTGAGCGATGATGAATTCACTGCCTATGTCGATGGCGAACTCACCGGCGCAGAGGCGCAACGGGTGGCCGCCGCGATTGCCGGCGACCCCGCACTGGCGTCGCGGCTGGAGGCGCAGCAGCGCCTTCGCGCACTGTTGCGCGGCCACCTCGATCCCGTCGCGGTTGAGCCGGTGCCGGAAAGCCTGACACAGATGATCGCAGCCGCTGCGGCGGAGGATGCCGAGCGCGACATGACCGACACGAAGCAGCATGAACCGGCGCGCGTCCTCGATTTCGCCGCCGCACGCGCGCGTCGTGACGATCAGGTCCGCGCCGCCCGGCCTCCTCGCCTGACCCTGCCCCGCTGGTGGGGTACGGGAGCGGCTATCGCCGCCTCGCTCGTGCTCGGCCTGTTTTTCGGGATGCGCGTTGCCGACGACGGCGCCAGTGTCACCTCGGGCGGTGCTCTCGTCGCCTCGGGCATGCTGGCAAAGGGCCTCGACGAAAAGCTGGCCTCCGCCAACGAACCCGGCAAGCTACGCATCCTGACCAGCTTCCGCCGCGAGGACGGCAACTATTGCCGCGTCTACGATGCCGGGGCCAGTTCAGGTATCGCCTGCAAGGACGCCCAGGGCTGGATCCTGCAGCGCACCGTTGCGAACGGAGCGCCCGAACGCGGTGCGTACCGTCAGGCCGGATCCGCCGCAGGCGAACTCATGGCTGCGGCGCAAACCATGGCCATTGGCGAGCCGCTTGATGCCGCGCAGGAACGAGCAGCGCGCAGGGAAAAGTGGAACAAGTAACCCTCTCAAGCACACCGCCTGCCCCCCGGCTCTGGACGCAGGCCTGCTTCTTCTCCGAGAGACCACGACGGTCAGGATCACGCTATCGCCTGTCGCGCTGCTTTTCGGCGACGGCGCCTCACAAGATGGTTCCAACCGATAACGATCCCCGACAGCGACATGATGATCCCAAGTGCCGAGAGCAACCACATCAATGGCTCGCGCAGGAAACGGTTGGCGAGCAGGAATGGTAGATCGAAATCATGCAGCGCGTTGAAAAACCATCGGTAACTGCGTCCACTCGCGTTCTGCTGGCTCAACAGTGACCCTCCACGCGGGTCAATGGTCGTCCATGTCCGCTCCGCATCGCCGAAGATGACGCGAACAACCGGCAGGGTGCGTTCGTGCCGGTGGGAGTACCAGTAAAGGTCCGGCTTCTGCAGGACGACAACATTCCTGACCGGCGTACCCGGCATCAGGCGCCGGGCATTGGCGACCAGTTCGGCTTGCGTGAAACGCAATGCCCGGCCATCCGGGGTGGCGATCATCGAGTGCCCGGTCTTCACCGTCAGCGTGACCACCGGGCGGCCGCCGACCCAGGCCAGCCGCGCTTCCCGGGCCTGAGGTGCGCGGGCGGCAAGCCTGCCGCCATCCAGCACAGGAAAGTCCGCACTCGCGTGCGCCGCATAGAGGGCGGCACCCCCCGACGGCCCATTGCGCGCGAACCAGTCGAAAGGGCTGACCGAAAGCCATCCACTGAACATCCAGGTAATGGCGAAGATCCCTCCGGCCAGTCCGGTCAGATGGTGCCATTTCATCCAGCCTCGATAGAGTGTTATCGCCCCATTCCTGTAGCGCCGGCGCAGCCTGAGACGCAGGATACCGACCCACATGCCGGTAATACCGAGGACCACGGCCGGACCGGACGTCCACAGCACCACCTGTCGCCACAAAGATCCGTCGCGGCGGATGGCGGTGAGGTATAGCCAGTGCGGCACCGCGCCCACCCAGTTCCATGCCCTTTCACGGGCGTCCGTGTTCTGAACCGGCTCTCCGCTGGTGGAGGAGACGTAGATCTGGGTACCCCGAGCATCTCCCAGCGAGACCTTCCACAACGGTCTCGCCCACTTGAACCCTTGTGCGACGGTCCATTGATCGTCGTGAATACGCTCCACACGGGTGATCGGCGCGGCGCCCGCGAAGCGCCGCGCCGCCGCTATCGCAGAGGCAGCATCCGGTGCGGAAAGGCGCCGCCCGTCCAAAGCCGACAAGGCGATCCGCCGCTGCTTGTCCCGGATACGCCAAGCGGGCTCTCCCGCCGCCATATCGAGGCGAAGTTCCGCGGGAAACCCCTGCTGTCCGGCGCGGCGAAGCGCCTCGGTCGGACTGATCCTCACCCGGCTCCAGTCGATCGGAGCCAGCCCTGCAAGCCGCTCCTCCTCGGTCAGCGACGGGTAGGGCACGTACATCATGACCACGCCCGAAACGAACCACAGGAGAAACATCAGGCAGACCGCGATGCCCAGCCAGCGGTGAAGCCAGTACAGCCACCGCAGGCTGGCCTTGAGGCCCCTCTTTACCAAGGCGTGCGCCATCGCCCTTACAGGCTCATATCCAAGCGGACATCGAAGCGCCGGGGCGCGCCGAGCAGCCATTGCGAAGAATTGCTGCCGATCGGGTAGATCTTGTCGAAGACATTGCTGATCCGCCCGTCGATCGCCAGCTTTTCGCTGATCGTCCAGCGCAAGCCGAGATCGACCACCTCGTAGCCCGGCACGCGCAAGGTGTTGGCGTTATCTGTCCATCGCGGCGCGACGAAGCGGGCGGAGACACGGGCCTGCAACGGCTCCAGGAAGCGCCAGTTCGCCGAGATATTGGCAGTCTTAGTCGGTATCCCGGGCGGCGTGTTCCCGGCGCGGTCGATCACGACGCCGTTCACCACCTCGCCGAATTCCTTGAAACGGGCCTTGAGGATGGTGCCATTGGCCTCGATCCCGAAGGCGTCGGTCAATTGCACTGCCAGCGTCGCCTCGACACCGCGTGAAGTCCGCTTGCCAACCTGCTGGGTAATAAGACGGTTCTCCGGGTCCGGGGTAAGAAGACGCCGCTTCTCGATGTCGAACAGCGCAATGGAGGCGGAGCCGCGCCCTTCAAGGAAGCGCTGCTTGACGCCGACTTCGAACTGGCGTGCGGGCGAAAGGCCAAAGTCCTTCTGCGCGTTCGAAGTCGTGATAAGCGCGCTGATCGGGTCGGTGCCGACTGTGAACGAGCCGTAAAGCGCAGTATCGACCGCAGGGTTCAGGACCAGCCCAAAGCGGCCCGAAGTACTGTGATACTTCCGCTTGAAGCCGTTCGCCGGCGTACGCGCGTCGATGCGCTCCAGATCGTACCAGTCCTGCCGGAAACCTCCGACCAGCGAGGCCCAGTCACGCAGTTGGAGTTGGTCTTCCATGAACACCGAATACTGCGTGGTCAGGGTGCGGAAACCGAGCGTGGTGGGCACCGGCGTGATGAAGCCGCCGGGTTCAAAGTCGAACGGATCGACCACGGAACTGCCGCCATAAGGCGAGTTGTTGATGTGGCGGAACTTGACCCGGTTGACGTCGAAGCCGACGAGCAGGCTGTTCTCCACACCCCCACCCAGCGGAGTACGCAAGGTGAGGTCGCCGCGATCGCCGATCTGGTCCTGACGGTGGACGATGTTCAGGTAGTCACTGCGCGTCACCAGCCCGGTCGTTGCGGAATAGCGATAACTTTCGGCGTTGAGCCAGTCGCGATCCGAACTAAGGTAATAGGCCACGTTGCGCAGCGAAATCGCATCCGATGCCTGCCACTCGGTCGTCAGACGTGTCCAGTTGTCCCGGAAATGATCCTCGCTGCCGGTGATGTTGAAGTTGATGAAACGGAAGCGCCTGTCGAACTTGCCGTTGTTCAGCGGACTGCCGAAATAGGGCAACATCTCGACGTCGCCGTAGTCGGAAGCCAGCGTGAAGCTCAACGTCGGGCTGGCGTCCCAGCGCAGCGCGCCGGAGATGGCGAGGTTGCGGTTGTCGCTGTTGCGGTCGAGCCAGCCATCCGAGCGTGTGAAGCTGGCTGCGACACGATAGGACAGACCTCCTCCCACGGGCCCGCCAGCATCACCCGCGATCTGCATCGCGTTGTCCGAGCCGTAGGCCACGCGGGCCTGCATGATGCTGCGGTCGGTCGACGGCTTCTTCATGATGACATTGACCGCGCCGCCGATCGCGCCCTCGCCTGATATGACCGAACTCGGCCCGCGTAACACGTCGATCCGCTCCACCGTCCAGGGATCGACCGGGAAGGTCAGCGTGCCCGAGGCCACGAACAGGCGCGTGCCGTCCACCAGCAACTGCACCGACCCCTGCCCCGAGAAACCGCGCGCGGCCATCGCCGTATTCCCGTTGCCCGGAGAACCCTGGAAGGTCAGACCGGTCGCGCGGCTGACCGCTTCCTGGATGGAAAGGTCACCACGCGCCCGGATCGCATCACCGTCCAGCACCTCGATACTTGCCGGAGTTTCAAAAACCGTGAGGCCGAGGCGGCTGCCGCTGCTCTTCGTATCGAGGCTGGTTTCGGCACGCAGGCCCGTTACCAGGATGGTCTCTGTCGGATCGGCCTCGTCTGCGCGCGCGGCCGAGGAAAACACGGATGAGGAAAGCGCTGCGAAAGCGGTCGCGGCGCACAGCGCATATTGGGAAATCGTCATGTGAGAAACAAACCCTGTCCGGCGTCATCGACGTCTGACGAGGGCGTCCGCGCGAACGGTCGGCCCACGCGACGACACGACGCCCCCGGCGCCGTCGCTTGGGTCGATGCGGCCCCCGCCGCACATGCGTCGCTCAGACGGATTTCACCGTGCCTCGGCCATCCCCTGGACCAAGGGCAAGAGCGACCGGACGCTGGCAGGTCTCCTGGCTTGCGGGTCATCGCACGATGCACGGCCTTCCCAGGCCTCGCAGGAGTTAGCGTCCGGCCCAGTGGCTGCGACAGGGCACTTTGGCCTGCCGCGATATGCATCGCGCTCACCGCTCACAGTTGCAGGGACAGCCTCGGATTCAGGGGCGCGAGCCCCCTCACCGCGTTCCCTTTTAAGCCCCCTTACGGGAGCACCAACGCGATCATGGCCTCCCGAACCTCGAGAGACGGGAGCCGCCCTACGCGAAGGAAGTGGCGCTGGCAAGCATCGCCGTACGACGCGTGCTTCCGCCCTTCCTTGTCCTTGCAAGGTCGCGCTACGCTCGTGCGATCTTTGGCACTCTTGCCGCAAGATCTCGTACACCGACTTGACCGATGCGGACAGGCGATGCAGCCATTGTCCAGGAGATGGACGGCGCGGCCGTAAGCTCCGATAACCGCGCCTTCCCTTGCGATGCCAAGGACCTGCCGATGCCATTGCCTGCCGATGTGGAATTTGCACGGCTCAACATCCCGCTTCTCCGGCATTTTCCGGAACTGGTCAGCTCGCTTGGCGGAAATCCCGGCGAACTGTTGCGGTTCGCCGGGATTTCCGCCCAGGATTTTCGCGACGACGCCGTTGCGCTCACATATCCCGAGGCGATCCGGCTCCTGACCGTTGCGGCGCACCGGCTGGACTGCCGGGATTTCGGAATGCGGCTGGCTCTGCGGCAACGCGGCGGAGCGATCTTCGGGCCGCTGGGCAATACGATGCGCAGTTCGAGGACGTTCGGCGATGCCCTGCGCTTTGCAAGCGAGCACATCAGCGCACACAGCCGCGCAGCGCGCGTATGGCTGCGGCCGCATGCTGCCGAGGGCACCATATTCGCCGGCCATGAACTGCTGTTCGAAAACAGTGCCGAGCGTATCCAGGCCATCGAGCAGATCCTTTTGATCGGTCATGTCGAGGCGATGGAGATGACCGGCGGCTATGCCCGCGCTCGCTGCGTACATTTCCGACACGAGCCGCTCTCTCCGCTCGCCGACTATCGTCGCTATTTCGGCTGCGAGGTGCTTTTCGGGGAGCCGTCCGACGGGATCACGTTCTCGGACAGGGATCTCGCCAGTCCGATCCTCAGCCAGAACACCCAAGTCCATAGTGACTTGGCCGCCTACATTGAGAAGCACTTTCCCAAACGAAGTCTACCTTTTGACGCGGAAGTGCGCGGCCTTATCATTCGCAGGCTGGCGCAGGGGGACTGTGCCAGCGTTGAAGTCGCGCGTGCACTGAACATCCACCATCGTACCTTGCGCCGCCGGCTGAAGGAGGAGGGCACCAGCTTTCAGGACGTCAAGGACGGGGTGCGCCGCGATCTGACGCTCTACTACCTGCAACAGACCGACCTCGATTTCCGGGGGATCTCCGAAAAGCTCGGCTTCGCCGAACAAGCGGTGTTCTCCCGCCGCTGCCAACGATGGTTCGGCCAGTCTCCCACAAGTATGCGCAGCACACGCCGCCTCCAGGAAAAAGGCAGTATCTTGTCCTCATAGGCAAAAGCGATCCCACAGCGAACCAGCGGGCGCGGGGCGCACCCTGACCTTGGGCACCCGTCACGAGACGCTTGGCAAACTCGCGGTCGTATGCGTCCTTCCGGATTTCACTTGAGAAACTCCCGTCAAGACATTGCCAGTGCTTCGAAACTCGTCTTCAGCGGTTTCTCGAACAGACACTCAGAAAGCCCGAACCACAGCCATCGACACGATCACCCCTTGCTTTTGGTTCCTTTCCTCGCTTCCGGTGTAGGCACCCGCACGGCTCGGTGAATAGAAGCGGCGCCACCGGGAACTATCCTGCCCGTTGATCGCCTTGGCCGTGAGCGTCGTCTTGAACCCGGCCAGCGCCGTGGTCTCGATATAGCCACCCCAGCGCGCATGGCTCCGCGCGCGCAGGACTTCGCCGGTGTAGAAGACGTCGGCTTCTTCGGGCGCGGTCCAGTTGACACCCCATGACGACTTGAGGGCCGGCACGTCATGGCGGAACTCGGCAGTCACGCTCTGCCCGGCAATGTCGTCCATCGCCCGGTGCTTGCCGGTTATCGGATCGCTCAGCCGCGAACCACGCCAGGTGCCGTCAAGGGTCAGCCGCGCACCGCGCAGCACCGCGTCGAGAGGCAATGTCCCCTGCACGCTCACACCCCATTGCCGCGCATCGCCGATGGTGCCGAGCGCCTGGTCCCCGCTATCGAGAACAAGATAGCCGAGCAATCCGGTGTGCCACTGGTGGTAGGCCTCCACCGCGATCGCCCCGCCCTTGCCCCAGCGGTGGTCGAGGCGGGCCAGGGCGCGCGTCACACGGGCGGGCCGCAGCCCCGAATTGCCGCCCAGCGGCCGCCCGTCGGCCTGGTTGACCGAAGCCGCGAAGTCGGCGAAATCGAGCTGGTCGACGGTCCTGCGCACCCCGAGCCGCAGCTGCGTGCTCCCCGACGGCGACCACACCAGTGCCGCCGAAGGCTTGAGGTAAGACAGGCTCTGCTCCTGCGCCGCCTCGCCCGAAACGCGGATGCGCGAGAATTCCACCGCCATGCCCGCCTCCAGCGCAAGCCTGGGGGCGAACTTCACGGTGATGTTGGCGAACGCCTCGCCACGCAGTTCCGAAACCCGGGTATCGGCATTGGCGAGCGCCACGGGCATAAGGCCGGAGCCGGTATCCTCGGCGTAGTCGAGCAGGCTCGACAGACGATTGTAGGCCACCTCGCCGCCGAACTCCGGCCGCACCGAATGGTCGCCTTCGCGCGTCACCGTCGCGCGGGCGACGAACTCGCTCGGCGTCTCCCGCTGGGAGGAAAGGCCGCGATAATCGGCCTCGACATAGTCTTCGTCAGTGACGTAGCGCTCTACCCGGCCGAGACCGACCAACTTCGCGGTCCAGCCAGATCCCAGCCGCCGCGTCCAGTCGAGACCAAGCTCACCGCTGCGCCCGTTCTCGTCATAGGCGATGTCGCGGCGGCCATCCGGCGAGCCGTTCGCAGCACCCTTGAAGATGTCGATGCCCCGGGCAGACGAATAGCCGTCCTTGTTGAGCCGCAGGTTCACAGTCAACGTTCCGCCCGCGACCGCCCCCGAAGTGCTGAGCGCCAGACCGTACTCGGGGGCCTTGGCGCGGATGTGTTCACGCCGGGTGGAGGTCAGCGTCCCGGTCGCGTCGCGGTCGAGATACACGCCGTCGGTGGGATAGCGAGTGACCTCGCCTGACAATTCGATGCTGGTCTGCCAACCCGCGACGCGCCGCGCGAAGCTGACCCGGCCGGCGGGCGAGACAATACCATCAGCGGTGTGGGTCATCGTCAGCGCGGCGTTGCCCGATCCGCCCGCGTCGGTACGCAGGATCACGTTGGCGACCAACGTCTGGCCCTGCGCCTCGGCAGCGTCGGACCCACGCAGCAGTACCACCCGCTCGACACGCGATGCGGCGATGCGACGCAGAACTTCGGTGATGCCGCCTCCCTTCACGGTCGGCCTCTGGCCGTCGATGAGCACATTGCCTGCCGCATTGCCGAACCCGCGCACCGAAGTGCCCTCGCTCAGCAGGAAGCCGGGAGTGCGCTCCAGCATGTCGAGCGCGGTCTGTGGCTGGAACGGCTTGTAGAAGTCGGCCGGGTAGACCGGGTCGGGTCCGGCGGGGACGATGGCGGGCGGCTTTTCCTGTCCCTGCCGCCCGGTCGGGACCGATTCCTCGGTCGGAGAACTGGCGGCCGCGACTCCGGCAAGCATGAGCGAAAAGGCGTTCATCATGCCGGTGCCATCACCCATCCCAGAAGCGCGAGCGGCACGGACGCTCCGGCCAGCCACAAGCACGCGCGCAGCACGCTGTGGGCATGGAACACGGCCATGGAGATGACCGCGAAGACCGCGAAGCTCGCAAGCGTCGCCGCAGTCACTGCCTCCACCCGCGTCATGCCGAGGCGAGTCAGCAACAATGACGCGGCCACGGTGATTTGCGCCGTGAGGCCATAGGCGCCCAGGGTGCCGGCCAGAGTACGGACAGGTGTGCGAAAAGGCAGGCGCGCAAGCGCGCGCGTCGCCGCGGCAAGCCGCTGGCGACGCGCGACGCCGGTCGCGACGGGCGACGGGGGGACGGACTGACCCGCCGCGACGGTGTTCCTGGGCATTGGTGTTCCTTTCAGGCGAACAGGCGCAGAATGCGCTCGCGATTGGTCTGCGCGGCAAGCACCAGCATGGCGGCGAAGCTCAGCCAGCCGCACCAGGCGACGGTGCCATATGCCCAGCCGTGGCCCAGCCCCGCCGCCCCGAAAGCGAGCGCCAGCGCAGCGAACCCGCTCCAGCGCAGCACCCGGGACGTGCGCGGCGCCAGCTTGCGCTTCAGCCAGTCCTGCTGGTGGCGCGCCATCGCCAGGAGCAGTAGTGCGAAGCCCGCAAGCGCAGGCATGGCAATCACGAGATGGGTCATGCGGTCGCTTCCTTCTGCATGCGCTGGCGGCGCGCCGGAGCCGCCTTGGGCCGGTGACGCAGGACTTTCCACGAGGTCCAGCCAAAGCCTGCCGCGAGCGCCGACATGGCCAGGTCGAACCCGACGAAAGCCCAGTCGCCCCGCCACAAGCTGCCACCCAGCCCGCGTGTGGTCGTCAGTGCATTGACCAAGGGAACCAGCGCGAAGACGACGGCACATGCGCCGAGCGCCTCGACCCAGGCGCGCTTGGCGGGCCGCGCCAGCGTCCAGACGAAGATCGCGCCCCAGGCGATGAACAGGCCGTTCACCTCCCACTCGGCACGCCCCGCAAGTGCAACCGGAAGCAGGCGATTGGCCAGAAAGTAGACGGCGATGCCGGCCGGTGCGCCTGCTATGAAGCCGATGTTCAGCCGCTCGACCAACCGGAACCCGAAATGCGGGCGCGCCGGGTCGGGCAGTTTGCCACGCCGTTTGACGCACCAGAGCGCAAGGCCCGTCCCCACCATCACGGTCCCACCAACGCCGGAGAGAAAGTAGAGCCAGCGCAGACCATATCCGGCGAACCAAGCGGTGTGGAGGTCGACCATGACCTCCTGCGTCTTTCGCGCACCGCCCGCAGGCCGCGCCGCGACCGGCAGTTCACCGCCCTGCGTCGCGCCGAGATGAACCGGATCGCGTCGTCCCTCGCTCCAGTCCGTGCGCTGGGGATAGACCTGCGCGGTCGCAGCGGCATCACCGGGATGGGCGATACTGATGTAGCTCGGCTGTCCGCCCTGCCACTTCGCCTGCGCGCGCTCGACCAGCCGTGCGAGCGGGACGGTCGGCGCAGGTTTGCCGCTCGCCTCGCTTTCCTCGGCGCGGGGAAAGGCTTCCGCATAGAAAGCCTCGCGGCTCGGATAGCTGACCGTGATCGCCCAGGGCATCAGCGTGAACAGAAGCGTGACGAGGCCGGTATAGGTGATCATCACATGGAACGGCAGGGCCAGCACGGCGGTAGCGTTGTGTGCGTCGAGCCAACTGCGCTGACCCTTGCCGAAACGCATCTGAAAGAAGTCGGTGAAGATCTTCTTGTGCGTGACGACACCGGAAAGGATCGCCACCAGCATCGCCAGCGCCGCCACGCTGACCAGCATTCGCGCCCACATCACCGGCAGGTAGTGCAAGTCGAAGTGGAAACGGTAGAGGAAGAACCCGCCACGCGTATCACGCAAGGCGAGTTCGCGCCCGCTCGCAGGATCGAGGGTGACTTCCTCGCCCCCGCGACGGCCTCGCCGCGCCTCTCCGGGCATCTGCCACGAGACCGTCAGCCCGCTGCCGCCACGGGCGGCCGGCAGCGATACGCTCCAGTTGTCCGCCCCGGCCCCGCGCTTGCGCAGGACGCGGTCGGCGGCCTCAAGGGCGCCCGCGGTGACGCGGCTCTGCGCGGGCAGCTCCGGGCGCATCCAGGCGTCGATCTCATGCTGGAAGAATGCGGCCGTCCCGAACACAAAGATGACATAGAGTACCCAGCCGGGCAGTAGCCCGACCCAGGTGTGCAGCCAGGCCATCGACTGGCGGAAACCCTGCTTCACGATGCTGCTCCCCCGACGACCGGCTTAAAAGCCGTACTTCACGGCGAAGGCCACGCTGCGCGGAATGCCTAGGGAATAGGACGTCGCCCAGTAATTCTCGGCTGTGATGTTCGCCGCGTTCAGGTCGAAGCGCACCGGGTGGCCATCCACCTCCGCCTTGTAATGCAGGCCGAGGTCGAAGATCGTATAGCCGTTCATCTTCTGCAGGTTAGCGCTGTCCTTGTACATCTTGCCGGCGTGGTAGACGCCGCCGCTGACAGAGAAGCCGGGCAGCGCGGGCACGCTATATTCGAGGTACATCTTGGCGAGAGTGCTGCTCACGCCGGTGGGCCATTTCCCCAGCAGCGATGCGGTGCTGGTCTTCGTCACCTTCAGGTCCATCAGCGTGCCGCCGACCATGACGTTGAGGTTGTGCGTCACGTGTCCGGTGGCGCTCAGTTCGATACCCTGGTGCACCTCGACGCCGTCCTGGGTGCGGGTGATCTTGCCGCCCACCTGCTCGTCGAAGGAATTGGCCTTCTCGATACGATAGAGCGCGCCGGTGATCAGCAGGGCATCGATCGGCGCGTACTTGGCGCCGATCTCATACTGCTTGGAGACGTAGGGCTTCATGATCTCGCCCGGGTTGTTGTAGAGCGTGGAATCGTCGGGGACCGTCGAGCCCTGCTCCAATCCTTCCATATAGGTGGCGTAAGTCGTCACCCGCGCGGACGGCTTGAAGATCAGCGACACCGTGGGTGTCCATGCGCTTTCGTCGTAACTGGAAGTCGTTGCGCCGGTGGCTCCGTATGCCTTGGCCTCCACGGTGCTGCGATTGGCCCCGACCATGGCGCCCAGATGATCGGTGAACTGGATATCGTCGCCGACGACGATGTTGGTATTGCGCGCCCAGCTCGACTTGTAGAGAGCGCCCCACGAATACGTGTCCAGCGCCGAGGGCATGGCCCAGTTGTTGAGACCATCAGGGTCGCTGAAGACGGGCGAGTCACCGCCGCTGACGGTGTTGGTGACGTGGCGCTTGACGCTCAGGATATCGCCCGAGGCGCCGACGGTCAGGCGATGCCTGATCCCGAACGTCGCGAACTCGCTGTCCAGGTAGGCATAAGCGCCCTGCGCGTAGTTATACGAAGGCGCACTGCGCGAGGTCCAGCCCAGTTGCCAGCCTGCCTCCCCGTTTCCGCCGTCCTCGACGTAGAGCGGATAGATGTTGATCGAATCCTGCTCGTCACGCTTGTAGAGATAGGCTGCGCGCAGGCTGAAGGTATCGTCGATCTTCCACTTGACGTTGGCGCCCAGACGATCGGTCTTGGTCTGCAGATAAGTCCAGGACGGGGTCCAGGTCTTGTCGTTGGCCAGCGGCTCGATCCAGTGGTCGAGCGAGGCGCGACTGGTATCGCCATAAGCGTAAAAGCGGGAATCGATGCCGTCGATGCGGTAGTAGGTGTGTGCGGCCTCGGCCTGCACCAGCAAATTCGGCGCGACGTTCCAGTCGAGCGCGCCGCTGACCATCGTGCGCGCGACGTTCTGGTTCTTCTTCGCCGTCTCGCCGTCCTGGATGGACATGTTGAGACGATAGGCAAAGGTGCCGCCGGCATCGATCTTGCCGCCCATGTCGACATGCGCGAACCACTGGGTGTTGCCATAATTTCCGACGCGCACGTCAAGCAGAGGCGCGTAAGTCGGCCGCTTGAGCACGTAGTTGGTCACGCCGCCCGGATTTCCCACGCCGTACAGGAAGCCCGACAGGCCGTTCATGATCTCGACATTGGCCAGTTCCTCCGTCGATATGCCGGTAAGGGTCGATGAGATGCGCAGACCATCGACGACGCCCTTCTGGGTCGAGAAGCCACGGATATTCACGTAGGGCGTTCCGTAGACGGTCGAGGGTGCCGAATTCTGGACCACCGGATTCATCTTGAAGATCTGGTCCATATCGCCCGCGATGACGCTCTCGATAAGGTCCTGCGACACCACGCTGATCGCGTAAGGCGTGTCGATCACCAGCTTGTTGCCCCAGGGGCCGGAGCCGGAAATCGCATCGATCTTTTCGTTGTGGCCGGTGACGAGGATTGTGTCGTCGCGACGTCCGGCCTCGCTCTCCTCTTCGGCGGCCACGCTGCCGACTCCATAGGCGGCGGGCGTCAACTCCAGCCTCAGCGGATCAAGGGTCATCGCCCCTCGTGTCGCGCGCGCGATAGTTAGCGCGCCTTCGCTTGACGAACGTGCGGCAAGGCCCGTGCCCGAAAGCAGGCGCGAAATGGCATCCCGGGGCGCGAAGCTTCCGCGCAGACCACCGGTTCGCAACCCCTGGGTCAGTGATGCTTCGTAAGTCAGTTGCACGCCGCTCTGTTCGGCAAAGCTGTTAAGCGCGTCGGACAGCGCACCGGCGGGGATATCGTAGGCGCGCAAAGTGCCCTCATCCTGCGCCATCGCCAGTCCGGGCAGCGCGGCGCAACCGCCGATCACCGTCCCTGCCATCAAAGCACAAGCCATGACCCGGCCGCGCTCGAACTTTATCGTCATCGAAACTTTCCCCACCTGGAATTCCATGCGTCCAGCATTGATGCTGCGACGCAATCGCAAAACCAAGACGCAGTCCGATCCCGAAACACGACCTTGCGGTGAGAATTTTTTATCGGCGCAGGATGATGAAGCGATCGGACAGCCGCACGGAGCGCAGCCCGTGGCTTTTCTCGATGCTGTCGATCGCAGCAAGTGGATGATCGAGATCGTAGACTCCGCTCACCCGCATGGCGGCCGCCGCACCGGCGACGGTGACGAAGCCGTGCCGATAGCGCCCGATCTCGGCCACCACTTCCCCGAGCGGGCGATCGACCACCATCAGTCGCCCACGCGTCCAGGCTATCGCCTCGCCCCGCGCGGGAAACGGCCCGGTCAATGTCGAATGCGTAAAGTCGGCGCCCTGACCTTCACCGACGACGGCGGCACGTCCCCCGCCCTCGACCCGGACGCTGTGTTTCGTCACGGTCACCGTGGCCCGCCCACCCTCGTCGCGCACGGCAAAGGCGGTGCCGAGAGCAGTGACGCTGCCGCCCTCCGCCTCGACGACAAAGGGGCGCGCGGGATCGGGCGCGACCTCGAACAAAGCCGCCCCCGCCAGCAGGCGCACACCCCGACGGCCTTTCGCGAAGTCGAGCGCGATCGCCGAGCCGCTGTCGAGTTGCACCACCGATCCGTCGGAAAGGGCGACATTGCGCCGCTCACCGATGCCGGTGATCTGGTCCGCGCGCAGCCGTGTCGGCCAGTCCTGCACACCGCCCAGAACGACGATCGCCAATGCGGCAGCGATCCCACCCATTGCCCCGCGCATGCCCCAGCCCCGGCGGAGCAGCCCGAGACGGCGGTTCGGATGACAGTTCGAACGGCTGCGAGTGGTGGTAGAGACCGGCCGCGTCCGGGGTAATTCCGGAATGGCCTGCAGGCCAGCCACCGCGTCTTCCTGCTCGTCCATCAGGCCCCAGATCTTCTCCAGCCGGGCCAGCGCTGCGCGGTGATCGGGGTCCGACTGCCAGAGCGCGAAGTCACGCTCTTCCTCGGGGCTCATCGCCTTCCCGTCACGCCGGACAATCCATGCGGCGGCCGCTTCGGCTATTTCGGGTAGAATGGGCTGTCTCATCGTCATGGCCACTGCTCCATCCCCACCGGGATCGCCCGCGAACCGCGCGAGGCGGCTGCCGTCAAAGGCCAAGACGCAAAGGGGCACCAAAACACGACCTCGTACCTGGAATTTTCTGCCTGGTTTGTCATCGGGCCCATCATTCGACGTCGTCGATCTCGCCGAGCCGGGCCGCGAGGGCCAGGAGGGCGAGTCGCAAATGCTTCTCGACCGCGCCGCGCGTGATGCCGAGTCTTTCGGCGATCTCGGCCTGGTGCAAGCCCTCTATCTTGCGCAGCGCGAAGACCTCGCGGCATCGGGGTGGCAGGCTCTCCACCAGTTCGAGCAGCAATCGCAACCGGTCACACCCCAGCACCGTGCGTTCGGCCGAAGGAGCGTCATCGGCGATGAGGTCGCCAAGATCCTCCTCGACCGTCCAGGCGGCCCACTTGCCTCTTTCCCGCGCTCCATCGATCACCAGATTGCGCGCGATCCGGTAGAGGAAAGCGCGCACGTTGCTCACTTTGCCCTCGCGCAACGCGGGGATCGCCCGCGCCCAGGTTTCCTGGACGATATCAGCGGCCAGAGGGTTGGAACCGACCAGCGAGCGCACGTAGGCGCTTAGCGGATCGTGATGATGCGCCACCAACGCCGCGTCGCGGGCGCTCATCGCGATGCCATCCGTGCCGACACCAGGAACTCGACCGGGAGGGTGATTTCCAACTCGTCCGGCAATCCTTCCGGAATCGCGGGAAACGGAGCGGCGCGGCGAACGACGTCCAGCGCGGCGCGATCGAGGGTGCGCGAGCCGGCGGAGCGTGCCACCGATGCATCGAGCAGGCGCCCACTGCGTTCGATCCGGAACAGCACCACACCGGCACCCGAAGCACCGTCCCGTCCACGGGCGCGCTGCGCCTCGAGCCGCGCCATCACGGCGCGCCGGTAACCCTGCGTGGTCAACGCCAGCGCGTCGATGCGCCCGCCCTCCGCCGGTGCTGGCATTTCGGCGACGGTTTCGATCGCGATCGGAGTCGGCGGCGCCAGCATGATCGCGGGAGCCGGGCTACTCTTCACCGGAACCGGTTCCGGCCGCGGCTTGGATGCCCGCGTACCGGGATCGGGACGGCGGCGCGGCTCGTCTACGGGACGGGGAAGAATGGTCACACTGATCAAGCGCGTCCCGCCAGTCCGGTCCGGCGCCCCCGGCCAGCCCAGCATCACCACCGCGCCAACCGCCAGATGCACCAGCAAGGTTGCTCCGACACCGAGCATGCGCAGCGGCCGGCCGCCGCCCAAACGATAGCCGCCCGGCAGCCGCTGCTGCACCGGCGCTTCGCTCGATGTCACCAGCGACACCGATGCGTGCGCCATCGGGACGGACGAGGCGGACATGGCCTCGCCACTACACTAATGCGAGTGAGTTGCAATATGCGCCACTCGTCAGCGAGGCTCTCGCATCGGACATAAAATGTTTCGATTATATTGCGCTTGCGACGCAATCGCATTAGAGGCCCGCCGCGCATCGGGAGTCGGGGGGCTCATCATCCGGTGCCGATCAGGGGAATAATAATGTCCTTCAAAAATCCGATCCCGGCCCGTCAGCGCGTGGCTTCGCTGCTCGTCATCGGCATGCTGACTACGACCACCGCCCATGCCGAGGAATCGGCCGAAAACCCCGACCCCGACGCTATCGTCGTGACCGGACAGACCGAGACCACCGGCCTCAGCCTTTCATCGCGCGAGACACCGCAGTCGGTCACCGTGCTCGACAGCGTCCGGATGGAGGAACAGGGTCTTTACGACATTTCCGAGGTGATGGAGCAGGTCGTCGGCATCCAGTCGAACCGCTCCAGCGCGCTCGGCACCGACGGCACCAACTACACCGCGCGCGGCTTCGCTGTGGAGAACTACCTCGTCGACGGCGTCGCGCGGCCGACGGGGCTCTATGGCTTCAGCGAAGATACCGCCGACATGATCGCCTATGACCGGATCGAGGTGCTCCGTGGCTCGGCAGGCATGATGACCGGCACCGGTGAGCCCTCGGCCGCGATCAACATGATCCGCAAGCGCCCGCGCACGGAAATTCGCGCAACGGCGGCAGCCACGGTCGGCTCCTGGGACATGTATCGCCTCGAAGCGGACCTCAGCACGCCGCTCACCTCGGACGGCAGAGTGCGTGCCCGCGTCGCGGGAGCCTGGCAGGACAACGATACCTTCATCGACCGCGAGCACGTCAAGCGCCAGGCGCTCTACGGCGTGGTCGAAGCAGACCTGACGCCGGGTACGCTGCTCACCGCCGGGGTCGAGTATCAGAACTTCACCAACTCCGGAGCCTCGCGCGGGGGGATTCCGCTCTACTTCACCGACGGCACCGAGACCGATTTCGCGCGATCGACCAACGGCGGCGCCAAGTGGTCGCACTTCCGGCGCAAGAGCGTCAACATCTTCGCATCGCTCAAGCAGGATCTCGGCGAGCACTGGGAACTGCAGATCGACGGCGAGCATAAGTCCGGCTCCTACGATGAGACGATCGGCTATTTCTTCGGCAGCGCGATCAACAAGGACACCGGCCTGGGCGGCACGCTCTATTCCACCCGCTGGGCTTCGGACCTCACGCTCAACGCGGTCTACGCGAACCTGCGCGGCAGCTTCGAGGCGCTGGGGCAGGAGCAGCATATCGCCCTCACCCTCAACCACACCCAGTTCGACGACGACCAGACGCCCTACCCCGGCTGGTGGGACGGTCCCGAGTATATGAATACGTCCGTCAACGCCTTCGATCTGTTCGCTACCGGCGACGTGCCCAAGCCGGACCTCAGCCCCAGCGGCACCTTGTCCGGCAACCGCGTGCGAACCAGCGCGGCGGCAGGCGTGGCGCGGCTCAAGCCGATTGCGCCTCTCTCGATCGTCGTCGGCGGACGCTTCACCTGGTGGAAGCAGGAAAGCTATGCCGAGGACACTGCGGGCGCACGCACCTGGACCGCGGGCACGAATGAGAAGGGTGTGTTCACCCCTTACGCCGGCGCGGTGCTGGACATCACCAGGACCATTTCCGCCTATGTCAGCTACGCCAGCGTGTTCAAGCCGCAGACCTACCGTACCGTGGACGGGAACCTGCTCGGCCCGCTGGAGGGCAATACTTATGAAGCGGGCTTGAAGGCCGATTTCCTGGACGGCAAGCTGAGCGCCACCGCAGCGGTGTTCAAGATGCAGCAGGACAACTATGCCCTTGCCGATGGTTCCGGCATCTTCGCGCCGGACGGCAGCACTGCCTATCACGCCGTGTCGGGCCTGAGGTCCTCCGGCTTCGAAGTGGAAGTGAACGGTGAAATCCTGCCGGGCTGGCGCGTCGCGGGCGGCTTCGCCAATGCCCGCGCAGAGGATCGCGACGGCGCACGCCAGATGCCGCAGATCGCCAAGAACAGCTTCAAGATGTTCACCGCCTACAACCTGAGCGGAAAACTGGAAGGCCTGACGCTGGGCGGTAACCTCCGCTGGCAGGGCAAGGCCCGGACGGAATACGCCGGGCCTACGGGCGAATACTATACCCAAGGCAGTCTGGCGATCGTCGACCTCATGGCGAACTACCGCTTCTCGCCCAGACTTTCGCTGGCCGTCCATGTCGATAACGTCCTCGACAAGACCTACTACTCAGGCCTCTATGTCGGCAGTGCGCGCTACGGATCGCCCCGAGCCTTCAGCGTGACGCTGCGGGGCACACTGTAACTCCCCCTCGGAGTCCTGATCGATTGCGAAACGGCTGCTTCCTCAGGGAAGCAGCCGTAACCCGGTTCGCGCCGACAGACGGCCCTGACGGGATCACAGGGAATAGTTCAATCCGACAAGCAGACTGTGCGTGCGAAAAGACCCTTCGATCGCATTGGCGGTGGTCGTCTGCAGGAACACATCCGACACGTTGAGATAGCGATAGCGCAGCGTCGCATCGAGCCGGTCCGACAAGGCATAGCGCGCGCCGACCACGGCCTGCCAGGCGAAGCGCACCTTGTTCTCGTAGGCGAAGGTACTGCTCTCATCCGCCTCCAGCTTCCAGCGGTACTGGTTGACCCGCGCCACGCCGATGCCGCCGCCTGCCTCCAGCGACCAGCGCGAGCCGGTGGCGATGTCGGCCAGACCGTTGAGCAGGATCGACTGAATGCGGGTGGTGCCGGAAGGATCGTCGTAAATCCCGGCAGTGCGGGAAACCGGATCGACCGCGATGCGCGTCGAATTCAGCGCAACCCGGTCGAGATCGAACTGCTGGCGCGCCAGTTCGAGTTCGGTGCGCAGGAAGCCGAAATCGTAGCCCAGCCTCCCGGCGAGTTCCCATCCGGTCTTGTACGAGGTCTTCAGGCCACCACGATCCACACCCAGCGTGGGGTTCACGCGGGCGCGGATGTCGAAGCTGCCATCGTTGATCTTCGTGCCGCCCGCCGCCGCGCCGATGTAGAAGCCTCCCGTTCCGGAGCCTTCACTCCACCCGGTATCGTCCCGCTCGATCGGGCCGGTGGAGACAGTCAGGTTCAGGCTGAACGTGCGCGGTGCACCCGCCGACAGCGAGACGCCGCCCGAACCCGGCACCCAATACTGCTCGTTGGTGATGTTCTGGACGTTGCCCGAAACCGTGATCGAACGTCCCTCGATCGGCAGGTTATAGGAAATACCCGCATCGCCGACGGTCACCGGCTTGTAGATGAAGGTATTCGTCACCTGCCCGTAAGCCTTGCCCGAATAGCGCACGCCGCCGAACGCCGAGAAGCCGGGCAGGAACGCGGGCGAATACTCGACAAAGCCCGAGGTCTGGAACGCGGTAGCGCCCGGCACCTTCTTGCCGACCAGCGCCGCGCTCGAAGCCTTGGTCTGCACTGCATCGAGATAGGCGGCGCCGAACTTCAGCAGCACTTCGGGCGTCGCCTGCCAGTGCGCATCGAACTCGATGCCCTGGAACCGCCGCTCGCCGTCGCGCACCCAGTAGCTTTCGATGTTGAGGAACTCGGACGGCACCTTGGTGCGGAACGCCGCGAGCGTCGCGCCCCAGGTGCCGCGATCGACCTTGATGCCCGCCTCGTACTGCGTGCTCTTGATCGGGCCGAAGCTCTCGCCATAGTTCAGCGCGTTGGCCGGGGCCTGCGTCCCGCGCTGCAGCGCCTGCACGTAGGAAACATAAGCCCGGACGCCATGTGCTACGTCGTAGCTGAGCGCGGCGACGGGAGTGAAGCTGTTCTCGCGGTAGTTCGTATCTGCCAGCACCGGCTCGTAATTGCGCTCGGTATAGAAGGTGTAGCGGCCGCCCAGCATCAGTTCGGCATTGCCCAGCTTCAGCGTATCGCTGAGAAACAGGCCGCGCTGGCGGATTTCCTGATAGCGGAACCAGTCGGGCGGGCGCTGGAACTGGCGGCCCGTCACCACCTGCCCGTCGGCGCGGGTATAGGACACGAAGGCCCAGTCAGGCACGTTGTTCGCGTAGATGTTGCCGGTCAGGTTGAAGTCGTACGACACCGTTGGCACCCGCGTGGCCGTGTACGGATTGTAGTCGTAATCGTAATCGACATCCAAGTAATCGAACCCGGCGACCACGGCATGCTCGATCGCGCCGGTATGGAAAGTGCCGTCGATCGACAACTGCCCGACATGATACGTGAACTTGCGGTTCATCCCCAGCACGCCGACGCGATAATCGCCCGCATTGTTGGTGATCTGCGCGGTATTGCCGGTGAACCGCTCGTCCAGCGCCGAATAGCGCAGCGCAGCGGAAATCTTCCAGTCAGGCGCGATCTGGTAGTTCAGGCGGCCGGTCACCTGATTGATGTCGTTGAACTTGTGCGTCGACTTCGAGGCGAGGTTGAAGTCCGCCCCGCTCATCGTCGCCAGCGAGGTGACGCCGGTGGTGAAGCTGACAGTGTTGGACTGCCCCGCCTGCCATGTGCGTTGATAGTACCCGTCGACACTCCACGTCAGGTCGGGGGTGATCTCGCCCTCCAGCCACAACTGCGCGAACGTATTCTTGTTGTAGGCGCCGTTGTAGAGCGTGCCCTGCTCCTCCACCGCGTTGAGGCGGAAGGCAGTGGAACCGGTCTCGGTCAGCGGCCCGCCGATATCGACGTGCGCGCGCCAGATGCTGGAACTGCGCAAGGAGAACCCGGCGGTGGCGACCAGTTCGTCGGTCGGCTTCTTCGAGATGAAGTTCACCACGCCCGAAGGCGAGGCATAGCCGTAGACGAAACCGCCCGCGCCCTTCAGCACCTGGATCTGATCGACCGCCTCGATCGGGTGGTCCTGGAACCAGTAGGGGAAGGCCAGACCATCGTACTTGTAGCCGTTGGTCAGATCGACTGCCTGCCCGCGAATGCTGAAGGTATTGCCCGAAGCCAGCCCCGAATTGTTGGAGCGCACCGAAGGATCGTAATTGAACGCGGCGTCGATCGTCGTCGCGGCGATGCGGTTGATCTGGTCGGTATCGGCAGCGGAGACCGAAAACGGCGTCTCCAGAATGGTACGCGTGCCGAGCGGCCCGGCCTCCACCACTTCGCGCGAGCGCGTCCCTTCGACGAGGATTTCCGCCGCCGCATCGCTGCTGTCCGCGCCTTCCGCTTCGTCTGCCGCGAAGGCCGGCGTCGCCGTCCCCCCTACCGCCAGTGCGAGCATGAAGCCCAGAGCCTGCCTGCTGCTGCCCGATCCCAAGGCATGGCCCTTATGGCGTGCCGATTTGCGCATTGTTCACCCCTGTATATGCGTCGGGCGCACCGCTCCGGCCCCCGGAACGGAAGCTGCGGGAGCGGCGAAATCCGGCCCGGCCTGTCGTTTTTCGAAAAAGGATATCCCCGAGGTCAGGGTGCATCCGGCGCGCACGCTGTCGCAGCGTGCAGGGCCTTTTCAGCGTGTCTCACCAGCATGGCATTCATATCGGCGTTTTGATGTCAAATAGCCGCCGAGGCCTGACCTGATGAGCGATGGGTATGGGCGGCCCGTCCATCAGACAAATTGGAAGTCGCAAGGCTCGCTTGAGAATTGGTCATACTGATCGCGTCCGTTTAGCGCCGCGAATAACGCTATGGGAAACCCTCGTTATTCGCGAGTGACCGCGTCGATTACGCTCCGCCCATCATCATCGACGAACGGGTACAATCTCATGAGCGAACGGCAGCTTCATCTTGGCGCGATACTTACGGGCGTGGGCAATGACCAGTACAACTGGCGCCATCCCGACGTGCCGGGCGATGCCAGCGTCGACATCGACTGGTACATCACCAATGCGAAACTCGCCGAGGACGCCAAGTTCGACCTGGTGTTCATCGTCGATTCCCCGTTCATCACGCCGGACACCTCGCCGCACTTCCTCAACCGGCTGGAGCCGCTGACGCTGCTTTCCGCCGTCGCCGGGCACACCTCGCGCATCGGCCTCGTCGGCACGCTGACGACGAGCTACTGGGAGCCCTACAACGTGGCGCGCCAGTTCGGCTCGCTCGACCACATCAGCCGGGGCCGTGCGGGCTGGAACGTGGTGACCACCGGCCTCGAAGGCGCCGCGCGCAACTACGGCCGCGAGGAGCACTTCGACCACGCCGTGCGCTACGAACGCGCGCAGGAATTCGTCGAGGTCGTGCAGGGCCTATGGGACAGCTACGAAGATGACGCCTTCCCGCGCGACAAGCAATCGGGCCTGTTCCTGCACAAGGACAAGCAGCACCGCCTCGACCACAAGGGCCGCCATTTCGCGGTGGCGGGGCCGCTGGCGCTCACCCGCTCGCGGCAGGGCCAGCCGGTGATCTTCCAGGCGGGCGACAGCGACGAAGGCCGCAACCTGGGCGCGCACATCGCCGAAGCCACGTTCGCCGCCTCCCCCGATTTCGCGTCGGGCCAGCAGTACTACGCCGACCTCAAGGCGCGCGCCGCCGCGCTCGGCCGCGATGCGGACGCGATCAAGGTGCTCCCCGGCCTGTTCCCGCTGATCGCCGAGACGGATGAGGAAGCCCACCGCATCGAGCGCGAGCGCGCGGAGAACCTCGATATCGACAAGCTGCTCGTCCAGCTCGGCCGCGCGTTCAACTACCACGATTTCAGCCAGTACGATCTGGACGCGCCGTTCCCCGATCTCACCGGCGTCACGCTCAACAGCTACAAGGGCGCGGCCGAGCGGATCATCCGCACCGCGCGCGAGGAGAAGCTGACCTTGCGGCAGGCAGCCCAGCGCGGCCAGAACCCGGGCGGCAAGGGCTTCGTCGGCTCGCCCGAGACGATCGCCGACGAGATCGAGCGCTGGTTCACCGGCCGCGCGGCGGACGGCTTCAACGTCGTCGTCGGCACCCCGGACGAGTTCGCGCTGTTCCGTGAGCGGGTCGTGCCGATCCTGCAGAGCCGGGGCCTGTTCCGCACCGAATACGCGCACGACACCCTGCGCGGCCACCTCGGCCTGCCGGTCCCGGAGCACCGCCACGCCGCGCCGTCGCTGGCCGTCGCCGCAGAGTGACGGCACGTACCTGACAAGCGCATCCATGCCGGGTCCTCATCCCGTGAACGCACCCCTCAATGCCTTGCGCGCATTCGAGGCGGTCGCGCGCCATCGCAGCTTCCTGCTGGCCGCGCGCGAACTCGGGGTGACGCCCTCCGCGGTCGGCCAGTTGGTCGCGCGGCTCGAAAGGGACCTCGGGCTGGACCTTTTCGCGAGGCCGCGCACCGGCCCCGGCGGGCTGTCTCTCACCCCGCCGGCAGCCGGTGCGCTGCCGCATCTTCAGGCCGCATTCGCCAGCCTGTCGCTGGCGGTGCGGCACATGGAAGGCGGCAGCGGGCCGATCAGAAGTCGACCGTCGCCGAAAGCCAGAGACGGCGGCCTTCCTGATTGATCGAGTAGGCGGGCGTGTAGACCGTCGCCACGCCGCTCTGGTACGGCACGTAGACCGCATAGTCGGTGTCGAGCACGTTGTAGACGGTCGCGGCAAGGCGGAAGGCCGGGGCGATCTGGTACGAGCCGCCAAGGTGGAACACCTCGTAGCTGCGGAAGTCGCCCACCGCCACCTGCTGCGCATTGGCGCCGCGATAGCGGCTGGAGCGCACCTCGGCCCGCGCCCAGAGGCTGGCGACGTCGCTGACCTTCCAGCGCAAGTTGCCGTTCAGCATGTGCTTGGGCATGCCGACCAGCGGGAGGCCCTTTTCCGACCCGCTGAGCTGCTCGGTCTCGGTATAAGTGTAGTTCAGCGCCAGAGTGAGCGCGGGTGTGAAGGCGAAGCGCGTCGCCACTTCGGCCCCGCGCGTGCGCGCCTTGTCGATGTTGATCGACTGGCCGAACAGGTCCACCGCCGGGAAGTTGCCGACGTCGAGGCAGCCCGGACGGTTGGGATTGCCCGCGAAGGAACAGTTCGGGATGCCCGGGCCGCTGGCGATCTTGTCGTCGAAGTCGTTGTTGAACAGCGTGACGTTGCCGCTGAAGAAGCCCTTGTCATCGAAGTAGATGCCCGCCTCGTAGGTGGTGCTCGTCTCCGGCGTCAGGCCCGGCGTGCCGATCAGCGGCACGCGGCCCTGGCTGCCGAAGCCGATGATGCCGCTGGCGATCTGTTCGACGCGCGGGGTCTTGAAGCCGCGGCTGACACCGCCCTTGAGGGTCAGCGCATCGGTCACGTTCCACACCGCATAGGCGCGCGGCGACCACTTGTTGCCGAACGTCGAGTGATCGTCGTAGCGCATGCCGCCGGTGACGTTGAAGCCGTCGACCACGGTCAGCGTGGCCTCGGCAAAACCGGCCCATTGGGTGAACTTGAACGGCTCGGGCGCGACGCCGTCGATCATGCGCGCTTTCCAGTACTGGCCGCCGACAGTGAAGGCGAGCGGTCCTGCCTTTCCGGCGAAGCGGCTGTCGATGATGTCGTTGCGCGCCTCCAGCGAACGGGCGCTGCCGGGCACCGCACCGGGGGTGCCGTTGGGGATCAGGCGGCCGATGGTCTCGGTGTCGTTGCGGGTCAGGGTGGTGTCGAGCTGGCCGAAATCACCCATCCGCCAGCTATGCGCGACGACGTAGTTGGTGCGGTTGAACTTCTGCTCGGGCGAGTAGCCGCCCGAACCCAGCGTGCCGAGCTGCCCCTCGGTGTTGTCGTAAGTCTGTTCGTTCCGGTCGAATTCCACCCACAGGTCATGATCGGCATGCGGCGTGATGCTGAGCCGCCCGCCATAGGTGTAGACATCCGAGCGGACCGGGTTGCGCCCCAGCGTCAGCGCCGGATCGCCGGGAATTGCGATGCTCGATCCTTCGCGGTGGAACACGCTGCCGCGCAGCGTCAGCCCGACGAGGTCCTTCACCACCGGCCCCTGTGCGAAGCCGTTGATCGACTGGATGTTGCCGAAGCGCTCATCCCCCTGGATCGTGGTTTCCGCCGTTGCGGTGCCGACCCAGCGGTTGCCGACCTTGCGCGTGATGATGTTGACGACGCCGCCCATCGCG
Organism: Novosphingobium sp. fls2-241-R2A-195; assembly: GCF_030209485.1. Classification (NCBI taxonomy): domain Bacteria; kingdom Pseudomonadati; phylum Pseudomonadota; class Alphaproteobacteria; order Sphingomonadales; family Sphingomonadaceae; genus Novosphingobium; species Novosphingobium sp. fls2-241-R2A-195. The sequence continues at coordinate 367,417 of NZ_JARVRY010000004.1, forward strand.
TCCGACCCGTAAAGCGTGGACATCGGCCCGCGCACCACCTCGATCCGGTCGATGGCGGAATAAGGCGGCATGAAGCTGGTCGAAGTCTCGCCGAAGCCGTTGGGCGTGACGCCGCCCGGCGCGTTCTGGCGGCGGCCGTCGATCAGCACCAGCGTGTAGTCGCTGGGCATGCCGCGAATGGAGATGTTGAGGCCGCCGGTCTTGCCCGCCTCGCCGCCAACGTCGATGCCGGGGACGTCCTGCAGCGCCTCGGCCAGACTGCCGAAGCGCTTGTCCTGCAGATCGGCGCGGTCGATCACCGTGATGCTGGCGGGCGCCTCGATGATGTCCTGCGCATAGCCCGCCGCCGTGACCACGATCGGCGATCCGGTTTCGGCATCCGCCGCGTCGTCCGCACGGGCGGTCTGCGACCCGAGACACGCAAGCAGGACAAGGCTGCTCCCGGCAAGCTGACGATAACGATTACTGGCACGATTATTGGCACTGCGGGAAACGATGGACACGACTGAACCCCCTGCTGGTAATGCGACGTACTCGCATTAGCAGGGCCGGTTGATAAATTTGGCCGGGGTGTCAATCGCACGGCAGTCACGGCGCCGGTCGGGAAATGAAATATGACCTGCGAGCAACACCTTGTGAAATTAGATGCATATTCGTTGCGTCAATATTGCCGTTGAATTGCAGGACAGCGCCGCGAATAGTGTCGCAGAGCCATCTTCACCTCATTGTGCGAACAGCGCGCTGCGCCCTGCTGCTACCAACACGGTATCGGCCTGGGGCGAGTGAATCCGGCTGCACAATACGTCACGGTAATGCCTCTCGAGCGGGTTGTTACGGCTGATGCCCGGGTTGCCGGTCAGTTCCAGCCCCAGCGCCACCGCCTGGATCGCGTTCGCATTGGCGACATGCTTGATCAGGTTGGCCTCGGTGGCGGAGGGCAGCGCGCCTTCGTCGGCCGCCCGCGCCGCGCCTGCGATCAGGGCGCGGTTGGTGTAGAGCAGCGCCTCGATCTCGCCCAGCTTCTCCTGCACGCGCGGCAGGCTCGCCAGCGCAGCCCCGAGGTTCGCGGGCACGCGCGCGTTGAGATAGCCGACCAGCCAGTCCCGTGCGGCGCGGGCGACGCCGTCGTAGATCGTGGCGATCGCCAGCGCGTTCCACAGCGATTGGGCCGCAGCCTGGCCCGCCGACGCTTCCCACTCGGCCGGAAGCCGGACGTCGACTGCATGCTCGGCCGGGATCACCACGTCTTCGAACACGACCTTGTGGCTTACCGTGGCACGCATGCCGAGGTGGTCCCACTCGGGCACGATGGTGATGCCGGGCGTCGCCGGGTCCACGAGAAAGCTGCCGACGCGCGGGGCTGCCTCGTCGGTGCGTGCCCAGACGACGAACCAGTCGAGCCCGGTCGAGCCGGTGGAATAGATCTTCTCGCCGCTGATGCGCCAGCCTTGCGGGGTGCGGGTGGCGGTGGTCTTGGGCAGGCCGCCGCGTACCGGGGTGCCGAGTTCCGGCTCGACGCGGAACGTGCCGATCAGTCCGCGCCCCGCCACCGCCTCGCGCGCCAGTCGTTCGTAGAGAGGACGCGGCCAGCGGGCGGCCTTCTCGGCGGCGTGGAAGGCATAGGTCATGAACAGGATGAGCGCGGTGGACGGCTCCCCCTGCGCCACCGCGCCCAGCACCCGCAGCGTGTCGGCATAGCCCGCGCCCGCGCCGCCCAGCTTTGGATCGACCGTCAGTCCGATGAGGCCCGCCTCAGCCAGAATGTCGAAGTTGGCGCGCGGGAACGTGGCGGCGCGGTCGTGGTCCTGCGCGCTGGCTGCCAGCTTGCGGGTGATTTCCTGCAAGGCGGCGTCATCGGGAAGGCGCAGCGAAGCGGGTTCAAGTATACGGGTCGCCATCGTCGAAGCTCCGAAAGCACAAGTTGTCTTGTGAAACCTGTGTTCACTGCCGCCGCGTTCGACAAACGAGTTCGGCGCGATCTGGCTTGAGAGTTTGTGGACTGCGCCTGACGCCCGGGCATCTATTGAGATAGCTCAATAGTCACATTGCCATTGCCGGATAGTCTTGCACGATCGCGGCGCTAGGCTTGGTGAGCAGGATCGATCCTTGCCGGGGCACTTCGCGTGAAAGCCCCCGGCGTACGGGTCTCCATTCCCTTCCAAGCAAGCGAGCCCGCATGACTTTCACGCCGCCTGACGACGATATCGCAGAACCCGAAGCCCCGCCGCCGCGTCCGCTCATCAACCGGCGCAGCGTGCTGGCGGTCGGCGTGGTCGCGGCGGCGGGGGCGGCCGGGCTCTATGCCGCCGCGCGGCCCACGCCGCTGCCGCGCAATGCGAAAGGGCAGCGCAAGATCACGCTGGCGTGGAATGCCAACGCCATCTGCCTCGCCCCCGCGCTGCTGGCCAAGGAACAGGGCATCTACGAGCGCTTCGGCCTCGACGTGGAACTGATGAACTTCGCCGGGTCCACCGACCAGCTGCTGGAGGCGATCTCCACCGGCAAGGCCGACGCCGGGGTCGGCATGATCCTGCGCTGGATCAAGCCGCTGGAGCAGGGCTTCGACGTGCGGCTGATCGCGGGCACCCACGGCGGCTGCATCCGCGTGCTCGGCTCGCGCCGGGCGGGGATCACCGATGCGGTGGAGAGCCTGCGCGGCAAGGCGATCGGCCTTTCGGAAATCACCGGCGCCGGGCGCAATGCGCTGGCGGTGCTGCTGAAGGCCAATGGCCTCGATCCCAATCGCGACGTCGAATGGAAGGCATTTCCCGCGCCGCTCCTCGCCGCCGCGGTCGAGAAGGGCGAGATCCAGGCTTTCGTCGATTCCGACCCGATCGCCTACGTCCTGCAGAAGAACTCGGGCGGCGATCTGGTGGAGGTGCTCTCCAACCTCTCGGCCCCCTGGCAGGACCGCGTGTGCTGCGTGCTCGGCGCCAGCGGCGACCTGCTGCGCCGCGACCGCGCCAGCGGCGTCGCGCTGGCGCAGGCGCTGACGACGGCAGCCTCGATCTGCTCGCAGCAGCCCGAGGCGGTGGCGCGCGCCTTCGCGCCTTATGCCAAGGCCAGCGTCGAGGATCTGGTCGCGGTGCTGAAGATGCAGACCCACGATCACCACCCGGTCGGCCGCGACCTCCACCGCGAAGTCGCGCTCTATGCCGGAGAGCTGCGCGACGTCGGCGTGATGAAGCCGACCACCGATCCGCAAAGTTTCGCCAGCCGCACCGTCGAACAGCTTTTCGCATGAAGGACACGCCATGAGCAGCAGCGCCCTCGCCCTTTCGTCGAACGACCTCCCGGCGCGCATTGAAGAGGCCGCCACGCCGGCATCCCCCCGCGCGCCGGTGTGGCGTGGCGGCATTGTCGCGGCTCTGGCATGGGCTGGCGCCGCCGGGGTCACCTGGACGTGGCCGGATATCACGCCATGGTCCCGTTCGGGGCTTCTGGGTGCCGTTGAGTGCACGTTGGGTGCCGCTCTGTGCCTCCTCGCATTCGCCGGAAATCGCGGCCGACTGGCGGCACTCCGGCCTTGGGATCGCTGGCTCGGCGCGGGCGCGGTACTGCTTACACTGTGGCAGATTCTGACCGCAAAGACTGCAATTCTGCCGCTTCCGTTCTTCCCGCCGCCCCAGTCGATCCTCGAAGTCTACACCGACGACAGCGCCCGATTGCTCGAAAGCGCGGCCCGTTCGCTGCTCCTGCTGCTGCCGGGCTATGCGATCGGCGGGGCGGTCGGTTTCGCCAACGGCGTCGCCATCGGCTGGTGGAAACAGGCGAGCTACTGGGGCCACCCGATCCTGCGTTTCGTCGGCCCGCTGCCCGCCACCGCATGGCTGCCGTTGGCGTTCTTCGTGTTCCCCGGATCGCAGAGCGCGAGCACCTTCCTGATCGCGCTGGCGACCGCCTTTCCGGTCGCGGTGCTGACGTCCTCAGGCGTCAAGGGCGTCAATGCGGCGTACTATGACATCGCCCGGACCCTGGGCGCGAGCGAGCGGTTCCTGATCCTCAAAGTGGCGATCCCGACCGCGCTCCCGGACGTTTTCGTCGGCCTTTTCATGGGCCTCGGCGCATCGTTCGCAGTGCTGATCGTGGCCGAGATGATAGGCGTCAAGGCCGGGCTCGGCTGGTATCTGCAGTGGGCGCAAGGGTGGGCGGCCTATGCCAACCTCTACGGCGCGCTGATCGTGATGGCGCTGTTGTTCTCCAGCCTCATCGCCCTCCTCTTCACCGTTCGCGACCGCGTGCTCGCCTGGCAGAAGGCAATTGTTCGATGGTAACTCTGGTCCATTCCCCCGCGACTACCGGCCTATCCGTACAGGCCCGCGGCGTCCACCACGCTTTCGATACGCCCGGCAGCCCGCTGCCGGTGCTGGACGACGTCACCCTCGACATAGAGCCGGGCGAATTCGTCGCCCTGCTCGGCCCCAGCGGCTGCGGAAAATCAACGCTTCTGCGCCTGCTGGCGGGGCTGGAGGCACCCTCCGAGGGCAAGCTAGGCGCCGACAAGGTCCGCATCGTCGGCCCGGATCCGTCGCGACTGCTCGTATTCCAGGACCCGACGCTATATCCATGGCGCAGCGTGCGCGGCAACGTCGCGCTGGGCCTTGAGGCGCAGGGCGTGGACCCGCAGGAAGCCGCCGCGCGAACCGACCGGACCTTGCGCCTTGTTGGCCTCGAAGGCTTCGAGCAGGCCCTGCCGAGCGAGCTTTCCGGCGGCATGGCGCAGCGTGCTGCGCTCGCCCGCGTGCTGGTGAACGACCCGCGCCTGCTGCTGCTAGACGAGCCTTTCGGCAAGCTGGATTCGCTGACCCGCATGACCCTGCAGACCGAAATCCTGCGCCTGTGGCGCGATGCCGGGTTCACCGTGCTGCTAGTCACCCACGATGTCGAGGAAGCCCTGCTGCTGGCCCAGCGGATCGTCGTGTTCAGCCCCCGCCCCGCCCGGATCGTGCGCGAGGTGGCGGTCGAGGAGCCCTATCCCCGTCGCCGCGACAATCCAGCCCTGCAATCCTTGCGCCGGGACATTCTCGCCTCGCTCGGACACGCCCACGAGCTTTGAGAAGCCCCGGAGCCAAATGCTTCATGGGTGCTGCGACACGGCTTCGCCCTGCCTGACGATTTCATCGACAAGCGCGGCCGCGTGGCGGCTGAGCGCGGTAAAGTCGGCCGCACAAAGCACCAGATGGCGGCGTGCCCAACGATCCGCCAGCGGCACGATCGTCAACCCGCCGGAACGAACACGTTCGGCCGCCGCGAGCGGTAGAATGCCTATTCCGACGCCGGCTTCCACAAGCCGGGCCACGCTCTCGAAGCTGCGCAAGCGCACCCGGTAGCCAATCCTGCGGCCAAGTTTCGCGGCCTGATCCGCCAGATGCGAATGCAACGCTCCGGCGCTCAGGCCAACGAAAGGCTGGTCTAGCAGTTCGGCAAAACGCATCGACGAACTGCTCGCAAGGGGATGCTGGGATGGAAAAAGGACGACCAGCCTGTCCTCTGCGACCGTCACAGTCTCCAACCCCGCAGTATCGGCCGAGTTCGCGATGAGCCCGAATTCGGCCCTCCCTTCCGCGACGGCAGCAACGATATCTGCACTCGTACGCTCCTCGATGTCGACATCCACGTCGGGATGCGCAATCAGGAACACCCGCACGGCGGCGGGAAGCAGTTCGACAAGCGCAGCCGTATTCGAAAGCATGCGGATGTGCCCCTTGAGGCCCGATGCGAAAACGCCGAGATCACCCCGCATGCGCTCGATCTGCGCCGTCACGATGCGGGCATGCGCCAACAAAGTGCGTCCCGCAGGTGTGGGCACCACACCACGCCGGCCGCGCTCCAACAGCGAGGTTCCGAGCACGGCCTCCATGCCGCTGATCCGCGCGCTCGCCGAAGCCAGCGCCATGTGCGCAAGATTGGCGCCACCGGAGATGCTGCCTGCCTCCACTACGGCGATGAAGAGGCGAAGGTCGGTAAGGTCGAAACGCATGTGCCTTCGTTAACAGCGAAGGCTGGCATCGCATATCCCGCATTGTCGCATGCTGCGGGACGGACCACAGGTCGGGCAGCAACGTCACACAGGACAGGAAAGAGAACCACCATGCAACGCGAGCACAACGCGATCGTCGACCGGCAGTTCGGCGGACAGGCGCAGGCCTACGTCTCCAGCACCGCACACTCCAGCGGCCCTGACCTTGAGCGACTGGCGCATGTCTCGCAAGCCTGGTCGGCCGCAAGGGTCCTTGATCTCGGCTGCGGGGGCGGTCACGTCTCCTATACGATCGCACCAAACGTCGGCGAGGTCATCGCCTGCGACCTTACCCCGTCGATGCTCGATGCTGTGACGGGCGAAGCGCGGCGGCGCGGTATCGTCAACATTAGGACCCGGCAGGCCGCAGCGGAAGCGCTGCCTTTCGGCGACGGGGAATTCGACGCCGTGGTTTGCCGGATGAGCGCACATCACTGGCAGGACCTCGACGCCGGCCTGCGCGAGGGGCGGCGCGTTCTGAAAGCGGGGTCGCCCGCGATCTTCATCGACGTGATATCGCCCGGCCATCCGATGCTCGACACGCATCTGCAGGCGGTGGAACTGCTGCGCGACCGCAGCCATGTTCGCGATTACCGGATCGAGGAATGGTCGGCCGCGCTGAGCCGCGCCGGGTTCGATACCCTCCGCGTTTCCACGCATTCCCTGCCGATGGAGTTCGCCGCATGGGTCGAGCGGATGAAGACCCCGGCGCCCCTCGTCACCGCGATCCGGGCGCTGCAGACCGAAGCATCGGAAGCGGTGCGCGATGCCTTCGCCATCCGGGAGGACGGCAGCTTCACCATTCGGATCGCGACCTTCGAACTGACGGCGGCATAGCGCCCAGCCTCCGTGGTTCTAGCCGTAGGCTTTCACGAAAAACGCGGCAGTCACGCAGACCGCCAGGATCAGCGTCAAGGCCCGCACGACGCCGGAAGGCAGACGAACCCCCAGCAACGCGCCCAGATAGCCGCCTGCCGCCGCGGCTGGGGCGAGGATCAGAACCTCGCGCCAGCCAACCGCGCCCGTGGCTGCGAACAGCAGGACGGCAGATGTGTTCGCCGCCGTGACCAGCACGGTGCGCGGCCCTTGCAGGCGCTTGAGGTCATCGGGCGTCACAAAGCTCCAGAACGCCATCATCATGATGCCCACGGCGCCGCCGAAATAGCCGCCGTAGATGCCGAGGATGAACTGCCCGGTCAGGATCAGGCCGCGACCCGCGCCGCTCCAGCCGTGGATCGCGGACATGATGCGCCGCCCGAAGGCCAGCGCCATGGTCGCGGCGAGCAAAAGCCATTGCAGTGCCTGGAGAAACAGCGCCTGCGTCGTCGCCAGCAGCAGCACCCCTCCCGCCAGCCCGCCAACGACCGATACCGCCGCCATCCAGCGCAGCGAGACGCCCGCGATCGGCCCCAGCCCGTCCCGATAGACCCAGGCGCTGACCGCCCCGCCCGGATAGAGCGCCAGGCTGCTGGAGGCATTCGCCGTCACGGGCGGCACGCCCGCCGCCATCAACGCCGGCAGGGAAACGAACGAACCGCCGCCCGCCAGCGCGTTCATCGCCCCCGCCAGCAGGCCCGATCCGATGAGGAGAAAATCTGCGGTCATGGCACGGCTATGAGGATGCCGGGCGCCCCGCACAATCCGGATGATGCGAAGCCGTGCCTTCGTCCTGAACGAAGGCTAATGCGAAAAAGGGGCTTCAGATTGCGACAGCAGGCGAGATACCGCCGCCACGGTTGCGCTGGGTGGCGACGACGACGCGGTCGCGGCCGCCTTCCTTCGCACGAAGAAGCGCTGCGTCGGCAGTGGTGATCAATGCTTGGATCGGTCCATGGTGGGGATAGACGGCCAGCCCCAGCGAGACGGTGACCTGTCCGAGAGGTTGCCCCTCCTGCGTGAGATCAAGGCCCGCCACCCGCTCGCGGATACGCTCGGCCCGCTCCAGCGCCAGTGCCTCGTCAGCCCCCGGCATCAGCATGAGGAATTCCTCGCCGCCATAGCGAAGCGCCAGATCGTCATCTCGCGCACCACCGGCGAAGACAGCCGCGACGGTGCGGATGACGAAGTCCCCGGCATCGTGACCGAAGCGGTCGTTGAGGCCCTTGAAGTGATCGATGTCCATCATCAGGCAGGCGATCGGTGTACCTGCCGCATCGGCGGTGGCGACCAGCCGGCGTAGGGTGTCGTCCAGTTCATGCCGGTTGCGCAAACCTGTCAGCGGGTCGAACAGCGCCTTTTGGTGGAGCACGTCGCGAAGGTTCAGGTTGGCAAGCGCGAGCCCCACGGTCTCGGACATCAGTTCGATATAGATGCCGGTGGAATCGTCCGGCCCATGGTCGGCCGCCAGATTCTCCAGCACCAGCAGGCCGATCGTTTCGCCCTGCGCGGTCAGCGGCACGCAGATGGTCGCCCGCGCCGCCGAAGGAACAACGTGGCGGCAAGGGACGTCGAGCATCTCGCCGCCGGGCGCATGGATTTGACCGCGCCGCAGCGCCCAGCAATCGTCCGGGCCGAACGCCGCGTCGGTGCCCTGCGGCCCGCGCTCCCCCACCCCTTGATCTTTGACTCCTTGATCTTTGGCCCCGCGCCACTCGGCGGCACAGACCATCAGCTTCATGCGGTTGTCCAGCGTATAGAGCCGTCCCGCCAGCGTCGGCGCGATCTTGGGGGCGAACAGGCGCACCACGGCGAAGAGGTCGGAAACGCTCTCGCACCCCTGCAAGCGCTGTGTCATGCGCGCCAGCAGGTCCCGCACGGCCCAGTCGGCATCGCGCTCGCGCTCCAGCCGCTGGCGCTCCAGCCCGTTCTCCCGGAAGATGCGGATCGCCTGCGCCATGTCGCCGATCTCGTCGACTTGCGAGAACGCCGGGGTTTCCACGGTGTAGTCCTGGTCGGCAAGGCGGTTGACCACGTCGCTCAGCGTCATGACCGGACGCAGGATGCGTCGCTTCAGGATGAAGCCCAAAACCAGCAGGAACAGAGCGGCCGTGATCGCGACCATGGCCTCGGACACCGAGCGCAGCCGCTGCGAGGCCTGGCTCGCCTGTTCGATCGCATTGTCCGATCGCTGGTCGAGCATGTAGCGGAAGCGGCCGATCAGGAAGCGCACACGCTCCAGTTCGCGCTCGTACTCCGGTCCGAAGACGATCGCCCGCGCAGTGGCGCTCTCGCCGCGACGGCTGGCCGCGATCGCGGCCTGCTGCTCATCCTCCAGCGTCGTAGCCCAGCGGAGACCCTCCGCCAACGAGCGCAGTTCCTGTTCGCTGGCGCCGCCGTCCTTCAGCCTCGCGAGGCGCTGTTCAACCGAGCCGAGCGAGGCCCGCGTGCGCTCGTAGGCGATGGCATGGCTGGGGTCGTCGGTCACCGTCGCGAGGCGAGCCTGATCGGTCAGTTCGGCAAGGTCGTTCTCGACCTCGAAGGTCAACTGGTCGAACAGGTCGCGCTGACGCACCGCCGCGCGCTCGACCTTGTCGGCGCTGGAAGCCAGAACCATCGTGATGCCCGCCACGATGGTAAGGCAGACGGTCGCGCCATAGGCCCAGTTGGTGATCGTCGCAATGCGCATGAACGGAAGCTAGACCATTGTGGTTACTTTTTGGTGCATCCCCCAACAAGGCGACTCTAGCCAAATCCCGAATAGCGGGTAATCAGCGATCCGGTCTGAGCCATGTCTCGCATCACCGAAGGAAAGCGCGCAACCATGCCTTACGAACTATTGATCGATGGCGCGCTGATCGACGGTGCATCCAGCATCGAGGTCGTGAACCCGGCAAGCGGCCGCGCCTTCGCGTCCGCCCCCCGCGCGGACGAGGGACAGGCGTTGCAGGCGATCGCCGCCGCGAAGCGCGCGTTTCCGGGATGGGCCGCACTGGGGTTCGCCGAAAGAAGCCGCCGCCTCCACGAACTTGCCGAGGCGATCAGGCTGCGGGTCGACGACTTCGCGCGGCTGCTCACCCAGGAACAGGGAAAGCCGCTGAAGGAGGCAAGGCAGGAGGTTCTCGGCGCCGTCGCCGCGCTGACGTACTACGCGCCGCTCACCCTCCAGCCGCGTGTCCTGCGCGAGACGCCGACGGAACGCATCATCGAGCAGCGTTATCCGCTGGGCGTGGTGGCCGCGATCACGCCGTGGAACTACCCCTTGCTGCTGCTGATGGTGAAGCTCGCCCCGGCCCTCATCACCGGCAATACCGTTATCGCCAAGCCGGCGCCGACCACGCCGCTCACGACCTTGCTGCTGGGCGAGGTCGCCTCCGGCATTCTTCCGCCCGGTGTCTTCCAGACGCTGGTCGACCAGAACGACCTTGGCGCCCTGCTGAGCCGGCATCCCGACGTCGCGCATGTCAGCTTCACCGGGTCCACGCCCACCGGCAGGAAAGTGCTGGGTAGCGCGGCTGATACGCTCAAGCGGTTCACACTGGAACTGGGCGGCAATGACGCGGCGATCATTCTCGACGATGCGGACATCGCCAAGGTCGCGCCTCGGATATTCGGCGGCGCGACCACCAATGCGGGGCAGATCTGCCTTGCCGTGAAGCGGGTCTACGTCCCCAATTCGATGATCGATGCGCTATGCGCCGAGCTTGTCAGGCTCGCCGGAGAGGCCGTCGTCGGCGATGGGCTCGAACAGGGCACAACGATCGGGCCGATCCAGAACCGTGCCCAGTTCGAGAAGGTGCTGGGCTTCATCGAGGACGCACGAGCGCAGGGCACCATCGTCGCCGGTGGGAAAGCGCTTGCAGGCGACGGCTACTTCATCGCGCCGACCATCGTGCGCGACCTGCCCGACGATGCCCGCCTCGTGCGCGAGGAGCAGTTCGGCCCGGTGCTCCCGGTGCTGGGTTATGACGACCTGGAAGATGCGATCGGGCGGGCTAACGACAGCGAGTACGGCCTCGGCGGGACGGTGTGGACCTCTAACATCGATCGCGGCATCGCGGTCGCTTCACGCATCGAAAGCGGAACGGTGTGGGTCAACAAGCACCTGGAACTGCCCTTCGACGTGCCCTTCGGCGGCGCAAAACAGTCCGGGATCGGTCGTCAGCAGGGCATCGAGGGCATGGAGGACTTCACCCAGCCCAGGATCGTCAACGTCGCACTTGGCTGAGCCCTGATCGATCGTCGGCGGTCCCGTGCGACTTGCGCATGAGGTAGACGTCCATGATCCAGCCATGCTCCCGTCGCAGCGCCGAACGCAGATCGATGATCGTCTCCGCCACTTCGGCAAGGCGCCCGGCGACGAGTGCTTCGCCGGGCATGCCGAGGTAGGCGCCCCACCAGATGTCGATGCCTTGCGCATCCAGCGCCTCGAAGGCGCCGCCCTCGTCCAGCATGACCACCACCGTTCCCGCGCCGGGCGGCCAGCCATGCGTGCGCAGCAGCCGTCCGGTCGTGATCGTCACTGCGTCCGCCAGCTGGTTGAGCGGGATGGCATGGGCCGCGGTCAGCGCATGGAGGCTGGAGATGCCGGGCACCACGCGAATGTCGATGGCCATGCCCCCGCCGATGAGCAGTCCGGCGATCCGCAAGGTACTGTCGTAGAGCGAGGGATCGCCCCACACCAGCAGGGCAAGCCTGCCTCCTTCGGGCAGGTGCGTGGCGATCTGCGCGGCCCATGCGGCGGCGATGGCGCCGTGCCAGGACTGCACGCCGTCGATGTAGTCGCCCCCGGCATCGCGGGTCGGGAGGTCGAACTCGACCACGCGCACCGGCTGCGTCAGCACAGCGTCGCAGATGGTCCGGCGCACGTCGAGCAGCCCCGACTTGGCGCTGCCCTTGCGCGGCAGCAGGATCAGGTCGGCCTCGTTCATCGCGCGCATCGCCTGGACGGTCAGGTGATCGGGATTGCCCGTGCCGATGCCGATGAGGTCGAGATGGATCACTCGGCAGATCCGGCGTAGCGGGAGTCTGCGGTCTGCGGCCGGAAGCGGCGGTCGTAGCCGCGGGCGTAGAGGCTGCTTTCCCCGAAGTCCTCGGCAGCGAGCACCCGGCCGACGAGGATCAGCGCGGTGCGCTCCATGCTCCCGGCAACGGCGCCCTCGATCGTTTCCAGCGTGGCGCGCACGATGCGCTGGTCGGGCCAGCTCGCCCGCCATACGACCGCGACCGGGCAATCGGCGCCGTATACCGGGGCAAGGTCGGCCACGACCCGTTCGAGGTTGTGGATCGAAAGGTGGATCGCCAGCGTCGCCCCCGTCGCGGCAAAGTTGGTCAGGCTTTCGGCGGGCGGCATCGTGCTCGCGCGGCCGGGCGTGCGGGTCAACACCAGCGACTGCGCCAGCGCGGGCAGAGTGAGTTCGGCCTCCAGCGCGGCGGCAGCGGCCGCGAAGGCCGGAACGCCCGGGGTGACGGTGAAGGGAATGTCCAGCGCGCGCAGGCGGCGCAGTTGCTCGCCCATCGCCGACCAGACCGACACGTCGCCCGAATGGAGCCGCGCGACGTCCTGCCCGGCGGCATGGGCCTCGGCGATCTCGGCGATGATGGCGTCGAGGTCCATCGGCGCGGTGTTGACGATGCGCGCGCCGGGCGGGCAGTGGTCCAGCACCTCTGCGGGCACCAGCGACCCTGCGTAGAGGCACACCGGGCTTGCCGCGATCAGGTCGCGGCCGCGCAGGGTGAGCAGGTCGGGCGCACCAGGGCCGGCGCCGATAAAGTGGACGGTCATGCGGAAACTCCCAATGCTATGGCGCAAGTCGCCATGCGGTCGCGTGAAATGTGGCGGGGGCCTGCGAGCGTGGCGGCATCGTCGTCGAAAGCGGCAAGTGCACTGGCCTCGGCGACGCTGCCGACGCCTCTTGCAGCTTGCGCGGCGGTGGAGGCGGTGAGCGTAGACACTTGCGCCAGCTGGCCGGGCGGTACGGCGATCAGGGGCAGGTCCAGCAGGTTCCCCAGTTCGGCGAGCAGCGCCGCCTTGTCGGCCGGGGTGGCCAGATGCGTGACGGGCGGTGCACCCTCGCGCGCCTGTTGATACGCGGAAATCAGCGAGAACACGCTGGCTCCTGCGCGAAAACCGAAGCCAGCCACGATCACAGCACCACGCTCCACTGCACCACCGGATAGCGCGAACGCCAGCCGCGCCGGGTGCCGAGCGGTGCCGCATCCGCAAGTTCGATGCGCATCAGCGTGCCGCCTTGCTCGCCCTGCCAGCGGGCGAGCAAGGCTTCGGACTCCAGCGTCACAGCATTGGCTACCAGCCGGGTGCCTGTGGGAAGCCGCTGCCACAAGGCGTCGAGCAATCCGTCAGATAGTCCTCCACCGATGAACACGGCATCCGGCGGGCGGCCGTCAGGCAAGACCTGCGGCGCGCGGCCGAGGACGAGTTCCAGCCGGTCCACGCCCAGCGCCAGCGCGTTCGCCCTCGCCCGGCCGGCGCGGCTCGGATCGGCCTCGACGGCGCAGGCGGTGTTGGCCGGATGCGCCAGCAACCATTCGATCGAGACCGAGCCCGAGCCGCCCCCGATGTCCCACAAGCGCTCGCCGGGACGCGGCGCGAGGGCGCTGAGCGTCAGCGCACGTAGCGGGCTCTTGGTGATCTGGCCGTCGTGATCGAACAGATCGTCAGGCAAGCCGCTGGTCGCGGGCAAGGCGTCACCCACGCCGGCGACCTCGATCCCCACCGCTACCGGATGCCGGATATCGTCGAAGCCCAGCGCCTGTGCCTCGACGCTGCGCACCCGTTCGCGCGGCCCGCCCAATGCTTCCAGCACATGCAGCGTAGAAGCGCCGAAACCACGCTCGACCAGATACGCGGCCAGCCCAGCCACCGCTTCGCCATCACGCACGAGCACCAGTATGTGCCGCCCTTTGGCAAGGTGAGGCCGCAGGCGCTGCACCGGCGCGGCGTGAAGACCAAGGCAGGTGCAGCCCTGCAGCGCCCAGCCCAGCCGCGCGGCCGCCAGTCCGAACGTGGAAGGCGCCGGGTGCGCGATCCATTCGCCCGGAGCAAGATCGCGAGTCACACTGCTCCCCGCCCCGAACCAGAACGGATCGCCGGAGACCAGCACCACCACCTTGCGCCCGCGCTCCGCCAGCAGCAGCGGGATGCCGTCGGCGAAGGGAACTGGCCATTCGCGGCTCGGCGCACTAAGCCCCGGCAGCAACGCGAGGTGGCGGGCGGCGCCCATCACTAGTTGCGCCTGTTCCAGTGCCGCGCGGCTTGCCGCGCTCAGTCCGTCCGCCGCATCCTCGCCGATGCCCACGATCGTCAACCAGGGGGAAGCGATGCTGTCAGCCATGCCGAACATCCTGCTGCTGGGCGGAACCACCGAAGCGAGCGCGCTTGCCCGCCTGCTGGCGGCGTCCGGCATGACCGCAATGCTCAGCTATGCCGGACGCACCGAAAACCCGCGCCCGCAGCCGATCCCCACGCGCATCGGCGGCTTCGGCGGCGTGTCCGGGCTCGCCGCCTACTTGCGCGCAAACTGCGTTACTCATCTGGTGGACGCCACCCATCCCTTCGCCGCAACGATGAGCGCGAATGCGGTGGAAGCGGCGCGCATCGCAGGCGTACCGCACGCCGTGCTCACCCGCCCGGCATGGGAGCCGGTAGCAGGAGACGACTGGACCTATGCACCCGATATCGCCGGTGCCGTCGATGCCCTTGCCGGACCGCCGCGCCGCGTCATGCTCGCGCTGGGCCGCATGCACGTGGAGGCTTTCGCCGCCCGTCCGCAGCATCACTACCTGCTGCGCTTCGTCGATGCGCCGGACCTGCCGCCCGCGCTGCCCCGTCACACACTGGTGGTCGATCGCGGCCCGTTCAGCGTCGCGGACGACACGCGGCTCCTGCGCGACCATGCCATCGACCTCGTGGTCTGCAAGAACGCGGGCGGCAGCGGTGCCGCAGCGAAACTCGCCGCCGCGCGCGATCTCGGCCTGCCGGTGCTGATGATCGAGCGCCCGGTTCTTTCCACCCGCACCGAGTTCCACCAGCCCGGGGAGGTGCTCGACTGGATCGCTCATGCCGCATCCTTCGGAACCGAGCGCGGAGTGTAGAGAATCGACCCGCCCGGCCGCTCGATCACCCGCGTCCGGCTCGACCCGACGATCACCACGGTGCGCATGTCGGCCATCTCCGCGCTTGCCTGCCCGAGCGGGACGATCCGCAGCATTTCCTCCGGGGTCGACACCGCGCAGGCGAACAGGACCAACCGCTCGTCGCCGCAGGCATCGCGCAGGACTTCCAGCACTCTGGCGAACCCTTCGGGCCGCGCCCTGGATCGCGGGTTGTAGAACGCCATGGCGAAGTCCGCCTCCGCCGCCAGCTGCAGGCGCTTCTCGATGACGTTCCACGGCTTGAGGTTGTCGGACAGGTTGATCGCGCAGAAATCATGCCCGAGCGGCGCGCCTGCCCGTGCCGCGGCGGCGAGCATGGCGGTAATCCCCGGCAGCACGCGTATGTCGAGATCGCGCCATGAAACCGGCCCTGCCTCCAGCGTCTCGAACAGCGCGGAGGCCATTGCGAAGACTCCGGGATCGCCCGATGACACGACGACCACCCTGCGCCCCTGCGCCGCAAGGTCGAGCGCGAAGGCCGCCCGGTCCAGTTCCACGCGGTTGTCGGAAGGATGCAGCGTCAGCCCCGGCCGAGGCGCCACGCGCGCAACATAGGGAATGTAGCCGACCACGTCGGTCGCCTCGGCCAGCGCAGCGGTGACTTCGGGCGTGACGAGCGCCTCGCTGCCCGGCCCCAGCCCAGCGACGGCAACCCAACCGGCACTCACGGTCGGCGCCCCTGTCCGTGGATGAGCAGGATCGAGAAGTAGGGCGCGACCTGCTCGGCATCGACCAGCCGGGTCACCTTCTGGCCCGGCATGGCGGCGTGCTCGACCAACCATGCGGCATCCTCGCGCCCGGCTGCGGCCACGGCGCGGCGCAGCTTGGGCAGGTTGCGGCCGATCTTCATGACCACCAGCGCGTCGGTATCGCGGATGCGCCGCGCCAGCTCCGCTTCGGGCAGAGTGGCCATCGCCACCGTCAGCACGTCATCCCCCCACGTGATCGGCAGGCCGGTGGCGTTCCATGCACCCGCCATGCCGGTGATGCCGGGCACGACCTCCACAGGCGCTTGGCCCGCAAGGCGGCTGTGGAGGTGCATGAACGACCCGTAGAAGAACGGATCACCCTCGCACAGCACCACCACATCCTCGCCGGTGCGGGTGGCGTCCAGCAGCCGCTCGGTGCATCCGGCGTAGAACTCGGAGAGGCAGGCGTTGTAGCCCGGATCGGACAGCGGGATTTCGGTGGTCACCGGATATTCCATCGCGATCTCGACCGCATCGGCGCGCAGCAGGTCCTGCGCGATGCGCCGGGCGTGGCCGGAGCGACCCTTCTTGCGGAAATAGGCGATCTGCCGCGTGCCGCGCACCAGCCGGTCCGCACGCACGCTCATGAGGTCGGCCGCGCCGGGGCCAAGGCCGACGCCGTGGATCGTGCCATGATCCGGCGCGCTCATTCGGCACGGCTCGCAAGGGCGTTGATGGCCGCCACCGTGATGGCACTGCCGCCGAGGCGCCCCTCGACGATGCAGCAGGGGACCGGCGCCGCCTCCCACAGCGCGTCCTTGGACTCGGCCGCTCCCACAAAGCCCACCGGACAGCCGATGATCGCCGCCGGGCGCGGGCAGGCCGGGTCCTGCAGCATGTCGAGGAGGTGGAACAGCGCCGTGGGGGCGTTGCCGATCGCCACCACCGCACCTGCCAGATGCGGCCGCCACAGCTCCAGCGCGGCGGCGGAGCGGGTATTGCCCATGGTACGGGCGAGGTCCGGTACCTGGCTGTCGTTGAGGGTGCAGATCACCCGGTTGTCTGCGGGCAGGCGCGCGCGGGTCACGCCCTCGGACACCATGCGCGCATCGCACAGGATCGGCGCACCGGCGACCAGCGCATCGCGCGCTGCCGCCGCGAAACCGTGCGAGAAGCGGATATGCGCTTCGAGGCCCACCATGCCCGCCGCATGGATCATGCGCACCGCGACCGGCTCCTCCTCGGCCCCGAAGCGCACGAGATCGGCCTCGGCGCGGATGATAGCGAAGGACTGGCGATAGATCGCGGCGCCGTCCTTCTCGTAGGCATGCGGCATCAGGAAGCTCCAAGGCGGGCGAGAATGTCGGCGCTGTCCAGCCCTCGGCACAGCGGCTGCGCATCGGCGCGGGCGCCGAAGACAAGGTCGTAGCGTCCGCCGCGGCCGGTCACGGTCACGTCGGCGGGCAGCGAAGAGGCGCAGCCCTTGGCGCACCCGGACACATGCAGACGGCCCGGCACGAGGGGGGCAAGCCGCCGGGCCAGATCGCGGGTTTCCACGCTGGCCTGCGGGCAAGCGGGGGCACCGGGGCAGGCATCCACCCGCAGCAGCGGATCGGCGGGATCGGTCACGAGACCGGGAACATCGGTCGAGCAGCCCCCTTCGACGAGCAGCACGCGCCAGGGCGTCAGGCGCACTCCGGTGACGCCGGGGCTTCGCATCAGGTCCAGCAATGTCTTCGCCTCGATGCCCCCGAACGGCAAACCACAGGCGATCCCGTCCCGCCGCCGGCCGGGCGCGATGGGCGGTTGAGGCGGGGCGGGCCGGGCACCATCGCAGGCCAAGGCGGGCAGCGGAGCGTGGTGCCGGGCCATCCGCCGCGCCTTCGCGCCGCCGCTTTCGACGAACCACCGCGCGAGCGCCAGCAGGGCATCGACCTCGCCGCCGACCGTCAGCTTCACGCCCTCGGCTCGCCCGTCGGCGCGCAGCATCAGCGGGCCGTCGAGGGTGCGTTCGATCCGAAAGTCGCCCGGCTCGCGCGCCAGCACCGGCGCCTCGCCCGCATCGATGACGAAGCCGACCTTGCCCGGCAGCTGCGGAAATCCCGCCAGCCGGTCGCGCAGTTCGTCGGCGATGCGCGCGGTGTCGTCGCCCGCACGCCAGTCCGGTGCAGCGAGGATGTTGCGGTGGCTCTCCCGCTCGCCGTCACCATCGACGAGACCGAGCGCGCACAGATGCTCCAGCAGGACCGGCCAGTGCACCTCGCTTACCCCGCGAATCTGGAAGTTGGCGCGCCGCGTCAAGTCGATCAGGCCATTGCCATAGGCCAGCGCGGCCTCGCCCAAGGCAACCGCCTGGGCGGCGCTCATCCGGCCGAGGTGCGGCTTGACCCGCACCAGCAGTCCATCTCCGGCCATCATCGGACGCCAGGCGTTGGGGCACCAGCCCCGTATCACGCCCTCTTCCTGCAGGCTCACAGCCATCCCACCCCGCGCGCCGGGCCGAACCTGAGGATGGGGCTTACCGGCCACAGCCGACCGACGCGGGCCGACGGGCGGGCGCAACAGGCGCCCGGCGACACGCGCGCGTGCAGCCCCAGCCGCACCGCTTCGTCGCCCAGACGGAAGAACAACCGTGCCGTGACCATCCCCTGGACCAAGGCAAGAGCGACCAGTGCGCCGGCAGGTCTCCTGGCTCGCGGGTCACAGCTTGATGCACGCCTTCCCGGACCTTTAAGGCCCAGTGGCTGCCCCTCGAAAGGGCGAGTGCATCGCGCTACCCGCTTACAGTTGCAGGGACAGCCGCGGATTTGGGAGCAAGCCCCCGCACCGCATTCCCGATTAAGCCCCGTCAGGGGCACCGGCGCGATCATGTTCGAAGAACGGAGTTTCCCCACCCTTCGAGCGCTGCGCCTTACAGCGACTTTGCAGGAGGGTAAACTCCTGTTCGCCAGGATTGATCGTCATCGAATCAGTCGATTGCGATCGGTGCCCGCAGCGACTATATCCACTGCACCCCTGACGGAGTGTGTAATCATGAACTTGTCCCTGACCGCATCGCCTACCCGCCTTGCCGCCAAGGAAACCTGTGTTCATGCCTGCCTCCATTTCCATTTCCAAACTCACCTGGCCCGCGCCTGACGGCCGCCGCGTTCTTGATGACCTGACCCTCGATTTCAGCAAGGAACGCGCCGGCCTTGTCGGACGCAACGGCATTGGCAAATCGACGCTGCTGAGCCTCATCTGCGGCGACCTGTCGCCGTCCAGAGGAACCGTTCGCGTTCAGGGCACAGTGGGATTGCTACGGCAGGCTGTACAGGCATCGGCCGACGGCACCGTGGCGCATCTGCTCGGAATCGCCGATGCACTCGCGGTTCTTCGCGGCGCCGAAGCCGGCACCGCGACGTTGGACGAACTGGTCGAGGCCGACTGGACCGTGGAAACCCGCGCAGCCGACGCACTGGCCTGCCTAGGGCTGCCGATACCGCTCGATACGCCGCTCGGCTGCCTGTCGGGCGGACAGAGGACACGCGCGGCGCTGGCGGGATTGCATTTCACCCAGCCGGATTTTCTGCTGCTTGATGAGCCGACGAACAACCTTGACGCAGAGGGCAGAGCGGCCGTCATCGATATGCTGGCGCACTGGCGTGCAGGCGCCATCGTCGTGAGCCATGACCGCGAATTGCTCGACGCCATGGACTCGATCATCGAACTTACCTCGCTGGGGGCCGCGCGTTATGGTGGCAACTGGAGTGATTACTGCGCACGCAAGGCCGTTGAACTCGCTGCCGCCGAGCATGATCTCGCATCGGCCGAGCACCATCGGGCGCAAGTGACCCGCAAGACGCAAATAACCGCAGAGCGTCAGCAGCGGCGCGATGCAGCGGGAAATCGCCAGGCCGGTCGTGGCGGCATGCCGCGTATCCTGCTCGGGGCCCGCCGCGAGCAGGCGGAAAACAGCGGCGGAGAAAACAGACGCCTCGCCGAACGGCAGCGCAGCGAGGCGGAACTCGCTGTGAAACGGGCAAGGGCGCGGATCGAAATATTCCAGCCCATCTCGGTTCAGATCGCGACGACAGGCCTTAACCCGTCTCGCGATGTTCTTACGCTCGAGCATGTCTCCGCAGGATACGAGGATGGGGCATCGATATTACGCGACATGTCACTGCGCATCGTCGGACCCGAACGGGTTGCGATAACCGGAGCGAATGGCAGCGGCAAATCGACTTTGCTGCGGGTCATCATCGGCGAACTTACCCCGTCGTCAGGGCGAGCGGAATGCCACGTTCCCCGTAGGCTACTCGATCAGCAGGCCACCATCCTGCACAAGGAACAGACCATCGCTGAGAACTTCTCGCGACTAAACGAGGGGGTGGACAATAATGCATGTCGCGCGGCGCTGGCTCGTTTCGGCTTCAGGGCAGCAGCAGCCGACAAGGCCGTCCACGCCCTGAGCGGAGGTCAGATCCTGCGCGCCGGCCTTGCCTGCATCTTGGGCAACCCTGCTCCGCCGCCGCTCCTTATCCTCGACGAGCCGACGAACCATCTCGACCTCGAATCGATCGCTGCGATCGAAGCCGGATTGATGGCCTACGATGGCGCGTTAATCGTGGTCAGTCACGATCGACGATTTTTGGATCGAATTCGCATTACGCAGACGGTCGAACTGGAAACTGGCGGCTGGATCCGCTCGACATGAGCATTGACCGAGAGGCCGCAGACTGAACCGAGCAATGCCGTGCGCCCGATCTTGGTCGCCAAAACAAGGCCTAGCCCCGGAACATTACGCAGCTATCGCTATTCACCATGCGCGGTCGGCGGCTGGGTCATTGCGCCGGGCGGGCATCACTTCATGGAAACGCCGATCGGAGACCAGGTAATCGCCTAAGCCCTGCCGTGAAGCCGTCCCGGCGACGGTAACACCTGAAACCAAAACCCACGCTCAAGCGATGTGGACCTTATGGAACCGCCAGCCGCATCTCAACCGCCTGCGACGATATCTTTCGCCAGACGACGGCGGCGCTGGCGCATCGCGCGGAATGTCCTGCTTGCCATTCTCACCGCGATCTTCGCTGTCTGGTTGCTTCTGTTCATAACCAAGGGACGGTTCCTCAGACACCCCTTCGAAAGCATCGCCAGTTCGCTAAGCGATCGCACGGTCAAGGTCGGCGGCAACTTCCAGCTCTATTTCGCCCCGCTGCGGATCAAGTTCGTGGCCGAGGAGTTGGCCGTATCCAACCCGCAATGGGCAAAGGAAAACACCCTTTTCGCCGCCCGGCGCATCGAAGCCAGGATCGCCCCGCTTTCGCTGCTTTTGGGGCATCGCCATGTCTATGCACTCGATCTCGATCGGGGCGTCATCAATCTGGAATGGGATGCCGGCCACAGGCGCAATACCTGGACTTTCGCAACGAGCGGGGAAGGCAAGCCTTTCGAAATGCCACGCATCGACAGGGCCAACATTACCGGCACGCAGATCCATTACATCGACCCGCAGATGCCGCTCCTCGCCAACCTCACCATTGATCCGATCGCGGCTACGGATACGCGGATCGGCAAGGCAGTGGGGCTGAAAGGCAGCGGCACTTTTCGCACTACGCCATTTCGCCTGACGGCTGAACTGCTGTCCCCCGATGCCAGTCTTTCCGGAGCAGAGAACCGACTACAGGCGCGCGCATGGGCGGCCAATAGCGTCATCGACGTTTCCGGCACCCTGCCCGCCCTCACAGAGTTCGAGGACGTTCCCTTGAAAGTCGCGGCCAAAGGGCGGGACTTGTCCGACCTAATGGCGGTGATTGATGTCGTCATTCCGCAGACACGCCGCTATGCGCTCGAGGCGCAGCTTGTGAAGGACGCGCAGACCTATCGTTTCACAGGGATGACGGGAACTTTTGGCCAATCCGACCTGTCGGGCCGCTTCACCGTGACCAATGCGCAGCGACTGAGGCTGGACGCCGCGCTGGAAACCCGGCGCCTCGACATTGTCGATGCGGCCCCATTTATCGGTTACAACCCCGATGTCGTAGCTTCGCAGGGCGCGATGGCTGCCGCTGCACAGACAGGAGCAGGAGCCCGCCGCATCCTTCCCGACGCAGAACTGCCGGTTGCGATGATGCAACGCTTCGATGCCGGTCTCGACTGGAAAATCGGCGTGGTCCGATCGAAGAACGTGCCCGTCTCGAACATCGCGCTGAAACTGTCGCTGGACAGGGGGCGACTGGCGCTGTCGCCGCTGACATTCTCCATGGCGCGCGGCGACGTGGCCTCGGACTTCGTGATCGACACCCGCCAGCGGCCCTCCGCGATCCGTTACGATATCCGTCTGGCCTCGACGCCGATGGGCCGCCTGCTGGCGGGTTATGGTCTCGCCGATTCCGGTACTACCGGCACTATTCGCGGCAGGATCGAACTGGACGGAAGAGGTGACACGATCCACGATTCGCTGGCGACGTCATCGGGCCGGATCGCCTTTGTCATGCCGCAGGGCACGCTGTGGACGCAGAATGCGCAACTCGCCGAACTGGACCTCGGAACCTTCGTCTCCAAGATGTTTCAGGGCAAACTGAAGAAACCGATCGAGGTCAATTGCGGCCTGCTGGCCTTCACCGTCCGAGGTGGAACCGCCGCGGCCGACCCGATCCTGATCGACACCAGCAAGAACGTGGTGATCGGCCGCGGGGGCTTCAGTTTCGCGACCGAGGCGGTGGACATGGCTTTCCGTGCCGACGGCAAGAAGTTCAGCCTGTTCTCCGGCCAGTCTCCCGTTGGCCTGGGTGGTCATTTCTCGGAACCGAAACTGCAGGTGATCAGCCCGCAACTTGTCGGCCGTGCCGGGGCCGGACTTGGCCTTGCCGTGCTTACCACCCCAGTTGCCGGATTGCTGGCATTCGTCGACCCCGGTGATGCGAAGTCAACCGCTTGCGGCCCTGTTCTTGCGGGAGCAAATGCAAGCGCCCAGCGCACTTCCAACGGCAAGCCGCGTGACGATGTCAGCAATGGTTCAACCAAAAAGAATTAGCGCCATGGCCAAGACATCCGGTGTCTTTCGAGACAAAATCGTGATTTACGGTGCGCTGGCAGCAAGCCTTCGAATCGCGATCGCAAAGTTCGTCGCAGCCGGGATCCGCGGCTCATCGGCGATGGCCACCGAAAGCGTTCATTCGCTAATGGACAGCGGGAACCAGCTTCTGCTTCTCTAAGATCAGCGCCGCTGACATTCCGATGTATGAAAGCATCGCCCATATTCGCGAGCCTCACCCGATCTAGCTTGAATCGCCATTCATCACCAGAAAGCAATGGCCGCAAGGTAGAGCGATTACGAACGCCTCGAACTCGACGTGCCCGGTCGATTGATCCTCGACGATAGTGGGTTGATGCTCGATGCCGCGCTCGCCGGGATGGGGTTGGGCTATCTGGCTGAGCAGACCATTACGCCGCTCATCAAGGACGGGCAACTGATCCAGATGCTGGTGGACTGGATGCCGCAGGAGGCGCCGCTTTGCCTATACTATTCCGGCCGTCGCCATGTTCCCGCCAAATTTGCGTGCGTTCATCGACCTCGTTCGGCTCCACGCCCGGAAGCCGTCAATGGCGTGAGGCACTCGTTTGGTAAGTTGCTTCCTGGACGAGCAGCGTGAACCGTGCACGGATGCGATGGGCCGGCACGTTGCTGCCGTTTCTGTGGTCGCCCCGTCACCGCCGTTCGGTAGCCAATATTCCATTCTCAGGCGCAGACGGTCTGCTCCTGACAAGAAACCGAACCTGGCTCGGTTGTGGTGCTAAGATGCCTCCGAACCCATTCATGCCCGCCCTTCGTTGAACGACACGACGGGCTTGGCGAAGTAGGAATGCTCGAACGATCCCAGCGGAATCGCCAGCAGCGACGGTTCTACGTCGAATCTGATACGCAATGTTCGATCCGCGCTCCTGACAGAATCGATAAGCCACATGGCGTCTGCTATCGGGAGGTCTTACCCACTCTCGCGACGGGCCGTCGATCCTAACATCGCTGCATTTAATAGGACCCGCGTCGAAAAAACGCTTCCCGATTGTTGCCGGCAGGCCAAGCGATGACAAACCAGCGTTTTGAATCGGCGGTTTGAGGCAGCTCGCCAGCCATATTCACACAACTAAAACATGCGCGTCCGGCATGGAATTCATCATTTTAGCTCTCTCCTAGAATATTATCACATAAATTTTCTACTGCCTTTCTCGACCCATCACGATTAATCGCCCGCAAATTTCTGTTGCCAATTTACAAACCATCTACTTTTACCCCCCTATTCATAAAATGTCTGATTGCGGACTGGCAGGTTAGAGATCCGAACGAGGCGCAACGGCAAGCAGGAAAGATCGGACTTGGCGCCGACACCGTCGTGAATCAAGTCGTGAACGAAGCGATGGAATGCGGCGACTCGGGGATCTGGCCTTATGCAGAACTCTGGTCGCCAAGAAGCTACGGCGCTGCTATAGCCTTATATCCCTGCATCCTGAGAAGGATTCTGCGGCCTTGCGTGCTACGTTGACTCGCGAGGATAGGTTTCGTCAGACGTAGCTTAAGGTACTTAAAAGATGACATTCGACAAGGGAAATCGCGGCTATGGTCGTGATCGGTTCGGCGGTGGTGATGATCGTTGGGGTGGTGGCAACGATCGGTTCGGCGGCGGCGGCGGTGATCGCTTCGGCGGTGGCGGTGATCGGTTCGGCGGCGGCCAGCGTGGTGGCTTCGGCGGATCGCGCGGTGGTGGTTTTGGCGGCGGCGGTGGTTCGCGTGGCGGGCCGGGCCAGGTCGTCGGGCAGGGTCGTGGAACGGTCAAGTTTTTCAACCCCGACAAGGGTTTCGGCTTCATCCAGCTTGAAGGTGGCGGCGACGACGCATTCGTGCACATCAGCGCCGTGCAGTCTGCCGGCCTCGAGACGCTGGCCGAAGGCCAGCAGCTGGAATTCCAGCTGGTCGAGCGCAATGGCAAGGTTTCCGCATCCGAACTGACGATTGTCGGTGAGGTCATCGTTGCTGAACGTCGCGAACGTGCCGCCGCTCCCGCTCCGCGCCAGTCGACTGGTGAAAAGGCCACCGGCACGGTCAAGTTCTTCAACGGCTCCAAGGGCTTCGGCTTCATCGTGCGCGATGACGGCCAGCCTGACGCTTTCGTGCATATCAGCGCCGTCGAGCGTTCCGGTTTGCATGGTCTTTCGGAAGGCGATCAGCTCGAATTCGAGATCGAGATCGATCGTCGCGGCAAGGCATCTGCCGTGAATCTGGTCCAGCGCTGACGGACTTGGCCATGGCTGCCACAGGTGGCCATGGCCTCTGCTCCGGCTTTCCTCTGTCGCATTGCGATCGGTAACGGAAAGACACGCGCTTTATGCCGAAGGCGCTGATCCAGCCCGCCTTCGGCCAGATACCTGCAAGGGTACGAATGAGTACCCTTCAGGCGTACGCACAACACGTCCTGCTGCGGGGGATCAGCTTTCTTCTGGAACTGATGACCGGACACATTACTTGAGCCCCGGACCAGCGGTAGTTCAATTCTTGCTTGAAAGGCTGCCCCTTAGCAGCCTCAAACCTGACCTTGTCCTGGCGGCACGACCGTCACGCAAAGGCCAATAAAACGACAACGGATTACATGACGAACGACGATCGCAGCGGTGACAACGACTCCCCTCTTCTCGACCTGGACAAAGGTTCGGTCCAGCGGTTCATCGCGCGCGCCAAGAGCCAGGGCGTCATCACGGTCAAGGAGTTGAATGCCGCGCTGCCGCAAGACCAGATGACCACCGACCAGATCGAGGACATCATGGCCGCGATCTCGGAAATGGGCGTCAAGATCGTCGAGAACGATGATGATGACGATGAAGAGGGTGAGCAGGAAGAGGGCGTGGAGGCCGTCGATGGCCGCGATGACGATTCGGGTTCGGATTCCGAGTTCGACGAAGGCAATTCCCGGCGCCGCCCCGGCGAAACCCGCAAGGCGGACACGCTCGGGCGTTCCGATGACCCGGTACGGATGTACCTGCAGGAAATGGGCGCCGCCGAGATGCTCAGCCGCGAGGGCGAGGCCGCCATCGCCAAGCGCATCGAAGCTGGCCGCGACATGATGATCATGGGGCTTTGCGAAAGCCCCATGACCTTCCATGCGATCATCGGTTGGTCCGAAGCGCTCAACAATGGCGACATGCAACTTCGCGAGATTCTCGATCTCGACGCCATGCTCTCCAAGGAGCCGCAGCCGGAAAACCTGGGTGAGGACGGTGAAGCCGACGGCGAGATTTCCGCTGCCACGGCCGGTCCTTCTTTCAAGGACGATGACGATTCCGGCGAGGACAACTCGGAGGAAGTCGACGAGGACGGCAACCCGATCCCCAAGCGCAAGGTCGAGGACGATGAAGAGGACAACACCCTCTCCCTCGGCCAGATGGAAGCGGCCCTCACACCGGAAGCGCTGGAGAAATTCGCGCTCATCACCGAACTGTTCCGCACCTTTGAACGTCTTCAAAGCGACCGGCTCGACGCGCTGGCGCTTGGCATTGATTTCCCGGGCGAGAAAGAAGACCAGTATCTGCAACTGCGGGAGGATCTCACCGCGCAGGTGGAGGCAGTGCAGTTCCACGCGAGCAAGATCGAGTATCTGGTCGACAACCTCTACTCCTTCAACCGTCGCCTGACGACGCTGGGTGGCCAGATGTTGCGTCTGGCCGAGCGTCACAAGGTGAAGCGCGCCGACTTCCTCGAAGCCTACACGGGCCGGGAATTGGACGACACATGGGTCGCCGAAGTGGCCAGGAAGGACAAGAAGTGGGCTGCCTTCGCGGAAAACGAGGCTGAGCCTGCCGAGCGCATCCGTCTGGAAGTCTCGGACATCGCCACCGCCACCGGCATGGCGCTGCCCGAGTTCCGCCGCATCGTGAACATGGTGCAGAAGGCGGAGCGTGAAGCGCGCATCGCCAAGAAGGAAATGGTCGAGGCGAACCTGCGTCTGGTGATCTCGATCGCCAAGAAGTACACGAACCGCGGCTTGCAGTTCCTGGATCTCATCCAGGAAGGCAACATCGGCCTGATGAAGGCGGTCGACAAGTTTCAGTACCGCCGCGGCTACAAGTTCTCGACTTATGCGACTTGGTGGATCAGACAAGCAATCACGCGTTCGATCGCGGATCAGGCTCGCACGATCCGTATCCCGGTCCACATGATCGAGACGATCAACAAGCTGGTACGCACCAGCCGTCAGTTCCTCCATGACCAGGGCCGCGAGCCCACGCCCGAGGAAATGGCCGAGAAACTGTCGATGCCGCTCGAAAAGGTGAAGCGGGTTCTCAAGATTGCCAAGGAGCCGATCTCCCTCGAAACGCCGATCGGCGACGAGGAAGACAGCAGCCTCGGCAACTTCATTCAGGACGAGAACGCCGTCATCCCGGTGGACGCAGCGATCCAGGCCAACCTGAAGGAAATGATCACTCGCACGCTGGCGTCGCTGACGCCTCGCGAGGAACGTGTGCTGCGCATGCGCTTCGGCATCGGCATGCCGACCGATCACACGCTGGAGGAGGTTGGACAGCAGTTCTCGGTGACCCGCGAGCGTATCCGCCAGATCGAAGCGAAAGCGCTACGCAAGCTCAAGCATCCAAGCCGTTCACGCATCATGCGCGCGTTCCTCGACTAGACGCAGGCGGGTCGCCGGTCTTGGCCGGTTACCGCTAGCGCGATACCATACGCGACGATTGGTTTTTACGCGCCCCTGCAAGCCGTACAGCATGCCAGATGCCGCCCCCAGACCTGCCGTTCAGTATTTATAGGTCGCGTTGACAAAATGCTTCAGCCGCCTTGCTGGAACAAGGTTGAGGAGCCGAGGTAGGAAAGCGGGGTTTTCTCGAAGCGGGTGGCGATGCGGCGCTGGTGTTCGAGAAAACCGAACATGCGCTCGATCCGGTTGCGATTGCAGTAGCGGCGATAGTCGGGATGCTCTGGCGCCTTGCGGTTCGAACGTCGCGGAATGGCGGGCAGGAGCAGGTCTTCACGGAAACGGTTGCCATCGTAACCGTTGTCAGCGAGCAGTGCTTTGGACTTCGGAACCGCGACGGCCATCAGGTCATCGACGCCGCCGTAATAAGATTACTCGCCGCTTATCAGGTGGAAGTCGAGAGGGAAGCTATGATTGTCGCAGCGGGCGTCTATGCCGCGTGATCGACCAAAAGCCTCCTTGCAAAGCCCCCTTTAGCGTCAGCAGCCGACAAGAGGCGAGGATGATAGTGCTGTCGACCATGTACCACCAGTCGTCGGTTGGGCCGAGATCGACCAACGATCGCAACAGGGCAGAAACCCGCAGGATTTCCATAATTCCTCTAAGATACATATGGTTATCTCCGGAAAGACAGGCATGCCTACCGCGCTTTTGCGGAAGCAGCGGTCCGGTCAAGGGGAGAATAAGTTCGATCCGTTGAGTGATCCCGCAGTTCTTGGTCCGTTATCTTCACCGCTCGTCTGCCAGCCAATGTCCGTCCAAAATAGGGGTCTGGGCGATACCAAAGACAGAGCAGTGCTGCGACATAGCGGTGAATAGTGGATAGTGTGGATCGAGTTGCCGTGCTGCGGCGGGCCGGTTGGTGTAGCACCATCAACGGCGGTCCGCTGGCGAGCACAGTAGCGCGAGACGGGTGACATTGCCCCAAAGCCCCGCGGCGGGGATACGCGCTCGCGGCGGATGGAAGAGCGGGAAGCGGACATTCCGGCCGTTTGGCAGGAGCGCAGGGACATCACTCATGAACGCCCCACTGGCGCGTTCGAACACCGCGAACATGCCGAACCCCAGCAGGCTCCAGTGTCCCGCATAGCGCAGAAGGCGATGCCACGCCTCCTCGCGCGATGTGGGCAGAGCACGAATGAACTGGAGCACCGCCGGATCGGTCGCGAGTTCGAACACGGCATCGAGATCGTCGATCGTATGGGCACGCAAGATCAGGCGATCGGTGGTAATCTTGGGTCGGTGCATAGCCAGACTCGCGACGGTTCTAAAATATCAGACGGCGATGCCGGCGACTTCGCGCGCCAGCGGTTCCAGCGCCTCGAGCACCGATGTGTCCAGCACCACCGATGCGGCGGCGACGTTCTCTTCCAGGCGCGCGCGGTTGCGGGTGCCGGGGATCGGCGCGATCGCCACGCCCAGTTCGCGCGCCTTGGCATAGAGCCAGGCAATCGCCACTTGCGCCGAGGTTACGCCCAGTCCGGCCGCGATACCGTCGATGGTTGCGACGAGCCGCATGTTCGCGTCCCGGTTTTCAGGCGAGAAGCGCGGGAAGTGATTGCGGGCATCCTCACTGCCGATGGCCGTGGCGAATGCCTGCCCGGTGAGCATGCCGCGCCCGAGCGGCGAATAGGGAACCACCGTCACGCCCAGTTCGGCGGCAACGGGCACGACCTCAGCTTCGATCGAGCGGGTGAAGATCGACCATTCCGACTGCAGCGCGGCGATCGGATGGATCGCATGCGCCTCCCGCAGTTCCTCCGCCGAGACCGCCGACAGCGCGATCGCCCGCACTTTTCCCGCCTCAACCAGCTGTGCCATCGCTCCGATGGATTCGGCCAGCGGCACGTCGGCGCTGCGGCGGTGCATGTAGTAGAGATCGATCACATCGACCCCGAGCTGCGTATTTCAGAAGTTCTGGACAGCCGTTTCACAAAATCGCGGACATGCGTTTCGCTAAGTCCCGGACAGTCGGCGCAGTTTGGTCATAGGTGCCTTGTTGTGGTTCAGGCGGTTATGATTTCGGCTTTCTCTATGTCGGTCAAGAGGGGCGCGGGTCGGGTTTTGCGCATGCTGTCGCCTTCGAGTGTTATGCGGTGGGCATTGTGTACCAGGCGGTCGAGGATGGCGTCAGCGATCGTGGGGGCACCGATCATTTCGTGCCACTGAGCGACCGGTAACTGAGCCGTAATCAAGGTGGATTTACGCTTGTAGCGCTCCTCGAAGATTTCAAGCAGATCGCCGCGCTGCTGCTCGGTCAGCCCATGGCTGCCCCAGTCGTCGAGCACGAGCAGTTGGATGCGGGTGAGCTTGTCGATCAGGCGCGGGAAGCGGCCGTCGAGCCGGGCCATTGCCAGATCTTCGAACAGTCGGGGCATGCGAACGTAGAGTACCGAGTAGTCGAGCCGGGCTGCCTGACGGGCGAACGCACACCCCAACCAGGTTTTCCCCGTACCGGTTGGCCCTGTAATGATTAGATGTTCATGCGCCTTGAGCCAGTCGCCCTGCGCAAGCGCCAGGACGCTGCGGCGATCCAGCTTGCGGTGCGCGGCGAAGTCGATGTTCTCGATACAGGCGTCGCTGAATCGTAGTCGCGCGGCCGTAAGCCGGTTGGCGAGCCGCTTGTCACAGCGCATCGCCATCTCCCGATCGAGCATCAGCCCGAGCCATTCGTCCCGGGCGAGCCCTTCGCTTCCCGCTTGTTCGGCAAGTTCACGGTAAGCACTCGCCATCCCGGCGAGCCCCAGCGTCTGCATCTGGTCCAACATGGGGTGTGTCAGCATGATCGTCGCTTCCTTTCACTGATAGTAGACCCCACCGCGGATGTTGCCGTGCGATGGAGCTGGCCGGATCGGTTCTTGGGCAGGACTGGCCTGATCCAGCCCGGATTTGAGGATCGAGAGGACCGAGGCATATGTGGTGGCCTCGATTGCCAGCGCGCGGTCACAGGCCGCATCGAGACGGACATGGCCATAGCCGCGCCCTAGCGAGAGGATGCCCATCGCCGAGCGATAACCCTGCTCGGGATGGCGCCGATCACGCATCATGCGCTCGACCAT